>JAYVNB010000119.1:0-43570 GCA_043759365.1 Bacteriovoracaceae bacterium | reverse complement strand
TTGCAGGCGTGCCCGCCTCCGGCGGCAGCTGTCGCCGAAAGTGCCGACTTCTCGGCGTCACTCAATGGAGGAATCGAGCGGTTCTGGGGATTCACTCGCAAGGTCGCGTCCACTGTCCGCGAAATTACAGGAGGCGGGAGCGGCGTAGCAATCGGGGTTGAGGTGGGGAGGGCGAGCGGGGATACGACCACCGCGAGCGGGCTGAATTCGTAGCGTCCAGTGTGATTCAATGCATGGATGGCCTTGTACCAGCCGGTGGCTTGAGCGGAGTTGGAGTATCGCGGAACATAGGCGGGCATGCCTGCCGGAAGCGTCAGACTCGGTACGCATTCAAAAACGTCGTAGAGCGCACCATTCGAGCGCTTCGCAATTCCACTCTTCTGAAAGCTCCCATTGCAGCAGTCACTCGTGCGCGGGACCGACCGAGTTCGCGAACTGAAAGCATCACAAACAGCGGCATCTGGTTTCTGGCCCACGGGACAGATTCGCTGCGTTCCCTGCTCTCCTCCATAACCGCAATCGAGGGGGTTGCGCGGGGGAGCAGCATGCGAAATGCCAGCCAACAGAAGAGGGAGGAGCGTTGCTCCACGAAAGCTCATCCTTCTAGGATACCGGAACCGGAACTGATCCCCAACTGTCGGGTTTCTGACACCGCCCGCTCCGGCCTCAATAAGGATTAGGAAGCCCCTGCGACTTGCGGATCGCATCGGCGATTTCTCGAACAGCCCCCCAGCCTCCCGCCGACTCGGTGATGTAATGGACACGCTCCTTCACCGGATCCACGGCGTGGGGCACAGTCGCGGAGAAACCCATTTTTTCAAGCACGGGGATGTCAAAAAGATCGTCACCCATGAAAGCCATCTGATCGTGCGTGAGGCCGGTAGCCTCGGTGATCTTGTCCAGAGCGATGACCTTGTTCTCGTCGCCCAGGAACACGTAAGGAATCTTCAGGAACTCCATTCGGATCCTGACATCTTTGGAGTCGCCCCCGCTGATGACCGCCACTTGAATGCCCGCCTTCATCAAAAGCTTGAGACCGTAACCATCCTTGATGTGGAAGTAACGGGTCCAACCGTGGCTCTCGAGCCAAAAGATCCGGCCGTCCGTCATGACGCCATCGACGTCGAGGATCAAAAGCCTGATTTTCTTCAAGCGGTTCTGGATTTCCTGGGTTTCGATGAGCTTGATCATTTCAGGGCCTCCGGGAGGAGCTTCGGCATCTTTGCGACCAACGCTCGGATCTCGAGGAGCTGCCGAACGAAAGTCCCCACGTGCTCCAGGTAAAATGCATTCGGACCGTCACTCTTGGCCTGGGCTGGCCGAGGATGACACTCCATGAAGAGCCCATCGGCGCCGCTGGCCATCGCGGCACGGGCCAGTGTCTCAAGGTACTCACGCTTGCCGCCGGTGCTCTTTCCGCCTGCGCCCGCGCCAGGGGATTGGATCGAGTGGGTAGCATCGTAAATCGTGGGAACGCCGAACGCCTTCATGGTCTGGAACGAAACCATGTCGACGACGAGGGTGTTGTAACCGTGGCAAACCCCTCGCTCGGTGAGTGCAAACCACTCGGCATCCGGTTTGGACTTGAGCCAACCCTGCTTCATCGCGCGCTCTTCGACTGCGTGAACTTTTTCGACAATGTTTTTGGCGTCCCAGGGTGCGAGAAACTGCCCCTTCTTCACATTCAGTCGACGGCCATGCTTCAAACAAGCCTCGGCAGCTGCGATGATCATGTCCGTCTGCCGACAAAGGAACGCCGGTACCTGGAGGAAATCGATCATTTCAGCAACCGACTCCGCTTGATCCGGTGTGTGGAAATCGGTCAGCAGGGGAAGCCCGGTCTTCGATTTGACCTTGTCCAAAAGCCTCATTCCTTCGGCGAGTCCAGGGCCGCGAAACCCTTCGATCGAGGTCCGGTTGGCCTTGTCGAACGAAGCTTTGAAATAGAGCTTCACCGGAAGTCCGGCAAGCTGACGCTTTAGCTCCGATGCGACTTCGAGGATCAGACCTTCGTCCTCGATCACGCAGGGGCCCGCGATCAAGGTCATCGGTGCGAGGATCGGTTCAGGATCGGGGTGGAGTACGCTCATCTTAGCTGATTCCTTTCAATGCCCGTTGCGCGCCCTTGCCGGCCTCCTTCGATGCCTTGATGAAAGCGGCAAAGAGCGGATGCGGGCTCAAGGGCTTGGAGAGGAGCTCGGGATGGAACTGACATCCGAGGAACCAAGGATGCCCCGGAATCTCGATCATTTCGACCAGCTCGGCCCCTGTTTCCTTATGCGAGTAGCGCCCGGAAACGAGAAGCCCCTTCTCCTCGATTTTTGCGCGGAAATGGTTGGACACCTCGAAGCGGTGGCGGTGACGCTCGGAGATCTGCTCCTTGCCGTAGGCCTTATAGGCCGCGGTGGACTTGCCATTGTGCTTAGCCAGCACTTGGCAAGGGTAAGCTCCGAGACGCATCGTTCCGCCTAGGTCCTTCACGCCCTTTTGCGAGTCCATCAGATCGATGACGTTTTCGCGTCCTTCGGGAGTGAACTCAGCCGAACTGGCCTCCTTCATGCCACAGACGTTGCGAGCGTACTCGATGGTGGCGAGTTGCATACCGAGACAGATTCCGAAGTAAGGGACGTTCTCGGTGCGCGCGAACTCGATCGCCTTGATTTTGCCTTCCACTCCCCGCTCCCCGAAACCGCCGGGAACCAGAATGCCATCGACCGAACGGAGCAACTCCAGGTTCGTGCCGTTCTCGATCTCCTCGGAGTCGATGTAAAGCATCTTTACTTTCACATCGTTCGCGACCCCCCCGTGAATCAGCGCTTCCGACAGCGATTTGTAACTGTCTCGCCAGTCGGTGTATTTTCCGACGATCCCGATCGTGACTTCGCCTTTGGGCTTCTTGATCCGATCAACCATGGCCTGCCACTTGGAAAGGTCGGGTCTTCCGGTCCACATCCCGAGCTTCTCTGAGATTTTCTCGTCGAGGTTCTCGGAATGGAAAATCAGAGGGACTTCATAGATCGTATCGACGTCGACCGCACTGAACACGTGATCGCCTGCGAGATTGCAAAAAAGACCGATCTTGTCCTTCACATCCTTCGGAAGCACTCGATCGGAACGGCAAAGGAGGATATCGGGCTGGATTCCGATCTCGCGCAACTCCTTGACCGAATGCTGGGTCGGCTTGGTCTTCAGCTCGCCTGCGGCGACGATGTAAGGCACGAGCGTCAAATGGACGAAAAGGACGTTGGATCCGCCCTGCTCCACTTTCATCTGCCGGATAGCCTCGAGAAAAGGGAGGGACTCGATGTCGCCGACCGTTCCGCCAACTTCGACGATCGCGAGATCGGCGCCGTTGGTCGCATCTTCGATGTGGCGCTTGATCTCGTCGGTGATGTGCGGAATCACCTGAACGGTTTTTCCCAGATACCCGCCAGCGCGTTCGCGGCGTATGACCGTGTCGTAAATACGTCCCGTGGTGAAGCTGTTCTTTCGAGTGAAATGAGCGTTCTGCACAAACCGCGAATAATGGCCGAGGTCCAAGTCAGTCTCCGCGCCGTCATCCAAAACGAAAACCTCCCCATGCTGGAGTGGTGACATCGTTCCCGGATCGACGTTCAGGTAGGGATCCATCTTGATCATGGTGACGGCGAGGCCGCGATTCTCCATCAACATGCCAATCGAGGCGGCGGCGATCCCTTTGCCGATCGAAGAAAGCACGCCGCCCGTGACAAAAATGTATTTTCTCTGCTTGGCCATGGATTCAGTTGCCTCTTTGATTGTCTTTTAGGGCGCTTTCAGCGGCGAAATAGGCGCGGATCTTTTCGAGATCGGACCGGTCGTTCACTTCGAAGGACGTGAAATCCACTTCTGTGATGCCGATCGGGATTCCATCCTCGAGAGCCCGCAGCTGTTCGAGCATTTCCATTCTCTCGAGCGGAGAGGGCGGCAAGGAACTGAAGCGAAACAACGTCTCGCGAGTATAGACATACAGGCCGACGTGATTGCGCGGCACGATCGCTTCGGGAACTTCGCCCGATAAGGGATCCCGGGGAACAGGTTGGCGACCGTAAGGGATCGGCAGCCTCGAGAAATAAAGCGCGCGCCCGTTTCGGTCCGAAAGGACTTTGACTAGGTTGCGATTTTCTAGATCCCCCGGGTTCTTGAATGGGCGCATGACGGTGGCCATCGGAAACTTGCCCGACGTCACCAAGCCCATCGCGGCTTCGATCGCTCGAGGACTCATCAGGGGTTCGTCGCCTTGGACGTTCACATACACATCCGCTCCGACCTTTTCGGCCACTGCGGCGACTCGGTCCGTCCCGCTGGGAAGCGCCGGGTCAGTCATGATGACCTCCCCCCCGAATCCTCGGACGACCTGCACGATCCTCTCGTCATCGGTAGCCACAATGACCCGCTCGAGCCCCCGAGCTTGCCGGGCACGCTCGTAAACCCACTGAACCATTGGCTTGCCTTGGATGTCCGAGAGGGGCTTACCCGGGAGCCGCGTTGCGGCGAACCGAGCAGGAATGACTGCAATAACCCTCATGGACCTGCAGAGTAGTCGAGCGCAAGGGGAAGGGCAAGAACAGGCTTCAATCCCCGGGTCTCCAGGATATACTGGAGTCATGCGTCGCTTCATCCCTATCGCCGCGCTCACGGCCTCGATCATACTCTTCGTCTCGCAGGCGAAGGCGGACCACTCAGTCCCCTATCCCCCGGAGAAATTCGAGGCGCCCCCCGAAAAAGGGATGACCCACTCTTCAGGCACCACTGCGCAGTACGTCACTGCAGGGAAATTCACTGGCAACAGCTTCAACTTCAACGTTCCGCCCCCAACCTCCTCGGTCAACCACACTTATGCGGGAATCAATTTCCTGGGCGGAAAGATCATGGAGATCGGTTTTGAAAAACATGAAGTCGATTGGCAGCCTTTCCTGAAGTTTCCGAGCCCTGTGGGAGCCCACGTGGGGGAGGCCCGCTTCCGCCTTTTTGCCGGATCTCGGTGAGGACTGCAAATCTCAATCCGAGTCCGATCTCGCCGCGGTGGCACCGCTTTCGGACGAGAGCTTGATCGAAAACACGGACCAAGCCCTTTGTTTCGCCTACGGGTCTCCCGAAGCCTGCGATCCGAAATAAATTCCACAAAATAAATTCCACGGTGTCCGTCTGGACACATTTCAGGAACTTTCATCCCAGAATAGAATTCAAGGACAGACCTACGTTTTCAGTCTGCAGCACCTACGCGAGACGTCCCTTGAAACCGACCTTCAAAAGCCTCAACTACTCGATGATCATGTTGACCTTGATCCTGGCGTGGACCCCCCCTACTTTCGCGGCAGACGCAGAGTGCCGAATCCAGGAAGGGAACTGCGATTGTTCAGCCAGCCTCGAATCGGGAACTCCGGAGACCGCCTGCCGAGCCCTCTTCGCCCAAGCAGGAGTTCCCTGCGATAAGAACGCGAAAAAGAAACTCAGCTGCGCACCTGGAACCGACGGCGACAACCAGATCCGCTGTGAATGCATCGAAAAGAGCCACTCGCCGGCGAGCGACCTCTTGAAAATGCGGGGCATCCAGGAGGATCAATGATCCCAGCCACGTACGGAACCAGCGCCCTCACTAAGCTAGGACGTCCATCTCCGGACGCCAGAAACCTCTCCACTCTTTGAGTCGGATCTGAGGCCGGCCGGCTGAGGTCGGTTCCGCGGTGGGGTATTCGATGTGGGCATACGTGAGGCGCGTGCGCGTTCCGTACTCGCTCAGATCCAGATTGGTGACTTCATTCCACGAGCCTTCGTTGAAATACTGTTTCCCCTCACGGTATCTGCGATGCCGAAGCACGTGTGTGTGGCCGAAGATCACCGTATGGACATCCTCTTTGTCATCCAGGATCTTGAAGGCGATCTTGTCATAGCTCGGGTAGACCGAGATCTCCTGAAGCGAGCCGAAGGAGGTGCCCACGCCGTGTCGGATGCGATAGCGGGTCTTGAAGAGGATCGTATCGAAGACGAACTTCCCGATCCGAGCCAGCGTTTTCACTCCCCACCAAAAGTCGTGAATCGCGGCCCAGATCAGGAAAGTACGGAACGGTCGGACCTTGTCGACATGGGCCCGCTCCTGCTTGATGCCGGGAAGGACTACCGCCACGAACAACGAGGCCCAGGGCAAGTTGAGGACGGGTTCGGGTAGACCGCGAGTGATGAAGGGCCGTTTCATGTCGATACGGGCGAAGCTCTCATGCTGCTGCCCATGTTCGACGTGGACACCGTCGAAAACATAGCTCACGTCATAAAACATCACATTGACTCCGCAGGCGCGCGAAAAAACACCGCGCGGCCCTCCCCAGAGCATGCCCACGTCGTGATTGCCCACCACGTAGCTGATCGTATGCCCGGGATGGGCGGCCCATCGGCGCAAGGCTTGGAAAAATTCGGGGTGACCGGCGACGATCCGCTCGACGGCGCGAATCACGCTCTTTTCGGTGATCAGATGCGTGAACACTCCCCAAGTATCGATCTGCAGGAGGTTGAGGATGTCCCCGTTGAGGATCAACTCGACTTCTGCGTCCTTGAACTCGCCCGCCCGGTGAAAGTCCAGGAAATCGGCGAATTCGCGATCGTAGACGAAATCCTCGAGGATGTTCTGGGTCCCGTCCCTGAAATAGCGGCCCTTACCCAGATGGAAATCGCTGACTACGAGCTTGAAGCGCGGAAGCTTTCGATCCTCATCCACTGCCGCCACCCACTTTGGGCTTGGAGGTCAGAGACTTCGGAGAAACCGGCTGACTCGCGGAGCTCTCGGCTGCGATGGCCGAGGCCACGCTTGCCGGCGTCGGAGGAGAGACGACCGCAACATCCTCGGGTTCCAGCGGTGTCGGCCCGGGCGTCACGATGGCCTGGGTATCAACACCCGGGGAGGCACCTGGCTTGGGGGGCAGCGGCGCGATGAACACGCTGTTGCGAGTGGTTTTCTTGGCGCTGTACATCGCGTGATCGGCGCAATTGATGACTGCTTTGATCGAGTCGGCGTGGTCGGGATAGAGCGCTACGCCGATCGAAACGGTGATCTTGACGTTGAGGCCCTCCTCCTGCAGGAAGATGTGCTTCTCGATCGAACTGCGAATCCGTTCCGCGACCCGCTTGGCGGTTTCAAGATCGCAAGTGGGGAGCACGGCCACGAACTCGTCTCCCCCATATCTAAATACCGTGTCTCGGTCGCGAGTGTAGCGGCGAAGACGCGCTCCGAGCTCATTCAGCAGTTTCGTTCCGGCCAAGTGTCCGTAATTGTCGTTGATGCTCTTGAAGCGGTCGCCATCCAGAAAAAGGATCGCGAACGACTTTTGAGTGATCTGAGCCTGCGCGATCTCGCGATCCAGGATGTTATAAAGGTAGCGGGTGTTGTAGAGGCCGGTCGCATCGTCTACGTAAACCAGACTCTGCACTCCCTGAAACTCTTCGATGTTCTTGCCCGTCACTTCGATCTGCGCCTTGAGAAGCTTGAGGCGACTCTCGAACCCTTCCATCCCGGCGGGACGTTCGGGCGAAAGGCAGACGCAGAAAAAATCGATCCCCCCTGCGCAACGGAACCGGAAGACGAAAAGCCCCGGAGTGAGCTGCCCGCGGTCGACGAAACGGTAGACCTCGTTGGCTTGAGCCATTTTTCCGAGGGAACCGGAAGCGTGGAGGGCGATATCGATGATCTCCTCCATCGCGTGATCGCGGCGGAACTCGGTCTGTCCTTCCTCGACCCGCACGGGATTCTCGTTGTCGATCCGGTAGATCGCCGAGTGATCGCTTCGCAGCTCCCTGAGGATGAAGCTCTGGATGATGCCGAAAATCCTACCCTGTTCGAGCGAGGCGGATATCATCTGGCAGCTGTTGACGAGGTTGAGATAGCTCGATGCTCCCGAATTCTCCCCAAACACGGTTTTTCGATCCAGACCCCGCTTGACTGCCAGTTGGAACGATTCAACGTTGAAAGGTTTTTTAAGATAGTCTTCTGCCCCGATCCGGATGGCGGCTACGGCCTGCTCGACCGTGGCATTAGCAGCGATCATCACTACGCTCGTGACCGGACTGATGCGTTTGATGGTTTCCACGATTCCCAGTGTCTTGGAGGAGTTGCCGATCTCATCGCAATCCATCACTACGAGGTGGTAACTGAATCGACCCACCCACTCCGCAGCGGACTCCGGATCGGCGATCACGTCGATCTGGCAATCCTCGACTCCCCGGATGAGATCCGAATAGAGCTCGGTTTGCTTGGGATCCTCTTCGATCAGGAGGATTTTCGTGTTGGTTCGCCCGCCTGCACTCATGCGGACTCCGCTTCGCTGCCAGGTTCTTCATCGGTCTTGCGACGCGAGACTGCGGGCCGCTCGTTGTCCAAGAGACCACCGGCCACGCGGACCGCTTGAAGCGCGCGCGCCAGGCGTTCCTTGACCTTGGAGGAGTTCTCCTTCTCGCGGGCATGCTGATCCTGAAGGAGGTCCATGTTGAACTCGAGCAAGTCGACTTTCCGCTTGAGCTCGATAATCTTGTTCTCGCGGGCCCCAATGAGCGCTTCCGAGTCCTTCTTCATGATTTCGAGACGGTTTTCGAGCTCCTTTTCGCGAACCCGGATCTTGCGGATGTCGGCCCGGACGCGCTCCTTCAGGCGGTCCATCTCGTCAGTCGCTTCGACGACATGCGATTCCAAAACCCTGGCCCGGTCAGATTTGGCCTTGGTCTGGAACTTGAGTTCGTCGATTTCAACCTGCAACCCTTCGAGCGCCAGTTTCTTCTCCTTTTCAAACTCCTCGATCCGCCGACCCTGGTCATCGATCACCCTTTGAAACTCCGCGCTGCGCGAACGTTCCAACTGGAGAGCCCCTTCGACCGCACCCACTTGCTCGCGGGCGAGCTTGAGCTGGGTCGAGAGAGCGGCAACATCCCCTTCGCGAAGCAGAAGGTACTTCTTGAGCGTCTCCACGTCCGGGGAGTGAACAGCTCCGCCGGGGACTACTGCGTCACCCAAGGGCTGGATGAAATCATAACCCGACGCCGATGTTTTGGACACTCCTTGTGAGCCTGCCCCGAATAGGTAGGGCATCTCACGGGCGATCATGCTCTCATCGTCCGCATCGTCGTATACTTCTTCAGGTCCCGGACGAGCGCGCTTCTTTTTCTGCCGGACCACCGGAGAAGGCTCCTCCTCGTCGTCTTCGGGAGCGGCTTCAAGCGAATATTCGGGCTCGACCGGGATCTCCAGCAAAGCGGAGGGCTCGTCAAACTGAGGGGCCGTCGCGAGAAGGGATTCGAGAAGACTCCCCCCTTCGCTTGCCGGAGAGGGGTCGGGCAGCTCCTCCAGGAGCGATTCACTCTCGACGCTCGGTTCCGCCGGAAGCTCGATCGCATACCGCTCGGGCTCTTGGCTTAAACTCTCTCCGGACTCCGGAAGCTCGCCAAACGAATCGATGGAGACTAGCTCAGGCCCGTCGGAGTTTTCTACATTTGCGCTGTGAGGCTCGGAAAACGGGGAAGGAAGAACCTGAGTGGCCATCAGGTCCAGGACGGGCGCTTCTGCCGCAGGAGCCTCGATTCGGGCGGGAGGCGACTTCTTGGGTTCTTCGAGGAAGTCCGGCATTTCCAAGCGGATCGAACCACTGGTGCCCGAGCGTCCGCCCGTTTCAAACAAAGTAGCGACATCTTCGAGGACCAACTCGGGAGCCTCTTCAGTGCCACGCTGAGCAGGAAGGGCCGCTGCCGGAGCCCGCGCCATCGTAGGAGCACGGAGCGGGGGCGACTGAGAACCCTGCGGCAAGGCGGAAAGGGACTCCTCGAAAATCTTTTCGAGAACCCCTAAAACCTGGGATTCGCCCCCTGGAAGCGGAAAGTAGGCATTCGCGCCCTGTGAGGTACCCTGGTGTTTCGCGCAATCGGCGGGACCCCATTTTGAACTGGTGATCACGTAAGGGAGGTCAGACTGGTCTGGATCCTTTTTGATGAGATCAATGAAATGGAATCCCGGCTCGCCGTTCCCCTGTACGTCCTCACGATGAATGATCGCGAGCTCGATAGTCCGGTGATGGAGCTTCAAGATCTCGTAGGCTTCTGCGGCGTCCGAAGACACAAGCACGCCGATACCCTTCTCCCTCAGGAGTCTGAGTATTTGTTGCTCTGCGTCGACGAGAGGATTCAGGAGAAGAATCTTCATCTTTTGGCTCTTCGGTTCAATGCCTGCGTAAATTGACACCCAAATTTCAAAAAGCTAACCTTTTCGAGGTCATGAACAAAGAGCCGGTCAACGTACTCATTTTCAAGGACGGCTATTCCTCACGGAATTTCAACGTCTCCCTGGGTTGGTTCAAGCGATTCGGGATTCTCCTCGGAATCCTTGTGTTTCTTTCAATCACGAGCGCTGGAGCTGCCGCCTGGTTCTACTGGAAAACCCGAACTCTGGGACCTGGAAAGGTCCAGGATCTGGAGGAAGAAGTCGATGACCTTCGGGCCAAGCTGCTGGCTGGGCAAAACGCCGCAAAGAATCCTGTCCCCAACACCGTTCCGGTTGCCGTCAAAGCAGTGACGTCTCCGCCGGCCGAGCCTTCTCACGCTGCCCCGCCGATCGTGGTCGCCGTTCCCCCTCCCGCAATTGCGAACGGACCGATGGTACTTGCCCCCAGTCCAGGCGTCGGCGCCAATCTTTTCTTCGGCTCGCTTCCGCTTCTGAAGAGCCGGGATCCCCTGCCTGATGCCACGCAACTTCCGTTCAAACTCAGCCCGATCCATATCCAATGGCAAAGCAAAAGCTTGCGACTGACCTTCAGCATCCAGTACACCGCCACCGATGGCGGCAACCAAACTGGCCGCATCATCGTGCTTGCGCGCGGCCCACAGCTTTTGATGGGCTACCCGGATGGTGTCCTGGAGACGCCCGCTTCCGACTCGATCATCGATCATATGCGCGGCGAGTATTTCTCGGTCAGCCGGTTCCGCGAAGTGCAGGCTACACTCGGACCGCTCGATTCCCACGACTCGATTCGTGAAATCGACGCTCTCATCCTCAATCAAGCAGGAAGGGTGCTTTTCATCGAGAGACTCGTGATCCCAAAAAGCGCATCCCCCGCGGCCAAAGTCGCCACAGTTCCGAAGATTCCCCTGGCCGCGCCCGTTCCCACGAGTGCGCCTTCGCCCGAGGCCACTCCATGAACATTACCGAAAATACCGTCAATATCATCGCAGAAGGCACCCAGCTCGAAGGCAAGATCCGATTCGAGCACGTTTCACGGGTGCATGGTGTCCTCAAAGGCCAGATTGAATCAGCCGATGGAAGCACCTTGATCCTTGCGGAGAGCGCGTGGGTCGAAGGCTCGATCCAGGCCGATATCGTGATGATCGAAGGCTATGTCAAAGGGGAGATTCGAGCCCGTACCAAAGTGGTGGTCTCCGCCACAGGACGCGTGATCGGCGATATCCACTCTCCCTCGCTCAGCCTGGAGTTCGGCTCGTTTTTCGAAGGCCGCTCCTGGATGGAGAAAGCTTAGCCGCTCATCCTCCTCCGACGGGGACCTCGAATACGAAACGGGTGACCTTGGACTCCTCATCCAAGAAAATCCTGCCCCCGTGAGAGTCGATGATGCTTCGGCAAATGCTCAGTCCCAAACCGGTTCCTTCATCCGTGCTCTTGGAAGACACCAATGGATCGAAGATCCGCTCACGGATCGCGAGGGGAATCCCGGGACCACTATCGGTCAGTGCAAACCGGAAGAAGCGGTAGTCGCGCTCGATGTCCAATTCGATCCAGCGGCGCTCCTCGCTTTTGATCGCATCGATCGCGTTACAGATGACGTTGATGAGAACCTGGGAAATCCGCTCCGGTTGGCATACCATCTGCCAATCCGCGGGAGCCGGCTTGTAGCGGAACTCGATCTGACCCCTCTCCATCTGCCCCCGGCAAAACGGTAGGGTGTCCTCGACCAAACGATTGATCAGCACATGCTCGGTCGGCATGGTCTGATCGGCCTGGGCAGCCCGGATCATGCCCTTGACGATACGATCGATCCGCATTGCAACCGCTTCGATGCCCCTCATGAACTCCGAGGTCTGAGTCGGGGTCAAACGATCACTCTCGGCGAGTGCCCTCACGTAACCGGCCCGGCTCACGATGACCGAGAGCGGGTTTTTGATTTCGTGAGCGATCGAACCCGCGATTTCATTGAAGAGCCGGATCTTCTGGCTTTCGTGCCGATCCACCAGGCCAGAAAGAACCGTACCCAGGATCTTCAAAGAGGTCCTTTGCACCTCGTCCAAGCGGCGGACCTGCGAACTCAGCACGCAAAGTGTGCCCAGACGGAAACCGCGTGAATTCGTCAGCGGCACTCCCGCGTAGAACCGGACGCCGGGGTCGGAGCTCACGATGGGAAAAGACTTGAAACGATCGTCGATGGACGCATCTTCGACTTCGAGCAGAGCGCTTCCCAGGATCGTATAGGCACAAAACGACTCGCCCCTGGGGAAAGTCCGGACATACTTGAAGGCTTCCGAACCCTCCCGCGAGACGCTTGCCTTAATCCATTGTCGATCCGAATCGAGGAAGCTCACCCACGCGTGTTCAGCGTCGCAAATACGCAAAGCCAGCCATGCCTGATCGTTGTAGGCAGGATCTGGGACTGAGTCCAGGATACCGCAGGTCCGCAACTGGCGTAGTCGCTCAGTCTCGTCTGAAACCGTAGCGGAAGATGAAAATTGTCGAGGAAGGTAAGGGTTCACTGCCCGGAACTTCGCACAGTTAGGATACGATCGAGCGGTTGTCCTTTCTTTACCCGCATTGAGCGTGCATTTCCTGGATTCGATTGTTACGAATCCCTGGCGATGAGTACACCCAAATCCAGGATTCAAGCCCGCAGTCGAAGCCAAACGGATTCTCCAAACCCTGAACTCGGTCACTTCTTGAAGAAGAAGCGGCTGAAGGCGAAGCAAACCCTCGCCGCCACTGCGGCCTACTTGGAAATCAGCGACAAACTGCTGACGGAATACGAGGAAGGACTCCGCGCCATCCCGCTGATGCGCGTTTACGCCTTTTCCAATTTCCTGAACGTCTCCCCGACCGAAATCATGCAGCTGATCAGGTCCCTCCGTCCCCGCTAACCGTCCCCGCTAACCGTCCCCGCTGAGATCGGAGCGGCTCCAATTCCGCATTAAATATTCAACTAGTGACGTGTACTAAAAATAAAGGTATACCCAGCCCCATGACCAGCCCTCAGTTCGCACAAGGTGACTCCGACCTTTTGGCCGAAAACAAGAGACTTTTCATCGAGCTCGCCTCTCGTTACGCGTCCTATGCCAAGGAGGCCGGGATCGGCATGATCCCCTACCATGACGAGAACCTGCCTTCATTCAGCTCGCTCGATGTCGATGAGCAATCCAAGATTCTCCAAGCTCTCTCCCAGCGGGTCTCGATCTGCAAGTCCGCGGCCTCCCAGGGCGGCTCGATGTCGGACGCTCCTACTTTGACCTGGGCTGCACTCAAGTCCTTCGGACTCAGGCCGCCCTCCGATCTCTTTAATCGGATCCAATCCGACAGCATCATCGAGATCCACTCCCCGGATGGAAAACCTATTTTCCAGAGTTTCAACTACTACGAGTTCTGCAGCTATTCGCTCGAGGAAATGTATTGCGGTCACTGGAGCACCCTCTACACGAGACCGGATTCAATCAGCTCGCAGTTGATCGATTTCGCAACTCGAGTCTACTCTGGCGCATTGGTCGGGATCGTTCCGCTCGACGTCCCCGTGCACGTGGTCCACGAGACCCATTCGATCCACAAATTCGCGATTGAGCTGACCCTCCAATGGGGAGCCGCCCTCTACCCGATCGGATCCAGCTCGGCAGGTGCTTCGATCGTGATCGATCGGGCGAGACTCGCGCCGGTGCGCTCACCTTCTCCATCCGACTCGAGTCAGATCGAGCTCACGCAGCCGCTTGCCGTCCTTCGCTGAACTCCAAACCCAAGCGACTGACGATACCGGTCAACATCCCGCGATAGAGCTCTGATGAAATTTCCAGATTCTCAACGACAAGCTTCGCTTCAGCTTCGGAGAGCGTGGCGAGGAGTTTGAACGCTCGGTCGGTGTGCTCGACGTCGTCCTCGGAGTGGACCTTCAGGAACACAGTGCTCTTTGGCCCATGGGCAGTCGAAGTCCTCCGGTAGATCTCCGGTCCATAGGCTGCAGCTAGGCTCTCGAGGGCCAGCGAATACCCGAAGAACGAAACTGGGCCCTGATGTTGAATCCAATAGTACTGGATCTGGTACATGGCGGCCGATTGCGCGAGTCGTGGCAGTTCATCGATGCGGAAACCCAACGCCTTCAGATCCGAGATCGCGATTAATTGATGCCCTCGCTCCTCCTTGGAGTGATCGACGAACCTCGCATGAAGCTCGTTGCGATCCAAGGGTGTCAAACCTCCCGCCAGAGCCACGAGACGGGTCGAATGGTTCACCATATGGTAGGTCTGCGCCAACCATTGCGCGTAGGCCGTACGGTCCTCCCAGGGAAAAGTGAGGAGAAGTTTCCCCGTGGCAGCAGTCTGTTCTTGGACGATCGACTTCAGGTTCAACATAGTCAGGCGGTCCTTTGGCTAAGTAAGACGGTTTCGGAATCATGGATAGTTCGGTTTTTCCAGACTCCCTCAACCCCGAGATCCGGAACGAGCGCACCGGGACTGGAGAGCTGGCGTCGATAAAATCCCATCAGCTCCACCTGCTGGTTGTGCATCACCAGCCCCTCTTGAAGGGTAACCGCTCCGTAGCGGTGGGCTGTTTTGTGCAATCCCTTTTGACACCTCATGATCGCCATGAGGACGTCTGATTCGCTTTCCACGAAACACTTCACCCCAACGCCGACGAGAAGGTCCTTCAGCTTCAGACCGCCTCCGAGGTCCCCTCGATAGTCCAGATGGACAGTGGTATTGCTGCCGACCATGACTCGTGGACCGTCCCGTAGGAGTTTTTGGACCGCCCCCTCCGGCCAGATCTTGAAGTAGGAGTCCAGTGGTCCCGTGGGGAGTGAGAAATCAAGATCATGCTGCATCACCAGCCCGACGACCCGCGACCCATGCCGGAGCGCCAACATCCGGGTTTGCCTGCAAAACCCGTCTGAATGGATGGTGGGATCCCCGTCGAGCTCCTGGAAGGTCGCCGACCAGACCTCTTTCCAAAGGTTGAAGCACTGTTCAAAAACCTCCCGATCTTGGGGCAGGGGATTTTCTGGACGCATCACATGGAGCGATAATTCCATTGCAGATATGAACATACCTGGATCTTCGGTTTGTGCGTCGGAAGTCTGAACACCCTTTCAGATAAGAAAACTTTACCGGCCGCTTCAATCGAAACCACCGCTAGCGCCCCGTTGCCAAAATAGGTTATCCGAAACAATGGCTTCCGGGCGCTCTTTGCACAAAAGTTACGACAACGAAGTCTGGGTCGCAGACCGACTGAAGTCCGATATCGAAGGGATCCGGGACCTTTTCAGCGCTACCCGCGAAGTGCGGGGGTTTCTAAAATTCGCGGAATTGCATCAAGCATTGCAGGATCAAGGCGCTCCCGGCGCATTGATCGCAGAGGCCGACTTGATCGACGGCAACCTATTCAATTTTTTAGCGGATCGCGCTCCTCTCGAGTTTCCGCTCGTGATCGTCTCGAACAAGCCCACTGCGTCCCTGATCGAGAGAAGCCTCGAATTCGGCGCCCACGACTTTTTCGTCAAGCCCATCCATCCCGAGCTTCTGAGGATCAAACTGGAAAGGCTGATCCAGAAGCATCGGATCCAGGCGGAAAGCAAGCTCTTGGCCGAGCTCGATTTTCTCTCGCTGACAGTCGGGGTGAAAAGCGCCAAAGCTAAGCTCACACTCACTGAGTTCCACATCCTCCTGATCCTGAAAGAGAGCTACCCCAAAGGAGCGTCCCGCGAAGAGCTGTACGGGAGAATCTGGAAAGGCACGAAAGTCGTTTCAAAAACCCTCGACGTCCATCTCTTCAAGTTGCGTAGAAAAATCGAGCCGCTCGGGCTGGGGATCCAGTTCGGGGAAGATCGCCACTTCTCGATCCGCCAAGCCTGAGCGCTTAATCCATCAAAGCCCTGGGCTTGATCCGTTTCACACGAGTGAACCCGGCCGCTTTTAAACTCCCCAAAATCGGCTCAGGCTCTCCGGCGACCACCACGGTCATATGGTCGAGGTCCATGTGCTTCTTGGCTGCGCTCAGCACCTGCTCGCGAGTGACTGCGGAAATCCGGGGCACATATCCATTCAAATACTCAGGCCCCAGCTCGAAGACGTAGCCGCTCAACCAGCGCGATGCCACGTCGTTCAGGGTCGCAACGCTCAGCGGAAATCCGCCGACGAGGTATTCCTTGGCCATTTTCACTTCATCTTCGGAGATATCCCCGCTGCGGATGCTCTCCAGAATCTCGCGGGTCTTTTTGACCAGGTTCCCGACTGTCTCGTTGCGCGTCGCCGAGCTGATCGCGAAAGTCGCGAGCGTCTGACTGAAGTTGAAGGAGCTCCCGATTCCGTACGTCAGGCCGAGCTGATCGCGGATGACCGTGTTGAGGCGACTATGAAAATACTCCCCCACCAATGCATTCAAGACCGCCAGCGAGTACCGGTCCGGATTCTTGATCAAAGGCACTCGGAAGCCGAGTCGCACCTGAGCCTGCGTGAGGCCTTCGCGCTCGACCAGGAGAATCTCGTCCTGACTGGTCCGCTTCACTCCGGCATCCGCGAAAAGGACGGGCTTCGGCTTCGGAACCTCTCCCTGCCAGCCTCCCAGATCCTTGCGGATCCGCTCGCCGAAGGCTTGCCGGTCCACACGACCCACCACCATGAGAATCGAATTCCCGGGTGTGAAGTTCCGCCGATGGAACGCGATGAGATCGGTTCGATCGATCTTCTTGAATTCGGAAATTCGAAGGAAGTTTCCGCGCCCGTACTCGGTGCCAGCAGCAATCGAACGGTGATAGGCGAGCGAGGCCAAAGCATCCCCGTAATCAGGAAGATGGGCCCAACGCTCGAGAAGCCGCGAATGCTCGCGCCTGACCTCGTTCGCGGGAAACTCCGGGTGGATCACCATTTTCGACAGGATATCCAGCAACAAAGGAGCGTCCGGCGCCAAACCGTGCATCCCTGCGGTGAAATCGTCATCATCAGAGACCGCATACCGGGATGCCCCGAGCCTCTCGACTGCTTGGGAAATCGCTTGTGCGGTCATCCCGCCCGCCCCTTTGTCCAATGTGGCGGACAGGAGTTCGGAGGTCCCTGACTTACCCTTCGGGTCGTTGCGATAGCCGGATTTCACGAGCAGCACCAGATCAACGACCGGCAAGCTGTCGTTCGGATACCAAGCGACAGTCAGCCCGTTCGGGAGCTTCTCCATTTCGGGCTGCAGGAGCACTGGGGCTTCGGCGCCGAAGGCCGATAACGCGCAAAGAGTGAAAAACAGGGAGAAGATGCGTTTCATGGGGACACTTTCTCTGCCTGAAGCTTCGGCAGGAGCGTGACGACCGAGCGGTTGTCGGGTACGAGGTACTTGCGCGCGACCCGCTGTACGTCTCCGACGGTGACCTTCGTGTATTTAGCGAGGTCCTCCGAAAAGCGACTCGGGTCACCCAATACCGTGGTCACCGTGCCGATCAACTGAGCGAGACCGTGGGGGGTGCGTACGCTGTCGACCATCTGGACCGTCAGCTGACGAACTGCGACTTGAACCTCTTCGCGAGTCACTCCACTCTTCTGGACCTCTTGGATCAAGCTCTCAATGCCTTTTTCAACTTCTTCGCTCCGAATGGCAGCGCGAGGGGTCGAGGTGATGATGAAGAGCCCCGGAAAAGTCGGAGTGAATGCAGACCCTCCCACCGAAGTCACGAGTTCGGATCCGTCGACCAAGCTCCGGTACCCTCGTCCGCTCGTGCCGGCGAAGAGGATGTTGGCCAACACATCGAGGGCGTAAGTATCATCGCTGTCGGCATCAGTCACATGGTAGGCTAGGCTCAATCTCCCGGAGGCGACGTTGTCATAGAGAACGATTCGCCGCTCCCCGGTCTGCTGGGGCTCCTTCGGAATCTCGCGTTTTGGACGCAAAGCGCCTTTTATGCTGGAGTAAGCGGCCTGGATTTTCCAGAAAACGACTTTCTTGTCGAAGTTCCCCACCACGACCAAGGTCGCGTTCGAAGGTTGGTAGAAGTCCCCGTAGAACTTCCGGACTGTTTCCAGGGGAACCTTGATCACATCCTCGGAATAACCGATCACGGGCCATTGATAGGGGTGTACCCGGTAGGCTAGGCTCCAAAGGGCTTCCTGCATCTTGCCTCCCGGCGAATTGTCGGTCCGCATCCGACGCTCCTCCAGAACAACTTGGCGCTCGATGTTGACAGTATCCGCGTCGAGCACGAGCCCGGTCATCCGGTCGGATTCCATGTCGATGACTTGGTCGATGAGCTGCGGAGTGAACGACTCGTGGTAAACTGTGTAGTCGCGCGTGGTGTAGGCGTTGACCTCGGCGCCACGCGCTTCCAGTTTCTCGAAGAACTTCTTGGGTCCGTATTTCAGGGTTCCTTTGAACATCAAATGTTCAAAGAGATGGGCCATCCCCGTGGTGCCGACGTGCTCATCGACCGACCCAACTTTGAACCAGGTCTGGTAGGAGACTACCGGCGTGCTTCGATCTTCGACCAGAATCACCGTGAGTCCATTCGACAGAACGTGCCTATCCATGTCGAGGTGGATCCCGAGCTCATCGGGGATCTTGGCGAGAGTCGCAACCTGAGCGACCGGCGCCGAGGAGCAGGCAACCCAACCGACCGAGAGAGCTACTGCGATCGAGTAGGCACTGAGGACTTGAGACTTCATCGGATCCATCCTTGCTTCTTGTACCAGCCGATGGAATCGGCCATTCCCTGGGCGAGATCGTAACTGGCCGCGAATCCGAGCTTCGCCTGCGCTTTGGCGCTCGAACAGATCCAATAGTCGGCGTGGATCTCATTGAGTTTGTCGCGATTGAGCGAATAGACCTTCCGTGTCACTTTGCTCAAGACACCCAATCCATGGGCGGCTATCGTGATCGCCGCGCGCGGAACCCGGAGCTTCCAGGGGGTTTTGCCCAAATTGCGCGCGATAGTGTCCATCAAAGTCTCGTAAGTGAACATCTCGTCATGGGTGAGGTAGAAGATTTCGCCCGATGCCACCCGATCTAACGAAGGGAGCGCGGCTGCGATGATGCCCTGGACGAGATCCGAGACATGAATGGCGGTGAAATACTTGTGCCCTTCGGGATTCGATCCTCGGAGCATGGGCACGATGTTTCCCGCGACTGTCTTGACGAAGATGAAAGTCGCCTTGTCCTTGGGACCGTAAACCATGGGAGGCCGAAGGATCGAAATCGGGTAACGGTTCTTGAACTTGAGAAGCGTATGCTCAGCTGAAAGCTTGCTCCACCCGTAGGCGGAGACCGGAGCATCGCTGTCAGCCTCGGTCCGCGGCGACGCACTCAACGAGGGGCCGCCGGCAGCCAAGCTCGAGACGAATACGAAGCGCTTGAGGCTCGGGCAGTCTTCTGCCACTGCTTCGGCCAAGCGGCGCGTCCCTTCGGAATTATGCTCGAAAAAATACTGCCGGTTCGGCCCGAAAATAGTGCCGGCGAGATGAAAAACGTAATCCATCCCTTTGACTGCGGACTTGAGGGATCGCAAATCGGAAAGATCGCCTTCGCGTCTCTCATACTTCAGCCCTTCGAGATTCGCGTCGCTTGAAGTCTTGCGCATGAGCGCAAAGACTTCAAAGCCTCGTGTATTGAGCTCTTGGATAAGGGTGCTTCCGATGAATCCGCTGGCGCCGGTGACAAGTGCTTTCATGCGAGGGAGTCAGGATATTGAATCGGAGCCGGAACAGCAACCCCAGATCCCTCGAAGGGATCCAGGGTGGCTCATGGAGTCAAGAGCCTTGGGTCACGATCTCGACCCGGCGGCTGGCAGGAGTACGCTTTCCAACCGGAGCAGCGACATCCACACCCTCGCCTTCGACTCGCATCTTCGATGACGAAAGCGACCCCTGGCTACGGAGAAAAGCAGCGACGTTCTGTGCACGAACCACTGTGAGTTTCTGGTTCATGCTCTTCGAGCCAGTTGCGTCCGCATAACCCCGAACCTGGATCGCCTTGCCGTGAGCCGATGACTCCTGAGCAAAAGCGCGAAGCTCCTTCTTAGCCTCCGCACTCAACTTGGCCGAACCGCTTCCAAAATACACTTTTGGCGGAGTGACCGCCGCAATGATCGCTGCAGTTCGAGCGGGAGCAGCCTTGGTCGTGCTCAGGGTATCGGGCGCCGGGTTGGCCACTGCGGTTTTTTGGGCTGCGGAGGACCGGGAGTTCCAGCGGCTTGCGCGAGGCACATAGCCACCGACTCCCCCGCGCGCCGTGGCTTCCTGGCTGGAAACGAAATATCCGTGCTCGCGCGCCACTTCGGGTTGGCGATCGACCTGCGGGAGACCTGCGCAGGCCACAAAAGCGAACGAGATGAGCAGACAGCAAAGCATTTGCAGTTTCATGAAGAACCCCTGTTGAAAACGATTTTAAGGTGGAGTGTTCCTTAACATGATTTTGGGGCGACGAGCCAGAAGTTGCCGATGGGTCGGCTCTCAGGCATCCTGAGTTCTTCGATGACTCCCTCTTTAAACTCATCCGTTGAAATGACTATCCTGGGATGCGGAACCTCGACCGGTGTTCCCCTCATTTCTTGCGACTGTGCAGTTTGCCGGTCCAAGAATTCCAAGAACAAGCGCCTCCGCGCTTCGGCCTGGATTCAGACCCGGGGCAAGAGTCTCCTGATCGACACTTCTACCGATCTCCGGCAACAAGCGCTCCGGGAAAAGATCCCCAGAGTGGACGCCGTCCTCTATACCCACCCCCACGCCGACCATCTCCATGGGATCGATGAGCTCCGCAATTACAACTTCCTCCAGAATTCGTCGATTCCGGTCTACGGAAACGAATGGACCTGCCAGGATCTCCGCCAGAAATTTGAATATATCTTCAAGCCTGGCCCAATCGAGGGTGGCGGCATCCCCCAGCTCGAATTAAACTGTATCCGGACCGAGGTTGATTCGTTCGAGGCCGCTGGGATCCGGATTATTCCGATCTCCTTGAAACATGGCACGAAGGAGTGCGTGGCCTACCGCATCGACGGTGTTGCCTACGTTACGGATTGCAGCTATATCCCTCCTTCATCCCTTGATCGATTGAGAGGTTTGTCCGTTTTGGTTCTGGATTGCCTTCGAATCCAACCCCATGGGACTCACCTCAATCTCGAGCAAGCGCTGGAAGTGATTTCCGAACTGCGCCCGAAGAAGACTTTTCTGACGCATCTCGGACATGACTTCGAATACGAAAAGTGGACGAAGAAGCTCCCCCCGGGAGTGCAACTCGCCTACGACGGACTATCGATTCGCACTTAAAATACCGCGCTGAAATGCGGTGAGGAGCTTTCAGATGATTGTCGGCGTTCCTAAGGAAATTAAGAACAAAGAAAACCGCGTAGGCATGGTTGTCGCGGGCGTTCGCGCTCTGACCACCGCTGGGCACAAGGTCCTGATTCAACACAACGCCGGCGTCGGCGCTGGAATATCCGATGACGACTACCGCAAGGCAGGCGCCACCATCATCGAAGGTCCGAAAGAGATTTTCGAAAAGTCCGACATGATCGTGAAAGTGAAAGAGCCCCTTCCTGAGGAGTATTCAATGCTCCGCGAAGGCCAGATCCTCTACACCTACCTTCACCTCGCAGCCGATGAACGCCTCACCAAGGCCCTCATGGAGCGCAAGATCGTCGGCATCGCGTACGAGACCATCCAGCCCGCGGACGGTTCGCTCCCCCTGCTCGCCCCGATGTCGGCTGTTGCCGGCCGCATGGCGACTCAGATCGGAGCCTCTTACCTCCAGCACGATCACGGCGGCAAAGGCATGCTCCTCGGCGGCGTGACCGGCGTGGATCGCGCTAACGTCGTCATCCTCGGAGGAGGTGTGGTCGGCATCAACTCCGCAAAAATGGCAGTCGGTCTCGGCGCCCGAGTGACCATCCTCGATACCAATGTCCACCGTCTCGACTATCTTTCCGACATCTTCGGCAACGAAGTCACTACCCTCTACTCCAACAGCGAGCAGATCGAGAAGGCCGTCAATCAAGCGGATCTCGTCATCGGGGCCGTGCTGGTGCCAGGTGCCAAAGCCCCGAAACTGGTCACTCGCGACATGATTTCGCGCATGCAGCCTGGCGGAGTCGTCGTGGACGTCGCTGTCGACCAGGGCGGTTCGGTCGAGACCTGCCGTCCGACCTCGCACGAACACCCCACCTATACAGTTGACGGCGTGATCCACTACGCAGTTCCGAACATGCCAGGTGCAGTGCCCCGCACTTCGACCTATGCTTTGACCAACGTGACGATGAAATACGCCGTCATGCTTGCCAACCTCGGCTGGAAAGAAGCCGTCGCCAAGGACTCCGCACTCCTCAAGGGTGTGAACATCCTCAACGGCAAGGTTGCTTACAAGCAGGTTGCCGACGACCTCGGTCTTCCTTATGAAGCCGTTCGGGTCTAGTTTTTTACAGACTTCGGTCTGAAACCGAAAAGGAGCGCCTCGGGAATCCCGAAGCGCTCCTTTTTTCGTTCCAAAGCTTCTCAATTGGAATCGGACGCCTCAGAGGAACTCAGGGCCGCTTCGAGGATGCCGGACTACGGGAGCTCGGTTGGAGTGGATCGCCACCCACCTTCATCCCGTCGCGCGGCTCCCCGAAATAGCGATCGAACTTCGCTCGCGGGTAGCGAGCGAGTCCCATCACCCCATTACACCGCATGGAAACCTCTTTTGGATCAAACCCCATGACTGTGCAACCTTGGGTGAGGGGTGCCGAATATTCGACCCGCATCCTGGCCTCGGAAAACCCCGAATCCAACCCGATAGCTCCCAGCCAACAGAGCATCCAGCCTTGAACCCTCATCTGAAGCTGCCGCCTGCGTCTCCGGCCTTCTCCGGGTCGCTCCCGGACCCGGACCCGCCCGGGGAAATCCCGCCCGTTTGGGAAGCGATCCCGTTGACGTCGTTCAATCCTCGAAACGCCGGACTGCCGTCCTTGCAACTCCCCGAAAACACGTATCCGCCCAAGGAGTTCGGAGCGAAGTCGATGGCGGCCAAGGGAGAAGAATTGCCACGCTCGGAAACTCCGGAGATTCGACTGAATCCTCGCGGCCCATCGACCCTCCTCAAGCTGCCCAAAAGGGTATTGCTTTGGGCGGCTGTGACATCGATATGCGAAGTGTTCGGCAACAGACTGCATCCATACCGGGCGCTGAGGAGTCGAGTCCGGCCGTTCTTCGAAGCAGTCGGGGCATAGGGACCGACGAATCGGTCGAATTCCGCATCTCCGGCCCTATTCTCCACCTGAGTCGCGAACTCCACTGCGTCTTGCGCCGAGACCTGACAATAGAGCGAATCTGAACCATGGATCCTCATGAATGCGACGGTGCCCGGATCCAGGGGGTCGAAAAACAGGACACCCGCCCGAGTGACGAACGCCTTCGACCCGAAAACCTCGCTCACTTCGGTGGCTCCACACTTTCCCGTCAAAGGCACCGCGGTCTTCGGCAAGTTGGCGGGGGGCCACGAGAAATCACTCGTCCTCGAGGGCTTTGGATTCGGCCGGCCGGTAGGAGTCTCACCTCTCGTGCAAGTCCCGTCTTCGTCTCCATCGCACTCCTGGTCTTCGTTCGGCTCAACTGGGAAACCGCTGGGGAGAGGTCTCACGGAGGGACCTGGGACGGGTCTGGGAATAGACCTCAAAGCGGCTTTACTGCGCGCCACGGTCGCGGTGTTTTCAAGGGGGATGATTTTTCCGCCTTTGGCCGGCGATCCAGCCTTCGAAGGATCGAGGCATTTGTAGAGTGTCCCACTGAGGGCTCCGAACCGTTGGGTGCTGACTGAGCAGGTTCCAGTTTCGATTCGCTTGTCGCTCGGGCACCACCAGGTCGGAACGACGTGGTAGCAGCACGACTGGTCTCCCTGGCTTCCGCAATAGGCAAAGCCCGAAGGAGGAGAAGCAGCTTGCGCCTGGACAAGCCATCCGTTCATCAATACCGTGAACAGGGCCGAAAACGCTGAGACCTTGGACATCGTTGTTCTCCTGACAGCTCTTCGGCAAAAACTCTCCCAACATTGAGGCACTGCGGGTTGAACCTTGCTTCGGACCTGTTACACTCTCATCCGTGGCAGATCCCGTCGAAGCGAGCGAGAAACCGACACCCGGCGAATCCAAAGTTCCCCTTCTCGTGGTTCTGATGAACACGATCGCGATCCTGGCTGCTCTGGGCGCTTTCGTCTACACGCGCATCTTGTTCAAACGCCCGGCGATCACTGAGCAAGACGAACGCGCAAAACTCCTGGATGCCCAAGCCCACCCCAAAGCGCCCACAGTCGTAGGACTTGTGAATTTCGAACCCGTCACGGTCAACATCAAGTCCACGATGCCCAATCCCAAATCCGAGACTGAGCCTCAGCCGGGGCAGTTTCCGGGCAAGGTCCATTACGCGACGATCGCGTTCTCTTTCGAGATCCGGGACATCACGAAAAAAGACGACATCGAGGGACTTCGACCCATCCTCCTCGACAAGATCCTCTCCATGGTCGGCCGAAAAAGCTTTGAGGAACTCACCACGGTCCAGGGCCGTTACGTTCTCCGCACGCAGATCCTGGATCTCGTGAACGACCTGCTGAGGGCCGAGGCCAAGGACAGGGATATCGCGGTCACCAACGTATTCTTCACCCAGTTCCTGGTCCAGTAGCCCACTTCACAGCGACTTTGCCGATTGACTGTCGCGACCCCAGGTAGTCGTGCGCTTCAGCGATTTCCTCAGCAGCGAACACCTTCCCTACGTGGGGCTTGAGCTCACCGCGAGCCGCGAGCTTCACGACCTCACCCATCGCGCGCGCCAGAATCTCGGGTCGAGAGTCGGCGATCCGCAGCATGTTCACTCCGACGAGTGCTTTGGACTGAATGAGGAACTCCAGCGGCGACAGCAATCCGAATCCCGCGACCGTGCCCAAAGAACGAAAAAGGTTCTTGCGATCGCCGGCCATTCCCGCGACCCCGAAACAGACCAGGCGACCTCCGCTTCCCAGGAGTTTCCAGGCTTGGCGAGCGGGCTTTCCGCCTAGGGAGTCAAAGGCGACGTCGAGTCCCTTTGTGCCGATGAGACCCCGAACCTCTTTCACCCAATCCCCGGTCGAGGAGTCCAAGGGATGATCCACTCCCAGCTCCCGAAGAAAGCCAAGCTTCGAGGAGGAGCCGGTCAAGCCGATTACCGTGCATCCCTTGCGTTTGGCCAGCTGGACCAAGGCGACCCCTACTCCCCCCGCCGCCGCTTGGATGAGGACCCGATCTCCGGAGTGAAGCCTCACCATTTCCTCGGCGGCGAAGTAGCCCGTGGTGAATTGGGTGGCCAATGCTGTTGCCGAAGCGCCGTCCATGTCTTCGGGGATGGGGATCACCGTCAGTTCGGAGACGACCAATTGGGACGAGTATCCTCCGAAGCGGGTGAAAGCGAGAACACGCTCTCCCACTCTGCGATGCAGCGCGCCTTCTCCTACTGAGTCGACCCTTCCCACGACTTCGTAGCCCAGGACGCTGGGAAGCGGGGGAGCATCGGGATAAAGTCCCTGCCGGGCCATCACATCCGCGAAGTTAAGCCCTGAATATTCGACTTGAATCCTCACCTCTCCCCGGCCAGGTCGCAAATCGCCGGTTTCGCTGATTCGAAAGGCCCCCTGCGGGCGGCCGTGCTTCACCAAAGTGAGAGTTCTTCGCATTTGTGTTGTCCCTGGTTTTCACCTAATCTGCAGGCCAAGATGCTCAATATGGACCAGTACCACGCAGTCGATTATCCGGAACCGCATTTGGGACGTTTGAAACAAATCGTCGCACGCCATCCCGAGATCAAGACGCTCTTTGGGAACACTCCCTCGACGATGATCTGGCTGTCAGGAGTCGTCCTCCTCCAGATCGGAATGGCATTCGCCCTCAAGGACTCCTCACCCTGGCTGGTCGTCGCTCTCGGTTTCGCGATCGGAGCCTACGCCAACCATGCGCTATTTGTGATGATCCATGATGCGACTCACAACTTGATTTTCAAAAGCTCAGCGGCAAACCGCTGGGCGGGGATGATCGCGAACCTGCCGATCGTTTTTCCTTCCGCCATGGGCTTCCGCACCTATCACCTGCTTCATCACCGGTATCAGGGCGAATTCGACCGGGACGCCGATTTGGCGGGTCCGATTGAAGCCAAGATCGTCGGCAACTCCCGGACCCTGAAAGCCCTTTGGCTTCTCTTTTTTTTCTTCATCGAAGGCGTCGTTCGTCCGGCGCGCCTGAAGAGCGTGAATCTGTGGGACCGCTGGGTCGTCACCAATATCGGGGTCGAACTCTCGTTCCTGGCTTTGATCTTCTGGGCGATCGGACCCATGGCGATCCTGTACCTCGCGGTCTCGACGCTTTTCTCGGTCGGGCTTCACCCGGTCGGTGGCCGTTGGATCCAAGAGCACTATGTGGTCAAGGCGGGGCAGGAGACCTACTCCTACTACGGGCCCCTGAATAAGATCGCATTCAACGTCGGCTACCATAACGAGCACCATGACCTCATGGTCGTTCCTTGGTCCAAGCTCCCCCAAGTCAAGGCCATGGCGCCCGAGTTTTACGAGCATCTCCATGCGCACAAGTCCTGGCCGGGACTCCTCCTCCAGTTCATCTGGGACAAGAAACTCAGCCTCTACAGCCGCGTGGTTCGCGAAGGCCGATTGGAGCGGCAGGCTGCTGGAACGGAACCCACGATGGCGATTCCGGAAGGACACGGTCCTCGACCGATCCCTCCTCAGCATCCGGGCAATCCCGCTCACACCCCGAGTCTGGCGACCTAAGCCAGTTCCATCCAGCGCGCGACTCCCAAGCTTTCGTCATCGCCTCGGGCCTTGAGGCCGGCGATGACCCGGCGGCGGTCTTCCGCTGATCGGTTTTGGCTCAGCTTGAACTTGGCTTCGATCGCGGTGACGGTGATCTCAAAGCCAACAATCGACGCCCCCAGGACCTCGGCTCTCGCCAGATCCTCGGGAAGCCTGAATTTCCAGCGGCTTTCCGAAGGAGTGCCTTCGAACCGATTCACGACCGCAGCCAGGATCTTGAGCATTCCGGGAGCATCGTCGATGATTCGAACGTCCCCCCGGGCGTGGACGACCGCGTAGTTCCAGGTCGGGACATCGTCCTCCTCGTACCAAACCGGAGTAATGTAGGCGTGAGGGCCGTGAAAAACAGCGACCGCGACCGCGCCGGCCGCAAAATGCTGCCACTGCGGGTTTTGCCGCGACATATGTCCTTCGATCCGAATGCTCCCACCGGACGAAGTGCTCTCAGAAGCAAGCAGGGGAAAGTGACTGAGGAACGGCTCGGAGGACGGGGACCGAGGATCCGAACTGATCAAAGTGGCAAAAGGATGCTCGCGCATCAGCCTGAGGATGCGCGAGCGGTCCAGTTCGAGATTATGGCTCGGGATGTACAAGTCGATCCCCGATCGATGGGCCGAGAATCAGAAGTTGACGCCTGCACGGAACACCGTTGCGAATACCGAGTTGGTGTTGTTCTCGGTGGCCGTGTTGGAGAACTTGTAGAAGTCGCCCGGAAAGAACCAGCCCGCGTCCGCACCGAGCACGAAGCCTTCGTCCCAATGGAACTCGAGGCCGTAATCCATTTCCCAACCGAGGCTGGTCTTTTGGTCTGGGGCAGCCGCCACTTTACCGACATACCGGTGGTCCCAAGTGTTGAAGAATCCCTGGGTCCCCGCTGCCGCTTCGCGAGCACCGGCCACGATGTAATTAGCCTTGAACCGCCACTTGTCGGTTTTGTAAGCGCCACCGACGTTGAGGTAGTTCGCGTTGACGATCGGGTTGTCGTAGGGGGAGCTCAGGGAACTTGCGGCAGTCCCTGGATTGTTTTGAGAGTTCGGTCCGGCGAAGTTCCGCAGTTGGTAGTTGAACATGATCAAGCCGAGCTTGTAGTTCGGATTGAAATAGAACGCCCGGTACTTGTCCGTGGAAGCACCCGAGATGTTCGGCTGTCCTGGCGCGTGGCCGGCGCGGACATTGGTCTCCCAGGAGTCGGTCCAATCGACCTTGCCTTCGAGGGCAGCCGCGAAGGTCTTGTATTCGAGACCAGCGATATCCCCCGAAGTGATCGGGAGTTCGGCGGCCAAGGTGACCTTGCCGAACTTCTTTTTGCCATAAAGGTCCCAGGTATTGTAATTCACGCCCGAGGGTGTTTGGACGGCGTTGGTGCCGGCGTTGTTGCCGACGCCCAAGAAGCCCGAGTTCGGATCGCTTGCAAACTGCGCCGCTCCGGCAATCCGCTTGATGAAGTTCACCCCGCCCTCGAAATCCTCGTCAGGGTTCTCGTATTTAAACTCGAGGGAGTAGTCGGAAACGCCGCCGCCGCCTTGAGCGGAACCGCCCGCGACTTGGTTGTACGCGCCGCCGATGTTATTGCCGAGCGAGTACTTCACGACGCTTGGGATGAATGAGAACGAACCGAACTTGGAGATCAGGCGAACCACGTCTCCGGTGGATTGATAGCGGTCGAAAAGGCCGTCGCCCGCGCTCCAAACGATCCCCAAACCCCAGTCGAGCGGCGCGCGTCCAACTTGAACAGTTCCGACATCGGTGAGGAACTCAGCCCAGAAACGCTGGGCAGTGATGCTCGAACCGCGCGACTGCGTGGAGTAGTATTGTCGCTCGTCGCGATTGAATGGCGCGGAATCGCCGTAGAAACCGAAGATCGGGTTGCCGAGCCAGAATTCTGATTTGATGTACACGTTGTCGTTTACGATGAGCTTGGGACGCAAGCGCATGAACAACGACTGGAAGTGTGCGGAGTCGGATCCGCCACCGGGGATGTAATAGCCGCCCGAGGTGTTGCGAGGGTCAGTGCCGGGAATGAGCCCGTTGTCCAAATTGTAGTTCTTCACCCAGTGGGCTTCCGCGCGAAACTGTCCCGACCAATCGAGATCCATCGCGTGTGAAGTGGTCGCAGAAATAAGCGCCAAGACAGCCAAGAACATGAATTACCCCTTTTTGTACGTACACTTGCTCAACTCAACAAGGTATGTCAGGTTTTATTGACCGACCCGAGTGCAGTCAAGGAGATAAAATGAGCTTACGCATTGCAGCGGCTTTGTCCGCGCTCGTCGCCGGGTCTTTTCCTATTTATCTCTACCGACTCTATCAACAGCTCGAAGTCTCCTTTGATCGCCAAGAGCAGTTCATCCCCACTCGGATTTATTCCGATGCAGCGCGCCTCAGTGCTCCTCAACCACGTGCAGCCGTCGAAGAGCGCTTGACCCGATTGGGCTACAGCCCGACGCACCAGGACGCCACCCTGGTCTTCAAGTTCCACTCGCTCAATTATCCCACCTACTTACTGCCGGAGGATCATCCGACGCTCACGGCAGGAGAAAGGGAAGTGACTCTCCACTTCGACGGAATCGAAAAGGGCGCTCTCCTTTCATCGATTCAAGTGGGGGGGCAAGAAGTCCCGGAGCTCTACCTTGAGCCTGAGCTGATCGCGACGCTCTCCCGCACGGGCGGCGATGCGCCCAACAAGGAGATCCGCGAATACCTGAAGTTCAGCGAAATTCCTGCGCCGATCTGGAAGGCCTTCATCGCGGTCGAAGACCCCCGGTTCTTGGAGCATGGTGGCTTCGATCCACGGGGTCTCGCACGCGCGCTGTGGGTGGACTTGAAAACCCTCTCCCGCGCGCAAGGAGGCAGCACAATCACGCAACAGCTCGTCAAAAACCTCATGGCCCGTCACTCGAAAAGCTTTTTCCTGAAGGCCAACGAATTCCTGCTCGCGATCCTGCTCGAGGTCAAATACTCCAAAGAGCAGATCCTCGAGCGCTACCTCAACGAAGTGTATCTAGGCCAAGTCGGCAATCTCGAGGTTCACGGGATCAGCGAAGGCGCGAAGTATTTTTTCGGCAAGCGCGTGGCCGATTTGAACCTCGCAGAAGCGGCGATGCTGGCGGGAGTGAACCGAGGTGTCGGGTTCTACAATCCCTACAAGCATCTGGACCGCGCCGTCGAGCGCGAGAAATTCGTGCTCAAGAAGATGCTCGATGCTGGCTACATCGCAGACGGCGAGGCACAGGCCGCCGCAAACTCCCCTTTCCGCCTCGCTCCGCCCCAGAATTCCCTTTCGCGGGCGCCTTACTTCACGGACTACGTCAAAGCTGAACTGATTCGACAACTGAAGGGCAAAGTCGCGGAGGCCGATATCCCGGCGGCAGGACTCCGGGTCTACACGACGTTGGATTCGCAATTGAACTCCTCCGCGCAGCGTGCGGTCGCTTCGGGCATCGTTGATCTTGAGAAGCAGATGGGGATTCCCGCGACTGTCAGGATCGAAGGCGCGCTCGCTGCGGTCGATCAGTCGAGTGGCTATATCCGGGCCTTGATCGGGGGTCGCAGCTATGCCCAATCGAACTTCAACCGCATCCTGAACATGAAACGTCAGGTGGGATCGACGTTCAAACCGTTCGTCTATCTAGCGGCGATCGACAAGGGCGGGGATGCGGCCGGAGTTCCCTACGGGCCCGGACATCCGGAAGAGGACGGACCTTGGAAGCTCAGTTATGATCATGGTCGCCAGACTTGGAACCCCAGGAATTATGAAAATGGCTATCGAGGATGGATCTCCTCTCGCGAGGCACTCGCCCATTCCATCAACACCGTGGCCGCCCGCCTGGGCATGGAAGTAGGCCTCCCCAAGATCATCGAGACCGCGCGAGCACTCGGGATTGAATCCGACCTTCCGTCAGTCCCCTCCCTCTCCCTCGGAGTTGCCGAGCTTTCTCCCATCGAACTCCTGCGCGCCTATGCCACCCTCGCCAATCACGGTTCACGCGACGACCTCACCGTCATCCGCGGCATCGCAAACAACGACGCTAGCGATTACGCACGGTTCATTTATCATCCCAAGCAGCTTTATCCCGCCGGCTCTGTCGACCTCCTCACGGACATGCTTCAAAACGTATTTGTGGATGGAACTGCGGCCGGTGCGATCAAGATGGGCTTCGACCGGCCGGCCGCCGGTAAGACCGGAACCACCAGTCAGTATCGCGATGCCTGGTTCGCAGGCTATACGCCGCAGTTGACGGCAGTCGTCTGGGTGGGGGCCGATCAAGATCATACCGTGAGCGCAGGTAAGCTCAAATTCACAGGCGCGAACTCAGCCCTTCCAATCTGGGTGAACTTCATGAAAGAGGCTCTCGCCGGCGAGCCTCCTGCCGTGTTTCCGATCAGTCCCAACCTGACTGCATCGCGCATCGATCGCAGAACCGGCAAACTGGCTTCCTCCGGTTGCCCCGACGATCAGGTGTCGGTCGAGAAGTACGTAATCGGACACGAACCCAAGGAAACCTCTTGCGAAGCCCGCTGGCCCGTGTCCGTTCCAAAGACAGAACTTTGACGGTCGTAAGCCCGCTTCAGGCGACTCGACGGAGTTCGGGTTTTTCGCTCTTGGCTCGAATGACTCGGCCGGATTTCGGATAGGTCAGGGCCACCAAAACGACTGCGCCCAAGCCGAGGACGAAGTGAGCACCAAATTGGGTTCCCGTGATCAGGGAACTGTACCCGAAGATCGAAGGAGCGAGCATCAACCCGAATCCAGTGACTACATCCATCGCCATGTGCACTCCGAGCGGCACAATCTTGGCGATCGAGTAGCGGTAGTCCGTGATGAGACTGTAGACGGCCAAAGAAACGCCCAAAATCCCAAAAACGTTTCGGGCAGCATTGAGGCTCGAGAAACCGAGTAGGTAAGGCGTGAAGATTAAGACCGCGGCAATCACGTAGTCGAGGATGTTGTGGATTCGTAGCGGTATCATATGAGGAACCTCCCGTTCCGGTCGCGTACTTCTCAACGATGCAACAGGGATGCCCGTATCCCCGGCTTCGTTTCGTGTGTCACCCGCGACTGGGTCCCGCCAGACCCGAAGTCGCCAATCCGAATCGGGAAATTAAGTTTTTACGGCACTATGCCCGGCTGCTAAACTAGAAAGACCGATTAGCAGGGCCAGTCGAGAAGGCGGGACGCATCTTGGATCGATTGCGGATTCAAAAAAACAATCCACGGAGTCGCGGGCAAAGCTTGCTCGGCGTGATGGTCGGCTTGGGATTGACGTCCGGTGTGCTCTACCTGACCACCCAGATGATGGGCAACTTCACGGCTAACAGCCAAGCCCAGAAAATCAAAGTTGCCCTCCAGGAATTCCGTAACTCGACGCAGAACCGAATTCTTTCGGATCCCGCGGTGTGGAAGTACACGGTTGAAGACACCGAAAACAACAGCCCAGCCGCCTTTACGGGCAATGCGACTTCACTCCTCAAATGCGCTTCCTTAGGGGGATTGGGGACTTCAATCACAGGGGGGGGGCCCGCGTATATTCCTCCTCAGGGCGACTGCTGGAGAAAGAACGCATGGAGCATCAGTAGTCAGCCGCTGAGGCTCCATGCGCGCGCGTTTCTGACGGGCGGAGCCGAAGATCCGGGCAAGGTCGCTTTTGACTCTCGCGACAATGCCCCTGCCGCACCCTTTGGTGGGACCGGCAGCGGCCACTGGGGAATTTCGCTCAATGGAGCGCCCTGCCTCTACAGTCCAAACGGGCAAGACACGACTACCTCGCTCAATTGCCCCATTCGACCTGTGATCGAATTGGTCGGCATGAGTTGCGACTTCGGCAACCCACCCAGTAGTAGTAGTAAGCGCCTAGCTTGCTTCCAGCCGAACTTTCGCATCCGGCTGACCTATGAAATCAGTGACAAACTGGGAAGCCTGCCGAGTGGAAGTACTCTCCTCTTCTTGAATCGGGACGCGAGCGGCAACCTGATTCCGAACTCATCAAATCAAGTCGGTACGATTGACCTGTCCAAATATCAGGGCGAGTTCTTGGTCCCTACGCCCCCTCGCGCGGGTTGCTATCCTGACAATCGGACAGGCACGCCCTGCTTCCCCTATCCAAATGCGGCTGACAACGCTCGCCCGTCCCCCGGCGGCAATAACGGTGCCTGCGGAGATCAAGCCGCGTCTCCTTCAATTTCACGGTGTGCTTGTCAACAGATTCCCGGGGGAACGAACTATGTCTTAGCTTGCCAAGGCGGAGTAACGAATCAGACCCAGACCCAAACCCAGACCCAAACCCAGACCCAGACCCAGACCCAGACCCAGACCCAAACTCAGACCCAGGCTCAAACCCAAGCTCAAACCCAAGCTCAAACCCAAACTCAGACTCAGGCTCAAACCCAAGCTCAGACCCAAGCTCAAACATGCACGGTCACCAACTACTGCATAGGTCATCCCGAAGCCGATATGACCTATGCTTGCGGTGATACCACCGCAAATGCTGTTGCATTTCAAACTTGTATCTGTGCCCAAAATCCGCAGGACCCCAGCTGCACGGGAAATCAGACCCAAACCCAAACTCAGACCCAAGCTCAAACCCAAACCCAAACCCAAACTCAAACTCAGACCCAGACACAAACTCAGACCCAAACTCAGACTCAGACTCAGACCCAAACTCAGACCCAGACCCAGACCCAGACCCAAACTCAGACCCAAACTCAGGCCCAAACCCAAACCCAGACCCAAGCTCAAACCCAGACCCAGACTCAGACTCAAACTCAACAGAGCCCGTCTTCGATTATTGAGAGAGCCAACGGCGTTTGGTCACGCGGCATGGCGATCAACCTCACCTGTAGGCCCGGAGTGGATTGTCAGAACCTCGTGGTTCGGACGACCTACCCCCTCTGTGGGCCGGTCGTCATGGGATCCGATGGAACTCGGACGCAATGCTGCTATGATTCGTACAGCGGCGCGAACTCCTGCGGCGGCGGCACTCGCTTCCCGGCCAATTGAACGAGAGCTCCATCGATCGGACTTGCCCCCCCCTCGACCCCTTAACTCCCCCTGGAAGAAACACGCTTGCAGCAAGATCCCATGACCCAAAAAAGCCCTTCGGAATCGACTTGGAAGCCTTTGCTTCCTCTCATCATAGGAGTCCTGATCGCCGCGGGAATCTTCATCTACAGCACCTCACCTCTCCACCGCCCTCGGCGTGACCCGGTCTTGGAGCAAGCGGTTCACCCACTCCGGACGGTGCCCTGCCGCTGTCGTCAGGGATTTGAAGTGGGCTGGGTGGAGGGGGATTGCGGGCGCGCAGCGGATTTCAGCTGCGGTGTCTTGGCGAAAGCCCGTGGAGGCACGCGATTGGCCGATGCCGGAATCGGCAAGGAGTGCTGGTGCTGCCCGGCAGGGGTTCCATCACCTGAGCTTCAATGCCTGTAAGCGCCTTTCATCCATGACCTGAGAAGCGCGAAGTTGAGAGTGAATAGGAACGGCTTTTGAAACAATCCGATGGCGAGAGCCGAATCGTGCGCGCCATCCTTCGCAACGGGGTTGGCACCGGCCCTTAAAAGCGCCTCGACGATATCGATCTGTTCTATCCGGACTGCGAGCTGAAGTGGCCCATTCCGTCCCTCCTCGGAATACTCAGTCGACGCTCCTGCCCTCAGGAACTCCTCCTGCACCTCGATCGGCTGCAGCTCCCGTATGGATGCGGTCAACGGCGTATCGCCCGTCGCATCCCGGCTCTCCAGCGAGAGCCCGGCTTTCGTCAGGAGAGGGATGATTTTGGCAGGTGAGTCGCTCTTACCCCGGGAAGTCAGGTAGAAAAGCGCGTTCCTGCCTTTTTTGTCCAAGGCTGAGGGATGAGCGCCCGCCCGAAGCAGCACTTGAACCGCTTCGGGTACTCCGGCTGAGACCGCTGCCATCAAGGGGGTCGTACCCTCTGCGTCGGCGGAGGGTTTCAGATTCGGATCAAGACCCGCCTTGAGAAGGACTTCAAGCGACCAGGGCTGCCCTTCTGATGCCGCTACTTCCAGGATGGACCTCGAACGACCCTCCCACTGCGCAAAACCCGCCCAATGCGCCCTTTGAGACAGAAACCACTTGAGCAGATGAATCTGGCCTGCGGCCGCAGTAAAAAAAATGGGAGTTCGGCCACCCGGATCAGCCGCATCCATTTTAACGCCGGCTTTGAGGAGCGCTTTCACCATTTCGATCTCCCCCAGCTTGGTCGCCAAGATGAGAGGGGTCTGCCCAAGATCGTCCAGCACGTCCAAACGGGGCTTGCGAGCCAGGATGACCTTCAAGAGAGCATTGCTGCGTCGAGCGATTGCGAGAAAGACGACGGGCTTGCCCTGATCGACGGACTCCGGACTCAATCCCGCATCCAGGTATTGCTGGACGATCTCCACCCGTCTTTCACGGACGGCTCTGAAAAACGAGGCCTCGTCCAACGGCCATTGGGCGCGACTCAAGGCCTCGATCGCTTTGGAACGCTTGATGCCCAAGCTCTTGCCTTGGACCTTCTCTCCTGCAGTCGCCGGAGGAAGACCGGTTCCCCAGGACACTGAAACCAGAAGGGCGATCCATGCGAAGCGGGCTTTCGAGGGTGACGACACGAAGCTCATTCTAAGCCGAGGCGATCAGGAACTCCATCCCTTCCGACGGGAGTCAGTTTGGTTCATACTGTCCGAAGACCCATGTCCGACTCCATGCAGGCATCGACCTCGCTCTCCCGAATCCCCGATCGAAGTCTGGCTGCGTTCCGGATCGGCATGGGCTTCGTCTTGCTTCTCGACCTTCGGGACAAGTTCGAATCCCTTGGGATCCTGATCGGCCCAGGCTCCGCGCTCGAAGGAGTCGGCCTCGCCCCCGTCTGGTACGATGCGATCCCAAGCCGCTTCGCCTGGCAATGGATGCTTGGGATGATGGCGATAGCGACGATCGGCTTCACGGTCGGCGCATGGACCCGCGGGACACAAGTCTTGATGATCCTCATCCACATCGGGCTCAATGCCCGAGCGTGGCTCCACTCGAACGCGAGCACGCATGTCGAAACCCTTTTTCTCGTACTGACGCTTCCCTTGCCACTGAATCGGGCCTGGTCTTGGGACCGCTGGCGAGGAAAAGCTCGCCTCGCTGTCTATCGGCCCGCTCCCGGCTCTTTGGTCCTCGCGCAACTCGCCTTCATTTACTGCGGGGCCGCACTCGCCAAGCTGTCGAATTCCGCATGGCGAGACGGGAGTGCCACTTACCTCGCACTCCAATCTCGAAATGGAACCGAACTCGGAAGGAAGCTCTCGGAAGTGCTGCCGGCATCCCTGATTCGAGGAATGACCTATGGCTCGCTCGCCGTCGAGTGGGGAGGCGGACTCTGCCTGGCTTTCGGCGCCGCCTGGATCCATTCACCCCAGGAAGCTCGCCAACGATTCGCGCGGAACCTCCTCACCTGGGGAGGCTGCTGCCTCATCGCTTTTCATCTGGCACTCTCCCCTTTTCTCCAACTGAACCGGTTTTGCTGGACCATGATCACCTGCCTTTTTCTCACGTTGCCCCTGCCTGCAGCGCCTGGCTTTCTCACCTGCCCGACTGCCACGGGCCGTGTCTGGAGAAATTTGTCGATCGCGGTGTGCGCGATCTTCGGGTTGAGCGCTCTGAATCAAAATGTCCTCCGAACCTATTCGACGCAAAACCAGTCTCCCCTCGGCGATGTCTGGCCACGAATCCTAGGTCCGATCGCTGGCTGCCCTTTCGTGCAGGACCTTTTTTCCCAAAGATGGGACATGTTCAGGAGTCTCCCCACGACTCGTCCGTACATCGGAGTGCGTGGCAGCTTCAAAGGCGCATCCGATCATCCCGTCGATCTCCTCAAAGGCGGACCCATGCTCTCCCTCATCGAGCCCAGGGATGCGGCCACGCGGTATCCGAGTCTCTTCAACGACTACGCGCCCCGATTGTCCGGGTCCTCTTCGAACCGCTTGGCGAAGGGATTGGCCTCGAAATTCATGAGGGATGATCCGAGGCTGGAGGCCGTCGATATCTTTCAAATCGATACAAAAATCCCTCCCCTGGATTTTCGCGGCGAGATCGTCGAATCACCTCGGATTCAAATTCTCAATCACACCTATCGGGACAACCGGAACAACCTCATTTCAGAACCTTGAAACGAGATCAGTACTTCCAGGAGTAGCTGGCACCGACGGTCCCTGGCCCCAAACTCTCCATCCGATGGTCGATCGGCGGCGTGAACCGATCGATCCGCTCGACCCGGATCGAAGTGAGGTGGATTGCGAACCGGGACTCGTACTTGGCCTTCAAATACCGCGAGAGTTTAACCAAATTCACTGGCCAGGTCTCGCCGGGGCGAGATTGACCGAAGTTGAAGAATGCATCCAGGTACCGAAACCTGAGAAGGCCGTAGTAGGTGACGACTCCATCGATCGGAGCGCGGGTGGCTGGAGCGGGCGCACGCAATCCGTCCCACGCGCTTCCTCCGCGAAAAGCCTCCTCCAAACTGATCTCGGTCCCATTGTCGAGAATCCCGAAGAACGCGAAAGAGTGATCGATGCGGGGACCATTCCAGAAATAATCCCAATTTTGGTCGAACGCGACGATCCGCTGAAGTCGAATCGCCTCCTCAGGCCTAAAGACAGTCGGCAAAGGCTGCACCCGGAACTGGTCGCAGACCATCCAGAAATTCGAATAGCCCAGGAACAGCGCAATCCACTGGGAGGCGTCTTTCCATTGGTTGTTCCGGTGGTGACTCGCGGTCTCGACGGGAGCGGCACCTTTTCGTGGATTGAGCCCCAAGCGCCCGAAAATCCAATCCCAATCCTCCGTCCGCACGAAAAGGAAAGTTCCGGCGCACATGATCCGGGCGATATCCCCGACATACAGGGTCATCATCGTGCCGATGGAGAATCCGACTCCGATCAGGAGTGCTGACCTCCGAAGTCGAGGGTTCGTCGAGAGCAAGAGCAGCGCTCCGAAGCCCTCGAACGCGAGGACACTGTAATTCATCACGTAGAATGCCCAGGTCGGAAGAGTCCTCACAAACCACGGCGCCAAGCCGTCTGCCACTGTTCGGTAGTTCATGGCGTAATACCAGGCGGTTCCGACGATCCAGTCGTTGGTCGTTCCGGGAGGCAGGAGTGGATGGTAGAGGGTCTTGGCGAGAAAGGAGCTGAAGTAGACTAAGATATATTGCATCTGAATCAGGAGGATAGCCACATGCGGTGGACTCCCCATCGAAGGACTCGCCGCACGCGGCGGCCTTCGGGCGTCGACACTGAACTGATCCCCCCAAGGAAGGAAGCACGCCCACATTAAGAAGGCCGACAGGAGCATGTGCCCGCCGTGAATCAAAGCGTGATTATAACGAAACAAGCTGGTGAACAGGACCCAGGAGACCACGGTGGCGGCCCGGGTCCTGTAGCCGATCAAAAGGCAGAAATAGGAAACGAAGCAGGCGAACAAAGCGTAGCCGAAGAGCCAGTCCGAGACGATCCCGTGAAAAAGGCTAAAGCTCCAATCTCGGAAGTAATCCAGCTCACCCGCCGAACCGGGACCGTAAAACAACTCCTTCACTTCCCACCTTCGCAACAGGTCGAGAAGCAGAAGTAGCGAAACGAGGATTCGGAAAAAACCCAGGGACCTCAAATCGATACGCATCCACTTGCGAATCATTTCATCGCCTCCCACTTCCAATCCATGACTCGATCCGAAGCCAACTGGCGATCAGTCCGTGTGACCAAATCCCGCTGGATGAGCGAATAAACTCTCGGCGGATTAGACACCCCGGTCTCCGGAGGCGTGGTCACTTGCTCAACATAGATCAGTTCAAGACCAGTCAGGCCAGTCCCAGAATGAACGCGCTCGAGATAATCGAGGAAGGGAGCGACGTGGTCAGGTGAATGAGGGAGCACATAGAGGTAGCGAGTCCAGAATCGACTCTGCCGCCCCCCCAAGTCCACGGGCCGATTGAGATCAACCGGTGCTCCTGAAAACAAATCCCTGCGACTCCCATCGGCAAAGCTCCCTTGAACCACCCACCAACGCGTCAATGCGGCGGGCTGTGGAGCATACATCCGCCAAATTTGGGTCAGCTGGAGATCTGAAAGCAAACGAGCGCCACCAGCCGCCAAGGAAGGAATCGTCTCGGCCCCCGAGCGGTAGTTCACCGCTTCGGCGACTGCCTGGTAGCCGCAAAGACCCATGAAGAGAGCCAGTGATGCCCATCTCAACCGCGCAAGCCAGGGCACTGTACGACGCGACGATCGGGTCTGGGGCGGGCTTCGGAGGTCCCGCGCCCCCAGGAGAGCGAGAGTTGGCAACTTTCTGGACACCCAGAGCCAATCCTCGGACGAGATCAAAGGGAGTAGCGCAGCGATCGCGACATATTGGAAAATGCCTGTGAAAAAGGTCAGGTCGATTCCCAGATGCATTCCAACCAGAAGCCCAAAGGCCAGAATCCTGAAGCGCAGGCGAGGGAAGGGCGCCAGGATCAGAAAGGGACAAACGAATTCGGTCGCCAGCGCGAAGCACGAGAGTGTCTCGATGACGAACCGTGGAAGTACCCGAGACAGGAATATCCCCACCTCACCCGAGAAAGTGATGTTCCAGAAATAGTAGAGGGCCGTTCCATCTGACCAGGCTTGACCCGTCTTGGAGAGCGCCGACGCGAAGTAGATCACAGCCAGTTGACCGTAGACCGCGAAAGCAGCCCAAGCGTGGATCACCGATGGCGCCTCCGCTCGCCCCGATCTCTCATCCCAGCTGAAACGATTCGAGCAGGGGAGAAATGCGGTCCAGAACAACATGCAGGACAGGATGAAATCCCCTGCATTGTTGGTCAGGTCGTTTCGATGACTCAAGGAGAGCTGAAAAGCGAAAACAAGCCAGTGCACGATCCGGGTCCGCCACCCCAGTCCGAAAGCCAGGTAAAGGAGCAGCCCACCCAACATCAGGAGATCGACCTGGGTGCGGGTGCTAGCCCAGTTAAAAAGCGAGGCGGAGGGGTTCAACGCGACGGGAAGAACGGAGTCAGGCCCGAGAAATGCAGCGCGATCGATCCACCGATGAAACCAATCCTCGATCAGGACCATCGACGCCGCGATCCGAAAGAGCGCGAGGCTCCGGTCGTCGATCGAAAAGTAGAATCGACCCAGGTCGGAGTGGGACCCTTGCTTCACTTCGACACCGCCTTCGGAGTCCAATCCCAGGTTTGCGCGATCTCCTTGATCAGTCCGGCGGGCTGAGGCAGGCCGGGCGCCGCAGTGACCTCCATCCAATCATGCCAGATGATCCGATCCAGTACGAGACCTGGAAATTTCATCTGATACAGGTTGCGGAGCCACTCTCCGAATGCCGCTCGATCCCTGGCATCTCCACCCTTCTTCATGTTCCAAAGGTAGTTGTAAACGATCCGATCATAGATCCTTCCGTTGTGTTGGGGTACCCAGTCGATCCCCCCCGGGGAAGTCAAGGTGAACCATCGGGTCCAAGAGCTCAAGGGTGGACTCAGGTCGATCGACTTTCCTTCACGAGTAATCCCTTCAAAAAAGAAAGTGGTATCGAACCGAGGCGTAAATGCGTGGATCCGCCAGTATTGCGGTGGAAACAGGGCAGCGTTCAAGTTCACGAGCCGGACGGGTTTGAGTCGGTAATAAAGGGGAGCACCCACTTCGCCAATCCAGGATCGGGTCAAACTCTCGTAGACTTGCGCCAGCGTGAAGAAGTTCACGTAAGCCAAGAGCGCGATCAGTGCGGTCGAGCGCCAGCCCCCTTCAGTTCGAGTCCCCGAGTCACTCCCAGTTTCTCGAAGCCCCAGATCGGAAGGTTCCAAGAACAAAAGTAGCAAGGGAAGGATCGCCCAAAAAAACGCTCCTACGTAGAGGGTGCTGCAGAGAAGCGCATGGACGAAGACCAGACTCCCGACCCCCCATCGCCGTTGAGCCGCGGTTCGAACTCGACCTACCAGAATCAAAGGCACAGCACACCAGACGGCCAAGATGAACCAGGTCAGGAGTCGGGTCAGGGGAAATGGCAAGGACTGGATCCAGGGAGCCAGTCCCCAAGCCGTGCAGTCGTAGCGCGACCCGTAAAAAAGTGCAGTACCATAGGTCCAATCATGATCGGGATTGGTGATTTTCCAGGCGGCGCTCACTGCATACATGACCCACACTTGGATCTTGAGAGCAGCCACTCCCCAGGACCTGACCCGTTTTGCGGAGTCGGGTTGCCGGAGGGAGTCCATGCTCCACTTCGAACCCGTGGGAGTGAAGAGGGACCAAAGGAGGCCGAAAGCAACCAGCGCGTCCCCTTCATATAGGACGTGGTTGTTGTAGTTCAGCAGGCTTAAAAATCCAGCCAGACTCAGGGCATGGAAGACCCGGGTGCGGAACCCGATCAGGAAAAGCACGTAACAGGCCGCGATCGCGGCCCAAACCAACGGCAGAGTCTGAAGATTTTCGGTTGCGCGCAGAAGGCTGAAAGTGAGTTCACGGCGGACGGGCTCGAGTACACTGGGATGGTTAACCAAGGGGGCATCGATCCAGCGCAGACCGATGTCAAAAAGCAGGTAGCCCGCCGTGAAAATCCGGTAGGCCGCCAGTGATTTGAGATCAACTAGTCGCAGACGCATTTCCCGATTCTATCCCAGGCGTTGCGGCAACCGTCCAAAAAACATCGGGTCTCCCTCGTTGCCGGCTGACTCTTCGCGCTTCCTGAATCAATGGGGGGGTTGAGTCACCTTGGCCTTAGACTTCAATAGACCCCTACGCACCTTTCCTTTCAAGACAAGGAGCTCGAATCTTGCTTTCGGTCGATCAATCCCTTTCTGTTCAACCCAACCGGCCCTCCCCTAGGCCGATACCCCGGCTAAGTGCAGACGTTCGCATGCTCGCCCTTGCGCGGGTCCTGGTCGGCTTGACCACCGCTTACGACCTGGCTTGTCGGCTGATGGAGTTCGACCTTTGGTATGGCTCCCATGGACTGATTTCACCCGAGGGAAGCTATTTTTTTTCGCTACTCCAGTGGATTCCAGGCGACCTCGGAAAGACCTGGTTCCTGCTCATTTCCTCGATAGCTGCGTTGGTTTTTTCCCTCGGCTTGAAACCCGTCTGGTCCGGGATTATCGCTTCGATCGGTTACACAGCGGCGGCCCGATACCCCGCGATGATCATGCATTATGGATACGACTACCTAGGCGCCACCTTGTTTTGGCTTGCGCTCACTCCTTGTGCGGACTGCTTTCGGATGGGGTTCCGAAATGGAAAACTCGAATGGAGAGGCTTCGGTAGCGGTTTCATCGATGCTTCAATCCCAACGCGCGTCCTCCTCCTCCAGGGGGTGCTGTTTCTCCTGACGGCGGGTTGGAACAAGGTTCTCAGCACCCAAGGAATGAACTTGCACGAATGGCTCAACGGGAGCGCGCTTGCACTGGCGATCAGCGATGCTCACTATTCAACACCTTTGTCGGAGTATCTGAGGACATGGCCTGACTCGATCCTCGCCGCGTTGGGACTGGGCGCACTCGCCATCGAATGCCTTTGTCCGGTATTGCTCGTGCTCAGACCGAAAGTCGCTCGGACACTCGGATGCGCGGGCGCCTTGTCACTCGCGATCGGGATCATGGTTTCCATCCACACCACCTTCATCGCTTGGTCCCTCGCGATCCTGATGATCTGCCACTGGCTTCCGCAGGGGCCTTCGGTCCAACTTCGAAAGGTGCGCACTCCTTGGCTGCGGACGAAAGGCGCGATCGTCATCCTGATCGGATGCGCAGGGCTGGTTTCTTGGGCAGGCAACTTTCTGGGGGTTGCCGGTCCAATTACCCGAGTGCCCATTCCCACTCGAGAAAAAATCGGGGCGATCACCCGTGAGGTGGATCGAGTTCTCTGGCGTCAGGCCTTTGACATGTATGCTCAAGTCCCGAACTGGCAGGGTCAATACATCCTGATCGGAAGACTCAGGGATGGAAAAGCGGTCAATCTCGACCCTCTTTTAGCCGGAGATCCGATCGAAAATTCCGGGAATGAGGAGCATTTCTCCTACCGCGCCCGCCAGGCTTGGAGGCTGGGGAGATTCCGTTACTCTTATCTCACGGGAATCGGCGCCTATCCGACGAAGGCCGACTTCGTGAGGCTTTTGAATTGGCTCGAGTTGGAAGCGAAGCTCGATCGGGTTCCGTTGCCCCAAGGCGACTGGATCCGCGCCATCGAGATCCAAGGCTTATCGGGGCCTCGGCGCGTGGCAGGAGTCAGCATCACTTCTCCTTCGGAAGTCGCGCTACGGATTCACCTCGATCGACGACCGTGAGCGGCTCACCAAAATTTATAGATGTTGTCCCCGGAGTACACGTATTCGATCTCCTTCTTGTGCAGGTCGATCCGATACCGATCGAGGGATCCAAACTCCCCCGCCGCACGAATCTCGTTTTTCGTCAGGGAGATGTCCTTGAGCTTCTGCAAGCGCGGAACCGGTGAGTCTCCCTCGTTGCTCCACATCATCTCGAAAAGGATTCCTTCTTTCTTCGTCTTGTCGACCCAGAGATAGGCCCA
>JAYVNB010000118.1:0-17005 GCA_043759365.1 Bacteriovoracaceae bacterium | reverse complement strand
AATACGCGATCTTCCGGATGAAGGCCGAGCAAGTGGGACGTATCTACCATTCGGTGTTTTCGCGGCTCGCCAAAAAATACGGCGTGACCGTGGTCGCGGGTTCGGTCGTCCTCCCCGCACTCGAAGTCCGGGGAAGTGAGCTCGTCTTTAAGGGCGACAAATTGTTCAACACCACCCTGGTCTACAAACCCAATGGGGAAGCCTACCCCGAGACAGTCCACAAGGTTTATGTAACTCCTCCGGAGATCGTTTACACCGAATGCGGTCGCGTGGACGCCCTCCCGGTTTTCACCACTCCCGCCGGACGTCTCGGAGTGCTCAATTGCGCCGACTCCTGGTATGCCGACACTTACAAAAAACTGGAAGGTAAAATCGACTTCCTCGCAGTCCCCTCCTTCATCGAGAAGAACTTCGTGACGGGTGCCCCCTGGAAAGCAGACAACATCGCGCCTCTCCCAGTGGAGTATGATCCCAAGGACCAACACCGAATCACCTACGACGATGCGTGGATCAAATATGCGATGCCTTCGCGGATCCACACGGCAGGAGTCCAGCACGGTGTGAATGTGTTCCTGAGAGGCAAATTTTGGAGCCTCGGATCGGACGGTCACTCGATCCTGATGCACAGTGGGAAACTCCTGCGCGGCAAGGATGGCTCCGGAGCCGCTCTCCAGAACCTCTGGCTTACCTGAGGTTCACGGGCCCGCTCCATGGGCCCGCTCCTTCAAGACGACGATTTCGATTCGGCGATTGGCGAAATGGCCCGCGGAAGGGTCCTTCGCTGGCGGAAGGGGCTTGAAGGCCGAGAAGGAAGCCAACGCCAAACGATCCGAGTGGAAGTCCATGCGTTCGGTCCAAAAGCGAGCGACAAACTCGGCCCTTCGAAATCCAAGCTCCCAACCGTCAATCCCTCTCATGGCCGCGCGATCCAACTCCTGGCGATCCGCGTGTCCCTCGATCCGAATCCGGGCAGGAGAACCCGCCAAGACCCGTCCGACCTTTTCGAGGAGGGGGAGCAGCTCAGGCTCGACACTGGAGCTTCCTTCGCGGAAAAAGCTAGGCATCGCGAGACGGATCAGGAGGCCTTCTTCTTCCATCCGGGTCTCGAAGCCCGGAAGCGCAGACTGCCCGGCACCGAGTCCCGCGCTGACTGCATCCTCGATCTTGCTTTTCAGATCAGGTGGAACCGGAGCCGTGGATACGGCTGCAGCGGCGGCGACCGGGTGCAAAGGGGGCTGCTGTCCGGCTTTGACCTTTTCGAGTTCTCCGCGCGCCAGGGCATAGAGCGCGATGAAGACCGCCAGACAAACCGTGAGAAGGTTGGCATAGGAGACGAGCCATCCTCCTCCCGGAGCCGATCCGGGCGCACCTCTTCGACGACTCAAGTGGGACCCCGGAAAACCTGGAGTCTTTCCTGAAGGAAGTGGGGATTGATACCCTCGAGGATCCCGAGCACTCCAGCCTTTACGATTTCGCGGGAGACGAGCCGACCTTCGGCTCGCCGCTTGAGTTTAGCCGCCCAAGGTAAAAGCAGAAGATTGGCCAAGACGACACCGTAGAGCGTTGCGACGAACGCGACTGCGATGCCTTCGCCGATTTTGGCGGGATCGCTCAAGCGCGCCATCACCTGGATCAAACCCAACACCGCACCCAAAGTACCGATGGTCGGTGCGTAGGATCCCGCCGACTCGAATACTTGCGCGGCACGCGCTTCCTGGTCCTCGCCTCTCTGGATTTCAGCGTCCAGGATTTCCCTCACGGCGCCCGGATCGAAACCATCGATCACATATTTGATGGACTTGCGAAGCAAAGGATCGCGAATCCCCGCCCGTTGGGGTTCCATGGCCAAGACCCCCTCCTTGCGCGCCAGTACTGCCAAGCGAACGATCTCCTCGATCAAGGGGGAATCATCCAGACGTGACTCCTTGTAGACCAGCGGCAGTGCACGGAGTGCTTTGAGGATATCCGAAGCTGAATGAGCCAGAAGTGTGGCCGCCAAAGTTCCGCCGATCACCACGAAAAGCGCTGCGAATTGAAACAGCTGCCCGAGGCTTCCTCCCGAGAGCCACTGACCCAACCCGACCGCGAGGATCCCTAAGGCCGTACCGATCCAAGAAGACAGATCCACTTTGTCACCCTTCCCTTTCCCGCATCCACCTTCACGGGTTATCATCCAAGAGACCCAGTCTAACTCGGGAGGGACGCGAGTCAAATGAACGGCATTTCCATGGATGGAGCGCCTCGGGCGGAAGTTCGAGGCCATAGCGCTTTTTTCAAGCCCGCGCATCCGGCGACGAGATTCGCAGCCTGGCTCATCGACTTGGCCTGGATGGCCGGGCTCCTCGCGGTCGTGCTTCGCACCGGACGGATTCCGCCTTTTCTTGACCCCCCCGCACTCGCGCTCTTCGTCTCGATCATCTTTTTCTTCATCATCGCCCAGCAAGCACTCTTGGGAGGAACTCTCGGCCAAAGGATCTGGCGGCTCAAGCGCCTCACTTCCGACCGCGAGCATCCCCGATCCCCGCGAGGATTCTGGACTTCGAAAATCTATCAGATTGAGACGTATGGACCGGGCCCCCTAGGCGGCGCCGCAATCCTGACGCTGATTGGCCTATTCTGCGGTATTTTCCTCGTCGACCAGGTCTTCAGTGAGCATCCCGCTTGGCGCCGCGCGGAAGAAACCCGGCTGCGGCCTTTTTTTCCGGCAGCCGATGCCCAAGCCGATTGGATGGTCGCGCCCTTTTTCTACTCGATTGGCGCCTGGCCCAAGCTCTTCGGTGGACAGCCGATCCTCTACTCGCTGCCCTACGAAAAAGGTCCTCCGCGCCAGTTCGTGGGCCACATCATCGCGCGATGGGACATGCCCGATACCCAGCTCACGCTCGAGGGGCCGTGGACCCCCGAATCCGGCGTCACTCCTGCTGCCCTCCAACGCTGCCTGGCCGAAGGGTTCTTCACTTCCGGCTTCGAGTGCATCCGCATCCGAAAACTCTCGCTCCTCAAGCACCTGGGAGCCATGGAAGCGCTGCACCCCTCAGCCTGGGAACTGCGCTGGTTCGAAGTCGACAATCCAGCCATCCCGAAAGCCGAACGCCCTCGCGGTTTTTTCATTTCGGCTACCGGTTCCGATCGTGCCCAGGATCGCTATGTCCTCATCAATTCCAAAGGGACTCAGCAAGCCCTGATCCTCGACCGCCCCTTGGGGTCCAAGGGCATGGCGGCCCGCAAGCTCCTGGAAGAAACCGTCCGAAGTCAACGGGTCTCCGACGACCTCAACACCGGCCGCGCTTGGGCCGATCGCGAACTTCAAACCATCCAGCTCGAGGCCCTGAAAAACGCTCAGCTCGACCCCCACATTCTGATCGCGAAGCTCGCCGAGATCCAAGTCCTTCTGCTCTCCAAGATCTCCGTGGACCCCAAAAGCTTCGAAGCGTTCTACCACCTGGGAGGCACCTCCTTTTTGCTGGCCCAGGAAGCGCGAAAGCAGAAAAACCTGGATTGGAGCGCAGTGGCCAAGCCTTTGGTGCGAAACTCGCTCCGCTATGGACAGGACGTCAACTCCGGGGACGCCCGCAACTCCCAGCTCGAAAACATTTGGCTTGAAGTACGGGCCTACTGATCAAGCATCGAAGTCGACTCAGGCTGCGCGAGCTTTCGTCCGAAAAGGCCCCTATGAGGAGCGTTCCACCCCCTGAACTCCGTACCCCCGCGTCCTCGCCGACACGCCCAGGGTTTTGGACCGCGGCGAAATCCTCGACAATTACAGGCACCTGCGCCGCCCAAGGACAGGACACGGACAAATGCTTAAACAGCACTTAAATAATACTGAATCCGCCCATGGAAATCAGGTACTTGCACCCGAATTCAAATTTCGGATGCCTCCTTCTGCCCAGAAGTTGGACGGCGTTTCTGAAACCGAATTCAGGAATACCTTGGAGTTCCAAGGCCCGCACCCCCTTGTACAAGCCTTGCATCCTTGTCGTTTCCGGGGGATTTTCAATTGAGGGGCAATCGTTTCAACAGCGCATCGCGTGCATCCGTCGTATCCTGGCTTTGCTTGGGCTCGACAGTCCTCGCGGTCACCGCCTGCACCAACGGCTCGGCGACCAAGACGCAATCCAAGCTCACGCAAGCGCTCAATTCCACATCGGCCTCCGGTGGCCAAACAGTCACGGGCTCACTCAGCGTGCTTGGGTTAAGCAGGGTTCTCCGCGACAAATCCTATCCGGGCTCGAAGCTGGATCTGATCGGGGACGGATCGGGCGCCTTGGGTCGTTTCTGCCGGGGAACTGGAAACTCCGTTGGATCCAACACCGGCAGTACCGACCCAAGCGACGGCCCGAGCGACTGCCAGTGTGTTTACTCATTCGATCAGCCGCGCATCAGCGCCACCACGGGACTGACCATCCCGAGGAGGAACGCGACTGGCTTCATCGACCGGAACGGCCGACTCTGCGCCGATCAGCGCGCCGAATGTTCAGTCGAAACTGATCCTAAAATCATCGAGATCGCATCGGATCACCACGAAGACAACCTTATCCGCTGCGACTACAACCAGGCCGACCAGGTTCCGATCACTGTCCGAGAAATCCGGGTCAGCATTCGCCACATTCCCACGGGAACCCAGTCCAATACCTTCAACTTCACATTTGTGGATCCCGGCACGACTGCCGACTACACCAACGAAATGAACTATAGGCAGGTCCTCAGGCATCAGTGCCGCGACGCCATCGTCATCGGCAACTTCATGTCCGGCAGTATGGACTCCAGCGGCGTCATCGATACTTTCCTATCGAATGATCCCAGCTTGTCCTACCCACTCAATTTTTACACCGGCAACATGGGAGCGACGATCAACCTCTTCAGCGGCAATCCCGCCGCCTATGCGAAAAACGGGGCTGGCTGGCTTTGCGACTTCAAGTCGCCGGACTCCTCCAACAGCGGCACTTCGGGAGGACAGACGTTCTCATCAGGAGTCGACCTGGGCAGCAACATCGACTTCCGCCTGTTCAGCAGTGCTCCAATGGGCTGCGATCGGGATGCCTCTCCTGGATCCTGTGGACAGGCCGGGAATTCGAGCACGCAGATCTATCCCCCGAAACCCACATTCTTCAACCGCGCTTCTTTCAAGGTCTCCTCCCGGGCGCTCGGGGTCTTCAACCTTCCGCTGAACGCCTACGTCGCTCCATCCACGATGACCCACTCAGAGAGCAAAGGCGCTTCGGGCCCGTTGGGCTACGGGGTGCAACCGATCCGAACGCAAACCGGCGAACGCTGCCCCACTCCGTCCGAGGTCGTGACGCCAGTGAATCACCGCTGGGTTAAGCTCTGGCTTTTCCGAGCCAGCGTGCCCACGCGCCAAATCTACATGAGCCAAAGGATCCCCGCCTATTTGCCGGGTGGCATCGTTTGCAACCCCGGCAACTGGCCAACTCCGGTCCCCAGCCAGAAAATCCAGGTTTTCGACGACTGTGGCGGAGCTCAAGTCCAATACCCGAGCAACGAAGGGTTTTTCAACAACCGCATCGCGAACCGCGTGCTGCTGATGGGTGGACAGACGAACGCAGGCGCCGTCTGCCTCAAGGCAGTGGAACCGACCCGCTTGGAACTCCCCGCCGAGTGCGGATCGCTGGGCTTGGGCTGCACGTCAGACAGCAACGGAGGACCTCGCACGACCCGGAACCGTGCAGGTATCCCCGGACTCTGGCATCGCGCTTATGCGGAAGGGACCGATCTCTACGCCATGAATACTCCCAGCACTGCGGGTGGAAGAGGGATCGACGGTACCTTTGATCCATTCGATCTGAGCTATTCAATTCAACAATCACGCCCCCATGGTTCGGCTTACGGATCCGTGATCCAGGACAACAAGCCGGAGACTTTCCGAACCCTCAATCTCGATCCCAACGGCAACCGAAGCGACTACGTGTTCGTCGTCTCTCCCGAAAGCGTCACCGGTGAGGACATGCGGGCAGGTAACGCTGCCGCGCTCCCTTACATCCCCTACCGCTTCAAAAGCGTCGGCACTTGTCCCTACCAAAATCCAGACTCCAATGTCCTCGCCCATGCCGAATGTGGCGAGCAGTTCCGAATCCGGTATTCGCCCAAGAAGTACGACCCCACCGTGGTCAACGAAAACAATTCCCTCAGGGGAGACCCGGTCTACCCGATGTGCGTCCTTCAAGAGGTTCAGCCATGAATCAGCGTCTAGCCCTATTCCTCCTCGGAGCGAGCGCCCTTCTGGCTGGAGCCTGCACCAACGGCGGCCTGCCCAGCAATTTTAAATCCAAGCTCACGACAAGCGCATTTCCATCGGGCGTCCCCAGTAGCGTCTCCACCTATTTCGCGATCACCGACACGCTTGCAGTCCAGCCCACGCCAGCGGCGACCGATAGACCACCCTCCCTTACCGTTTCGTTCAATCCCGCTTCGTCCAGCGGCTCCATCCGCGACGTTTGTGGAACGGAGGGTCAGTGCAACTGCGACTTCGAGTGGAACGAGGTCAACAATACCAACGGAACCGCTGTCACGATCAAGCGCAAAGCGCAAACTGCGGCGATAGCTTCCGAGAGCTATCGTCTGCGTTGCATGGCCCCGAATGCTTGGGTGAACGAAATTGACAGCGGGACCACCCTCAATCTCACCATTACGGGCATTGGACGCAAACTCAATGCATTCGTCACCAATATCTACTCGTTCCCCCGCCAGGCGAGCAGCGGAGGCCAAGGAAGTTTCAGCGACTATCAAGGTCGTCCCTTCGAAACCGTCATGCGCTACAGCTGCTTCGAAAATTTCCGGCGCGGCACCCGCATCGCTAGCCGCAAGGCAGTAGTCAGCGGAGACGGGGGTACCGTCCGCATGGCTTTTGCCAACCAGTTTTGCTTCAAGAAGCTGAGTGGCGACAGCTTAGTCGACACTTGCAGCGAAGACTTCAACCAGCTGAAGGACGATCCTGCGATGTCATCTCAAGCCTACTCGTACAACCTCTACATTCGACGCGCGGATCGGGGCGACATTCAATACGAAGGACCGAATGAGGGCTACATCTGCCCCAAGGTGGCCCCCGATCGCAACGCACCTGAGGGTACCGTCACCGACAGCCAATACTATCCCCTGGATTCGACCTTCGCCTTGGCCCTCAGTCCGAGCGAGGACTACCCGATCGGCATCGACGCCCCCAGCAAGCTCTCCGGGGGGCAGAGCGACGGCTCCAACTCAGGCTCGACTTGCCAAGCGCTTCTCGACAAAAGCGGGACATCTGGCCTGACTGCCGGCTCCGGCGGCGCGGACAGCGCTTTTCAAGTCAATTGCCTGGGATTCGCCGCCCAACCAAAAAAAGACGGTTCTTGCCCCCTCCTGAAGAACTACGGCGGTTCCGAGATGCCCACCTACCGCTTGCGGCGCTACTTCGCCGCTTACCCCACCCAGTTCAACACCAACGGTGCGATGATCAATGACCGATCACCCCGGGTGGATGTCATCTATGTCCTCGACCGCCCGGTCAGCGCTCGAAACCGCGCAGGCGACGGATTTTCCGAGTACACGATCCGCGGACCGAAACCCTGCCCGTTCTCGCTCCTCGACTACAACGGAGTGACGGACGACAACTACCGGGACCGGATTCCCCGCGCTCAATATTTGAAATACCTGGCCACTAATGACCCAGCCTGGGAAAACCTGAACGTCGATGGAATCGCGCTCCCCCATATCGATCACCGCGATCCGGCCACGAACGACGCGTCGACCCAGTCCTGCTCCGCTGCGATTCCGGTTTTCAAGCACCTCATCGACCCACAGAACGGAAATCGTGAGACCAGCGTCTGGTCGATCGCCACCGTCAATCGCAACAGTCCAGCCCCCGAACTTCAGTCCGTTCAGATTCGGCCCATCAAGCCTTGGACGCCGAACTACCAGGAGGATACCGGGTTTCAGGCTTGTGCGCCGATGCCCCCCGACAAGCAATTCATCGACCCACCCCTCCACGTCGCTAAACTCGACAATTCGAACAACTACGCCTGGTGCGCCCTGACCTTGCCCACTCTTCACCCGGTGGTCGATCAACTCCGGTCCCTTGCGGGAACTCCTGGAACGAGCTCTACGAAGGACCCCAACAATTCAGCCCAAGTCGAGCGGCCGATCATTCCCAAGGACAGCGACGGGGTCAATAAACCCCTCAAACGGTATAACTTAGTGGCTCCCCACGAGGGTATCCTGCGGGCCCTCAAAGAGGACCCTTCGTATCAGTGCAATTACACTTTCGACGAACGCCGTGGCAAGACGGGCGTCGCGTCCCCTCAGTCCGGGTGTTGCTCGGACCCCTCGTTCACCGACCGCCACATTGAAAACAACCGAGTCACCCGAGTCCCGGCCACCGAAGCCGGAGCGCCTCCCTCCTTGGACTTCACAGCCTGCAAAAAGCCTATGGACGACTTCCGGTGAATCTGAATATCGCTTGGCGAAAATCGAGCCAAATCTGGTGAAGTTTTGGATCGGGAAGCAGCAAGCCGAATTGCACTGAGTTTCCGTTCACTCGGGCTTGAGCGACCTGCCCCTGAAAGACGGGATCGAGGATCCTTCGAATCGCTGCTTCGTCCGGCGACGGCACGGGTGCCGACAGAGCTGCGGACGAAAGCAATTGAGCCCGGTAAAGCTCTTGAAGCTTCCGGATCTCGGCGGCTTTCGCGGGGATCTCTGCCATCGACCGGTACGCCAGCGTCTCGATGCGATTGAGGTAAATGTCTACTTTGCGCGCGCGAAAAGCTTCGCTGTCCACACGTCGATGCAAAGGCTCGAAATCGATCTGCGCCGCTTGCCCGGCCGGGAACACAAACCCCAGTGGCATCTCGCCCTGACCCACCACTTCGATGAGCTGGGTTAAATTAGTGACCGGATGCGCGACCCGGCGATACTCACGACGCCCTACCCGGACCGAAAGCACTTCATAGGGTTCCAGCCAACCCGGAATCCACCATTTCCCGCCGATCCTGCCAAATCGCGATGCTCGATCCTCGACTAGGATTCGCGCGCCCAGGATGAGACCGCCCTGCGAGGAGAGACTGGAACGATCCTGGGAAAAAACCTGCGCTTGAAGAAAGCGACTGGGCGTCTCTTGAAGGAGCTTAGGCAAACGGTTGGGGGTCACGACCGCCACACAAACGTCGAGAGCCAACTTCCTCTTGGCGATCTCGAACTCAGTCGGTGTCCCTCCCGAGGCCACTTGCAGGGCGGGGGAAGAGATCCGGATCGCAGAATCACCCAGGAGAAAGCCGATCAGTGCCGACTCCTCCATCGGGAGTTGAACTTCGAGCAGAGGCTCCCTTCCTGCGCCGGATCCTGCGTCGGGTGCCGGGTGGAGTGCTTCCAACGAGGGTGCTTTCATCAAAGCTGCTTCGTTGCAGACCGCTTTGGGCAGGCCCTCGTTCAACTGGAAAAAGTCGTTGAGCCCTCCTCCACTTCGTGGAAGGGTCCCTTCCGCCGCCATAGCCAAGCTCGGGGTCACGACTAGAACCCAGCGGAGAAGGAAGCTGTGCAAGGACATCCGGTCTAGGGTAACACAGACTCCGTGGAACTCATTTTGGAAGTCCGCCCCTCCGACAATCCCCTCCGACTCGACCTCCTGCTCCTCGAGGAGCTTCGTAAGATCCAACCCAGCCTCAGTCGAGGTCGCCTCGGTCGGGCGTTCTCCGAAGGGCTCCTTCGTCATACCGGGGGCTCGCTGCTTCGAGCGAGCGATTTGCTTCCGCCTGGCCACCACCGGATCGAGTGCCTTGATCCCGGGACCTGGCTCAACTCCGAGGAACAGCGCGCCCTTCCAGCCGACTCCTCATTTTTGGCTGTGATTTACGAGGACGCTGAAATCCTCGTCCTCCACAAAGAGAGCGGAATCCCCTCTGTCCCTCACCAGAGTACAGAGGCGCGTACGGCAGTGAGCGCGGCACTCGCCCACTGCCCCTCCCTCCAAGACATCTCCGGAAGAAGTCCTTTGGAGCCGGGTCTGATTCACCGACTTGACACTGGAACGAGCGGCCTCCTGGTTTTCGCCAAGACTTCGGGCGAATTCGAACGCTTGGTCGAAGTCTGGAAACGCCGGGAAGTCAGGAAAACCTATCGTGCCCGAGTGATCGGATCCTCCGACCGCCCGATTCCGACGACGTGGGATCATCCGATGGCCCATTCAGCCAAAAGCTCCAAACGCATGCGGGTCCTCGACCCCCAAGGACGTCGCGTCCGTGAGTCCGAGTTCCGCGGAAAACCTCAGGCGGCCCTCACCCACCTTCGTCAGATCAGACCCGGACCTGCAAACGGGGGACACTCGGGGGAATGGGATCTCGAGATCGAGATCGAAACCGGAGTCCTGCATCAAATCCGAGCGCATTTGGCGCATGCGGGACTACCGATCCTGGGAGACTCGGTTTATGGCGGAACCGAGTCGACTCGACTCTGGCTCCACGCCTGGCGCCTTGAACTCCCTCTGGCCTCCGGAACTCGGCTTCAGCTCCAAGCTTTGCTACCCTGGTGAAACAAGCCTGTGTGAAATGAAAAGAGACTGGATCCGTTTCCGGACCCAGCCTCACTTTTAGCGATTGAAACCTGAGCGATCTCTCAGCTGCAACCCATGCTGTTCCCGCAATTCAAGCATTTGTAACAAGCCCCATTTCGGACTGTGGTGTGGCCACAACCGTCGCATGGAGGAGCATCCCCCATCATTTCAGCCAAATGCCCCGATAGCTTCATCTCTACCGGCGGCTGAGCTAATGGATTGTCCAGGGGGGGCTTCACTTGCACGAAGTCGGTCCGGCCCAGGTACTCGAGACCCAGCACCCGAAATATATAATCCACGATCGAAGTGGCGATCTTGACGTTCGGATGACCGTCGACCATTCCAGAGGGTTCAAACCGAGTGAAAGTGAACTTGTCGACGAACTCTTTCAGCGGAACCCCGTATTGGAGCCCGAGACTGACCGAGATGGCGAAGCAGTTCATCATCGCTCGATAAGCGGCCCCCTCCTTGTGCATATCGATGAAGATCTCGCCCAAAGCCCCATCCGCGTACTCGCCAGTCCGGATGTAGACTTTATGGCCCGCGATCGCCGCTTCTTGGGTAAACCCAGTCCGTTTGCCCGGTAATTTCCGCCTCACTGGAGCGAACGTCGATTGCGCGCCCGGTTCGGTTTGGGCATCGGCTTTCGCCTCCTGAGTCTTGACCTCCATTTTTGCATCGTCCTTCTTTTCGGACTTCGTCGAAAGCGGTTGCGAGAGCTTGCATCCATCCCGATAGAGCGCGATCGCTTTCAGTCCCAGTTTCCACCCTTGATAGTAGATGTCCTGGATTTCCTCGACCGTGGCCTCTTGGGGAAGATTGACGGTCTTGGAAATCGCTCCGCTCAAGAACGGCTGCACGGCTGCCATCATCCGGATGTGACCGAGGGGAGCGATGAACCGACTGCCTTTATGTCCGCATTTGTTGGCGCAATCGAATACCGCGAGGTGCTCCGGTTTGATGTGCGGAGCACCTTCGACCGTCATCGTGCCGCAGATCACTTCATTGGCTTCGTTGATCTGGTGCTCCGAAAGACCGATGAACCGCAAGTAATTGAAGTCCGGCTTGTCGAGCTCGGACGCCGGCACTCCCAACCGTTTCAAAGTCTCCTCCCCGAGTCCCCATTTCGTAAAGGCCGAGGAGAGCTCGAAAGTACCCGGGAGAGCCTTTTCAAGGTTCGCGATCTCGGCGGACTCAAAGCCCTTGGCTTGGAGCAGCCCGCGGTTGACATAAGGGGTACCCTCCAACTTCAGCGTCCCCAAGACGTAGCGGAGGATGTCCGTGATCTGGGCATCCGTGTAACGAAGGTTCTTCAACGCACCCGTGACCGACTGATTGACGATCTTGAAGTACCCTCCGCCCGCGAGTTTCTTGAACTTGACCAGGGCGAAATCAGGCTCCACCCCCGTCGTATCGCAATCCATGAGGAGGCCGATCGTGCCAGTCGGAGCGAGGACGGTCACTTGGGAATTGCGGTAACCGTACTTCTCCCCCAACTTGAGCGCGACATCCCAGTCCTGCTTGGCCGCGTCCACCAGAGCCTTCTCGACAGGAGCTCGAAGCGATTCGCCTTGGCCGAGGGCGTGAGCCGCATCGCGATGCTTGGCGATCACCCGAAGCATTGACTCTCGGTTGGCGGGATAGCCAGGAAACGGCCCCATGACTCCGGCCTCTTCGGCGCTGACCGCGTAAGCCTGTCCGCACATGATGGACGTCAGGGCGGCCGCCCAGGAACGACCCTCAGGGGAATCGTAGGGGATACCCTTCAGCATCAACATCGTACCCAGATTGGCGTACCCCAGACCGAGTGGACGGTAATCATGCGAGTTCTTGGCGATCCGATCGGTCGGATAACTCGAGAGGTCCACGAGAATCTCCTGCGCGATGATGAACACTCGGCAAGCCTTGCGGTAACTCTCGATATCGAAGCCGCCGTCGTCGCCCATGAACTTCACGAGATTCAAGGAGGCGAGGTTACATGCAGTGTCGTTCAAGAACATGTACTCCGAGCACGGGTTCGAGGCGTAGATCCGAGCCGTATCCGCGCAAGTATGCCATTCGTTGATCGTCGTGTCGTATTGAAGACCCGGGTCGGCGCAGGACCATGCGGCCTCCGCCACCTTCCGCCAGAGGTCCTTGGCCTTGAAAGTCTGGACCACTTCGCCCGTCGTGCGGGAAATCGTGTTCCAATCGCCCCCCTTTTCAACGGCCTGCATGAATGCATCAGTCACACGCACCGAATTATTCGAGTTCTGACCCGCCACCGTCTTGTAGGCCTCACCATTGAAGTCCGACGAATATCCCGCTTGGATCAATGCGGCGACCTTGCGCTCCTCGCGCTGCTTCCAGGTGATGAACTCGACGATTTCAGGGTGATCCATGTCGAGGCAGACCATCTTGGCCGCTCGACGGGTAGTTCCGCCCGATTTGGTGGCGCCCGCGCCGCGATCGAGGACCTCCAAAAAGCTCATCAAGCCGGAAGAAGTCCCCCCGCCCGCCAGCTTCTCGTGCGAACTGCGGAGGCTTGAAAAATTGGTTCCGGTGCCCGAGCCGTACTTGAACAAGCGGGCTTCGTTCTTGAGTAATTGGAAAATCGACATCAAATCGTCATCCACAGACTGGATGAAGCAGGCGGAACACTGAGGGCGCGCGTAAGCGGTCTCGGTCTCAACCACGCGGCTGGAGTGGGAATCCCAAGCGAAGTTTCCGCCCGAGCCTTCGATGCCGTATTCCGCATGGAGACCCAGATTGAACCAAACGGGCGAGTTGAACGCCCCTTTTTGGGTGATCAGGAGGTGGGAAAGCTCCTCCTCGAAAACTTCGGAGTCCGCCGCCGTGAAGTAACCTGCGCGCGCCCCTTCTCGAGCGATCGTGCGGGCCACACGGCGGATGACCTGACGGACGGACGTTTCGTGGCCCGTCTCGGGCACTCCGGCTTTCCGAAAGTACTTGGATACCAGAATGTCCACCGCGAGCTGACTCCAGGCAGCGGGCACTTCCACATCCTTCATTTCAAAAACCGTGCGGCCTTCAGTGTCCTTGATCCGGGAAGACGCTTTCACGTAGACCTGCGAGTCCAAGGGATGGACGCCGGCTTTCGTGAAGTGACGATCGATCGCAACATGCATTTCACCCGAACGTGAAGCCAGGAGACTAGCCAGAAGCGGTTCGGTTTTGAGTAGCTGCTTGGAAGTGCGGGTAGCCTTCCCGTGAAAGTCTTGGGTCTGCGGCGACGAAGTCATCTTTTCCATGATCAGTTCTCCGAACTGTTGATAGGTGAGCCAATAGCCTTAAAGCCCTAGCGGGAGGTCTGCCATCCTTGGGCCTCTCTCCTTGCCGGCCACTCATCCTGAGCGACCTTTCTGCCATCGTCCTGATGTTTTAAGCCTGCCGAGATTTCTCAACGCTGTCAAAGGGGAGACCACTACAGGTAGTGGTCTTACAATTTAGATGCCCAAGCAATAGTACCCCTGAAGCGAGCTAGGTCTCCAGTGTGGTTGAACTTTTTCCACTCTTGGATCCTGAACTTCGGTCACCTGCCCCACTACTGCGCCGCAAAATTCACGAGACTTCGGCGCGTCGAACCCCCGGTCCAAACTTTCTGAGCCAGCTTCTGCATTCATCCCGAGAGGGCCAACGGGAGCCGTTAGGCAGGCTCACCAGCGCTCGATTTCGTGATCCGTTTCAGCGCTAAGGTAGTGCGGAGCTCAGACGCTGGGAGAGAAGTCTATTTTTTCAAGCCCCACCGCAGAATTCGTCAAATTTCCGGCAGTCGCCCGCGCGAGGCCCCGGACCGGCGCTCTACAGGAACTTCTCCGCGAACTCGCCCGCCTGGTAGCTATAGAGCTTCTTCTGCCCATCGACTTCGGTCTCGACGTTCACCGGCCTGCGCCAGATCTCGTGAAGCGCGCGCATCGTCTCGCGGGACCAGCGTACGTCGAGGTCAAGCCCTTGGTGCTTGTGCGAAAGAAGCAGCTCGCCCTTGTTCTGGAAATTTCCGTCGACCACATACATGTAAGGCTGTCCGCGGTTGGTGAGCTGAAACAGCAGTTTTTCCTTCACCTTCTTGAAATCCCGCTCCGCGATCTCGTACTGGTTGGTGCGACGGTTGAAGTTGTAGGTATAAAGCTTCTGGCGCTCGACGAACTCCTCGGTGATGTACTCATCGATGAACGTGACGTCGTTGCAAACCTTGCGGACCTCAAAAATTTTCTGTCGGCCGAGGCCGAGCTTCTTGTCCCACTTAGCCTTGAGCACCATGTCGTCGCAATCGTCGTAGTCTTTGCCGAACTTTCCTTTGTTCCAGCGGTCCTCGATGTCGCGGTAAAGCTCCACCCCCACTTTATACGGATTCACTTTGCCGGGCGCCGAGGCCATCACTCCCGCATTATGGTCGCAGAAGTCGACGATCTCCGAATCGTTCAAGGCTTTTTGGGTGAGGATCATGGCGTGCCAGTACGAAGCCCAGCCCTCGTTCATGATCTTCGTCTGCCCCTGGGGAGCGAAATAATAGGCTTCGTCCCGGACGATATTGAGGACTTCCCACTCCCATTGCTCGAGCGGACTGAACTGCAAAAGGAACTTCAGCACGTCTTTTTCAGGCTCGGCCGGGATCTTCTTGGCCTTCTTCGCGTCGGCCTCGAGCTTCTTGCGCTGCTCCTCCATGAACTCGGGAGGGTTGATGAATTGATCCATGTACTGGCGGTCGTACTTGATCCGTCCTGGTTCCTTCACCTCCTCCTCGGGAGCATTGGCATCCGGGCGCGGCTTCGGATTCACGAAAGGCGAATAGGGATCGATCAGGCTCTCCAGCGCAAGGCAACGATCGATGAAGTTCTCAACGATGTCTTGACCGTAGCGGTCCATGAAGCCGCGGATCTTGACGGCGTGATTGGCCATCGCATCGAGCATCTTGCGATTGGTTTTCGAAAACCAGTAGTTGTTCTTGAAAAAATCGGTGTGGCCGTAGACGTGCGCGATGACGGTTTTCTGGTCAACCAGGTTGTTGGCCTTCATCAGGTAGGCGTAAGAGGGATTGGTGTTGATCACCATCTCGTAGATCTTCTGAAGCCCCCAGCTGTAGCCCTTGTCGAGCTGATCGTAGTCCATCCCAAAGCGCCAGTGAGGGTAGCGCACCGGAAAACCGCCGAGGGCGGCCAAGCTGTTGATCTGATCGGCATCGACCATTTCAAAGATCGTCTCGAAGGGATCGAGTCCGTAACCCTTGGCATAACCGAGGATCTTATCGCGGATCTCGACCAAGTCGGAAGTGAGCTGACTGTCGTAGGAGCCGGAGAGCATGGTTATTTCCCTTTCCCGAGGAAATCCTTGATGGAACCCAGGATCCCTTCCTTGTTCTCGATCTTGGAAAGGATCACGGACTCGTGCTCCTGCCCGAAGTGCTCCTTCAGATCTTTGTAGAACTGGCCTGAACCATAGCGGGACTCCACTTGGCCGTAACAAAAGACGTTGGCAACCTTAAGCAGAGATTTTTCGAGGAGCTCGACGCAGAGCCTCGTATCCTCGCCCGACCAGTTGTCCCCATCCGAGAAATGGAACGGATAGATGTTCCAATCGGTCGGGCCATAGTCGGTCTCGATGATCTTCTCGCAAAGTTTGTAGGCCGAGCTGATCAAAGTGCCCCCGCTCTCGCGGGTCTTGAAAAACGTGTCCTCGTCCACTTCGCGTGCAGTGGCGTCATGGATGATGTAACGGGTCTCGATGCCTTTGTACTGCGACCGCAGCCAAGTATCGATCCAGAACGCCTCGGTCCGGACGATCTCCTTCTGCTCGTCACCCATGGAGCCCGAAACGTCCATCATGTAGATGATGACTGCCGAGTTCTCGTGCCTCACGTCCGACTTCCAGGAGCGGAACCGCATGTCCTTCTTGGTCGGGATGATGATCGGATGATCGGCGTCGTAGGTTCCCGTCGAGATCTGGCGCTTCAACGCTTCTTTGAAGGTCCGTTTGAAGTGGCGCAGCGAATTCGGCCCCTGCGAAGCGATCGAAGTGTACTTGTCGGTCCGGGACTTGAGGGTCTTGTGCCCGCGCGGCTCGATCTTGGGAAGCTCGAGCTGCTCGCCCAAGATCTCGGCCAGCTCCGCCAACGTCAGATCGACTTCGATCTGGTGCTCACCCCCCTGGTTGCCTGCCTCGCCTTGCCCAGGCTGGTTCGGGTCGCCCTGCCCGACCGGGTCCCCCGCCTTGCCTTCGCCTTGGCCTACGCCGCCCTGCTCCTTCTCCCCGAAACGGAAGTGAGGAATGTCGATCTGAGGCAACGGGATGGTGACCATCTCCTTGCCCTTGCGGCCGATCATTTCGCCATGAGTGACGTACTTCTTCAGATCTTGCTTGATCTTCCCTTTGACGATCTGTCGAAACCGGTTGTGATCTCGCTTGATATTGTAGATCAAAGATTTCTCCTATCCTTGCGATCCGGATCGTTCAATGGGAGCGGTGGGG
>JAYVNB010000117.1:0-5817 GCA_043759365.1 Bacteriovoracaceae bacterium | reverse complement strand
TCTCGTCCCTCGCGATGCAGGATGTCCGGTCTCTCGAGTTCGCCATTCGCCACGAGCGCGACGACCTGTTCGAGTACTTTGGCCTCAAGACGGTCGCTGACCGCTATCTCCTTCGTCACCCGAAGTCCCGCAAGCTCATCGAGCGCCCGCAGTGGCTTTTCATGCGCGTGGCGCTCGGACTCTCGAAAACCCTGGCAGAAGCGATGGAGCTGTACGAGATCGTTAGCCAGTTCCTGTATATGCCGGCAACCCCGACACTTTTCAATTCCGGGACCCGCCACCCCCAGATGAGCTCCTGCTACCTTCTGACCGTCGCGGACGACAGCTTGGAAGGGATCTATAAGTCGATCGCCGATTGCGCCCAGCTTTCGAAATTCTCGGGCGGCATTGGGATCGATTGGACTTCAGTCCGCGCTTCCGGCGCTTTGATCAAGGGAACCAACGGTCTTTCCAACGGGATCGTTCCGTTCCTCAAAGTATTCGACTCCTCGGTCCATGCGGTGAACCAAGGGGGTAAGCGCAAGGGCGCGGCCGCGGTCTACCTCGAGCCTTGGCACGCCGACATCGAGAACTTTCTCGAATTGCGAAACAATACAGGGGCTGAAGAGCGCCGGACGCACCACCTGAATCTTTCGCTCTGGGTCCCCGATCTTTTCATGAAGCGCGTTGAAACCGACTCCGCATGGAGCCTGTTCTCGCCTTCGGACGCCCCGAACCTTCGCGAACTTTACGGACCCGACTTCGAGGTCGAGTATGAGCGCCTTGAAAAAGAAGGCAAAGCCATGCGCACGGTGCAGGCGCGCGCCCTCTACGCCCGCATGATGCAAACCTTGGCCGAGACCGGAAATGGCTGGATCTGCTTCAAGGATCCCTCCAATCGGCGTTCGGCCCAGACTGGCCAACCTGGCAACACCATTCACAGCTCGAACCTCTGCACCGAGATCCTCGAAGTCACTTCGTCGAAGGAGACGGCGGTCTGCAACCTCGGCAGCCTGAACCTTCCAACTTACGTGAAGGAGGACTTGAGTTTCGATTTCGAGAAGCTGGCGGCCTCGACCCGCATCGCAGTGAAGTTCCTCGACCGCGTGGTCGACGTGAACTATTACCCGACCCCAGAAGCACGCGACTCCAATCGCAAGTGGCGCCCGGTAGGGCTGGGTGTGATGGGCCTTCAAGACGTGATGTTCAAGATGCGCTTGCCGTTCGAATCGGAAGCGGCCCGGGCACTTTCGGCCAAGATCCAGCAGACCGTCTACTACCACGCCCTCAAGACGAGCTTGGCGCTTGCGGTGGCCGAAGGCAGTTTTCCGGCATTCAAGGACTCCCGTTACGCCGATGGGCACCTTCAGCCTCATCTCGCTCGCGAGACCGGGGGCGCATGCCCTGAGGGGGAGTTCGATTGGGATGGTCTCGCCCACGAGATCCGCTCCAAAGGCCTTCGAAACAGCCTCTTGATCGCGATCGCACCGACCGCCACGATCGCTTCGATCGTCGGTTCCTACGAGTCGATCGAGCCCCAGATCTCGAACTTCTTCAAGCGCGAGACCTTGAGCGGGGAGTTCCTTCAAGTGAACCGCTACCTGATTCGCGACCTGAAGCGCGCCAAGTTGTGGACACCCACGATTCGAGCCAAGATCATCGAGAGTGAGGGATCGATCCAAGACATCGAGGCAATCCCGCTCGAGCTTCGGGAGCTCTACAAGACTGCTTGGGAGATCTCTCAGAAAACCCTGATCGATCTGGCGGCCGAGCGCCAAGCGTTCATCTGCCAGTCGCAGTCGTTGAACTTGTTCCTCGAAGAGCCTTCCATCGGGAAACTCTCGTCGATGTACATGTACGCCTGGAAGCGGGGAGTGAAAACGACTTACTACCTGCGCTCGCGCGCGAAGACTTCGATCAAGAAGACGTTGAGCCAAATCACGGGACAGGGAACCGGAGCAGAGGCGGCAGGAGCCGCGATTCCCGCCCAGGTGTTCACGCCGGAAGAAGCGGTCGTCTGTTCGCTTGAAAACCCAGCATCCTGCGAGGCTTGTCAGTAATGATCTTGGATACCGAGCTCGATCTCACGCTTCGTCCGATGAAGTACCCCCGGTTTTATCAAATGTACCGGGACAGCCAGAAGAACATCTGGACCACCGACGAGATCGACTTCTCGGTTGATTTCGAGCATCTCCGCGACCGCATTCCCGAGCGGGAAGGGCATATGATCAAGCGTCTGGTGGCATTCTTCGCCACTGCGGACAACTTGGTGGCCCACAACTTGGTCCTGAACTTCTACAAACACGTCAACTCGCCGGAATTCCGGATGTTCCTCGGCAAGCAGTTGTTTGACGAGATGTTGCACGTCGAGACCTACTTGCTGCTGGTGGATAATTACATCCCGGATCCGGACGAGCGTCGCGAAGCCTTTGACGCCTACAAGACGATTCCTTCGGTGAAGAAGAAGGCCGACTTCTGCTTCCGGTACATGGACTCGATCGATAAGCTCGACAAGCTCGACACGGACGACAAGAAGAAGCAGTTTTTGCGTAATCTGATCTGCTTCGCCGGCTGCGTGGAAGGGCTATTTTTCTTTGGTGCCTTCGCCTACGTGTACTTCCTCCGCAACAAGGGCTTGCTGCCGGGACTCGCTACCGCGACGAACTGGATTTTCCGCGATGAAAGCCTGCATATCGAAGGCGCGATGGAAGTCATCCAGGTCATCCGTAAGGAGTACCCGCACTTTTTCGATGCGGAACTGACTCGCGACATCTACACGATGATGGAAGAGGCTCTTCAAGTGGAGCTCGAGTTCTGCCAAGACGCGCTTTCCATGGGCGTCTCCGGTCTTTCTCCCGCCCTGATGAAGGAGTATCTCGAGTTCTGCGCGGACCAACGCCTGGCCCAGATGGGCCTGCCAAAGAAGTACCTGACTCGGAATCCATTTCCCTTCATGGTCCTTCAGGACGTCCAACCGCTCACCAACTTCTTCGAGAAGCGCGTGACCGAATACCAAAAGGGTTTTGAGAACAAGCGCGAGTCGGTGGTTTTCGACGAGGCTTTTTAGTCCGGATCGATCGCGAGCTCAGTGAAGGACATGCGCGTGTAAGTCGTTCAAGGACACAAACTCAAGCGCTCTTGGATGGCACGCTTCGATGATCACGGGTGGAGCGACATCCGCTTCCAGGGCATCCTTCCAGCGTGCGGCACAAACGCACCACTTGTCGCCTGGCTTCAGTCCGGGAAACCCGAACTCGGGTCGGGGTGTGACGAGGTCATTGCCCTGGGCCACTGAGAAATCCAGGAATTCCCGTGTCATGATCGCGCATATCACGTGGGAACCGCGATCCTCCTCGGAAGTCCGGCAAAAGCCGTCGCGGTGAAAGCCGGTGACAGGATCCTGACAGCAGGGCTCGAGCGGGGAGCCGAGGACATTTACGCCGCGTAGGGAAACGACTTTACTCATTCGACAGGCTTACCATGGCATCTGTCAGCGTGACTCAAGTTCAGCCTCGAAACGCCGAAAAGTGATCATGATGTTGCGATTCTTGGTGTCGGCAATGCTCTGTTTCATCCTTTCCTCGACGGCTTTCGCTGCAAAAAAGGCGCATCCTTCCGGGCATTCCCATAAACCCAAGCACGGAACGAGTCATGCCGCCAAAAAGAAGGGCAAAGGGGCCAAGGGTGAAAAGCATGCCCGAAACTCCTCCCATGGCGCCAAAAAGCACCCCGGACATGAGAAGCGGAGTGCGAAGTTGGCCAAGAACAAGCACCCTGGCAAAGCATCGAAAAACACTCGATTGGCCAAGAACTCCAAAGTCTCCAAGAACAAGAAGACCGGAAGGAAATCGGCCAAGTTCGCCAAAAACAAATCCGGCCGTGGAAATCGCGCTCCTGCTTCTTCCCAGAAGTCCAAATCCAAGGGCGCATCCTACGGAAAGAAAAAGCATCGTCATCGGTGAGTTCGGATCAGCGGGTTCCAGGATCAAAGTCGAGCACGAGAAACTCACTGACCGCCTGATAGCCGATGCGCTGGTAGATCCGGTTAGAAGTGGGATTGGCAAGGTCCGTAAACAAAAAGCAGAACCGTTTTCCTTCGTCGAACAGCTTTTGAGTGAGTGCCGCGACTGCGTGCGAAGCCCACCCGTGCCCGCGTTCGGGCGGGGGAGTGTAGACGAGGTTGATTCGGACACCATGGGGAGTCGGCCCACTCCAAGCTGCCATGGTGCGAGGAGTCCCTTCATGGACCCAGACGAAGACTTGCTGGCTTCGAATGAGCCTTTCGGCCAGTTTCTTCGAGTCTGAAGCATCGATTCCAGTCTCACGGATGAACTCAGAGCCCCACTGGTCGATTAGGCCCTCCTCGGCCGGGTGCGCGGGTCGAAGGATGCCGCCACGGGGGGCTTCTGAAGGGGGCGCTACCCGGGTAGCCGCATACACTCCTTGGCGGTGCCGGACGTGGGAGTTTCCAGCGGTCGACCCCTCGAGAGCCTGTGAGAAGTGGGTCGTGGTCTTTGCGGGGCCAATGACCCCGCAAAGAGGCGCGCCGGATTCGAGCACGTGACGAGCCAATGCTTGCGTCGCTTCGGCGGGCATCGAGGTCAGGATGATGCGATTCGGGGGAGTGATCATTCCAGCGCCTTCGATGACCTTCTCTCGGGATTCAACCACGAAGTACCAGTTGGGGTCCGGAACGGGGCTGGCGTTTCTCGCGAGGCTTCCGAGGATCCCGATAAACAAGTTGTTCTCGGCTTCGGATTTCAAAAGGAATTTTTCGATCAGCGCGTGGAACTGGGAGCCGTTCAGAACGCGTCGGGCTTTCATGCAAAGGAGTCTAGCACGACATGAGTTCGTTGTGGATCGTGGTCGCTGCGACAGCTGCCTGACCCGCAGACACGGCGATTTGTTCAAGAAGGTTGATGCAGTCGCCGACAGAGAAAAGTCCCGGGAGGTTCGTGCGCTGCTCGGTCGTGGCCGGAATGAAGCCCTCGTGCGTGCGTGTCAGGCTCTTGAGGCCTGGGGGACCGCGCGCGAATCAAGAGAATACGCCACACTCGCATTGACAGTTTTCGAGACCCTCGGGATGGATCCTGGAAGTGTCATGAAAGCGCTCTCGGCCGTTCGCTGGCCAGGCCGGATGGAACGGGTGGGGAGGATCCATTTTTCCGGCGATCACAATCCCGCAGGGATCGAGAGCTTGCGCGAGGTCTTGCTTCATTTCCCGAGGAGGCACCCTCGATCACCCTGACTGTGGCCCCCTTCAAGGGCCGTAGGATCGAGGAGTATGGAGAGCCCTGGCGCTCCCAAGCAGTCATTCTGGAGGCAGATCCCGTCCGCGCCTTGGAGGCCACTCTTTTCAGGGCCGACTTTCGCGATCTGGTTTTGGTTACTGGATCGCTTTACTTGCTGGGACCCCTTCGAACTTGGGCTCAGGAAAGGCTTCGGGACGATCAAGCGACTGACTCTTGACGCCTTCTCGGAAGCAAAACCTCGAAAACTGCGCCACTTCCTAACTCACTTTGGACTTGGATACGACCGCCGTGCCCTTCGACGATGCCTTTGGCGATGTAAAGACCCAGACCCGTCCCAGTGGTGGGTGACGAACCTTTCTGCTGGCGCGCCTGCCAGTATCGGTCAAAAAGCCTGAGCGAGTGGGCGCGATCGATCCCGGGACCGGTATCCCGCACGACCAAACGGATTTCTTCGGGGCCTTCACACACGCTGACCTCGATTTCACCGCCTGGCGGAGTGAATTTGATCGCGTTTCCGATGAGATTGGAGAGAACTTGCAGCATTCGCTTCGGGTCGCATTGAACGGTTAGGCCGGCCGCTGGAACC
>JAYVNB010000116.1:0-17127 GCA_043759365.1 Bacteriovoracaceae bacterium | reverse complement strand
CTTTGCTCCCGCTGAGGATTGCACGCTGATTCGATTGGCTCGAGAAACCGGCGAACCGGCCCGTACCATGATCCAGCCACCCGAAGGGCTCACAGGAGCTGTGCCAATAACGGTCCCTCCCACCGCAGGTCCCGAGAAGACCGTGATCACGGTTCCAGGAGTCGTGAGACTATCGGTTCCAGTAACAGTCCAAGTTCTCGTGAACGATCTGAACTCAGCAACATCCACATGAAGCGCTTCGACAGGAGCCGCACAGGCTGCGCCGGGCGGAACTGTCAGGAGATGAGGGATCAAGCGCCCTCCCACGGAAGTGAAGAAGGTGATCACCCGGTCCACGACGCTCGCCGGTGCGCCGTTGGCGATGGAGAGGTTACGAATGTCTTTGCCGGAAACCGGATAAGGTATCAGCGGCTGAGCGGCCGCTTCGCAGCCGGCGGAAGTGCAACCCGTGGGACTGGTGCGACGATCCAACGTCCAAGGTAAGGCTTCAAGCATGAGCGGATCAAAACCAGTTCCCAGATCCGCCTCTCCCGGCTCGCCCAGAACCACCCCTCCCAGACCCGCTCCGAGGGGAATGGTGAACTCGCCGCTCTGGGTCCGCCTCCCCCGGATATCGACGGCAAAGATCCCAGGACTCACGGGTACCCGACGGCGACTGACCGCTTGGATTTCGCGAGAAGGAGGACTCAGCACGCTGAATTCCTCGGCCAGCGTGCCTCCTCCTGAACAAGTTGCGAACCCGGCATTTGCCAAATGGATGCAGGGAGAAATGCTGGGGGGCACAGGGGCACCCGCAAGCAGGTGCACGTCCAGCGAGATCTGGAACTTGCCCCCTGGACCCGCGCGAAGGCGGTTAGTCGTCTTGGGATTGCCCACCGTCGAGGTCAGGGGATCCTGCGTAGGGGTGTTGGTCCTCGGGTCTACGCGGAGCGCGAAGATATCAAGCTGGGAGTTCGGGAGTGTGCTGAAACCCGTGAAGACTGCCCGGGAATGGGTCTCAGGGAAAGGAGCCAGCGCCCACACGACTCTTTCAAAACTCACGTAGTCAGGCTGGTCGGCGGTCTCCCGTGTACTCAGCCCCAGGATCACGTTGATCGTATGGGCAGAGAGATAGGTCACTCCCCCTACCGTCACGAAACCTCCCGATGCCGCCACCGTATCGCCTACCTGCACCGGGGCAAAACGCCGCGAGTCGTTGACGAAGAAATTCGGAGCCACCGCCGCGGTCCGATTGGTGTCAGGACAGAGGGGATCCCCGGCTCCCGTCGGACCAGCGGCCACGGGATGGCTCGACGTCACCGATCGACTCGGTAGGCACGCAGGGTATCCATCCTTAAACGAGACCGTGTAGTTGTCGGGGTCGCTGTTGAAACGAATGTCCGGGCTGCAGTTTGGTGTTCCTGCGACACATCCTGTCCCCTGCTGGATTGTGAAGCGTCCGGTAGGGTCGTTGGCCCGCACGATCGTGCCACCCGCATCGGTCCCCAGGGTTCCCCCCAACCGAAAATAGCCCTCCGTGAAGTTGATGAAGGTGACCCGTGAAGTGACGAACTCGGGTCCGTTGGCAATGAACAGGTCACCCACGATGGTGCGTCCGCAGTCGTCGCGATTGGAGCTGAGAGTGGCGAACGCGCCTTTCGTCGCGATCCGGCATGAGTCGGTCCGTGCCAGTCCACTTTGATTGACGGAAACACAACCTGCCGATGCTTGCTCGAAGGCTTGCTTGAGGCTGAGACGATTCGCGGGGAAGTCGATCAAGAGATTGCGGGGAATAACGACGGTTTGGCCTCCGATGACCATCGTTCCTCCGCACCAATTGTCGCTAGCCGAACAGCCTGCGTCCAGAGTCAGGCTCTCGATCTCTCCGGCTTGCGGAGCTTGGGTGATCGCTTTGAGACCCGGAACCGCAGCCTCCGCTTCCGCTTTGCGAGCTGACTCCACCAGCTTCTGGTAGCGCCAAGCTTGCACTCCTGCTTGCGCAGTGCCGGCTCCCAAGACTGCCAATAGCCCTGCGGCGGCAAAGGACGCTGCCAGGACGCGAACACTATTTCTGTTTTTCATCGGTCTACCTTTTAGGTTTTCAGTAAGCTTTTAGGTTTTCAGTGAACTTTGAATTTTCATTGAGTATTGGGTTTGCTTGAATGCAAAAATGGGTTTCAACTATCGTCGTCCACAGGTTTGAAGATTCGCAGGTTCAGAAGGAACTTCTCGAGGTCGTCCTTCTCCTGGGTCGAAAGCCCGTAGTACATTGCCCGGGACGCCGCACCCTCCCCGCCGTGACTGTCGATGGCCTGACCCATCGTGGTCGCACGCCCATCGTGCATGTAGGGGGCAGTCGAACCCATTCCCCAAAGGTTCCGGGTCATCCAGGTCGACATGCCGTCACCCGTTTCGTCGATGGACTCGGCATCCTCGACCCCGAGGTCGTGGCGCTGCAGGTCTCCGAACAATTGAACGCGGGTCATTCCCGCCTCGTCCTTCTGGAACAAACCGATCTTGAAGTCACCGATCACATCATGGGTCAGATCAAACTGGATCGCTTTCGTGGGATCGATTCCTTTCGCGACCGCCCTCTCCCCATCCGGAAGCAGCAGCTCACGAAAGTAGGGACTTTGGCTGGGCTCGCTGAAAACAGAGTTCTTCAGCTTCATCTCCGGCACATGGCAAACGGCGCAGCCAACCCGCTCGAAAGTCCGAGCACCGCGCGAAATCGCCTGATTCTCTCCAGGAGACAATTGCGGGATGATCTCCCAGTAGGCCATCTCCTGCTTGGTCGTGGGACGAGGTTGTCCCGCGACGTAAACCGTGAGCGCAGTCAAATCACCCACGCCCACTTCGTCCGTAACACCGTCCCCGTCGCCATCGACGCCATCCCCCACCAACTCCACCGATTCCAATCCGACTTCATTGTAGGCGGCGTCCCGATTGAAGGCTCGGATCGTCGGAACCACGCCTTTCCATTGAAACGGTTTGACCACCAAATCGCTGTCGAGACCTCGGATTTCGCCCGATCGGACGTTGCAGCGGGATCGGGAGCCGGCAGGCGCAGACTCCTGAACCGTGATCCATCCGTAATCGATGCCTTTGGAGAGCAGGTTTTTGCGGACCGGATTACCCCGGCTTGGAGCTCCGTCTCCGCAGGCTTCATGCTTCGCCTGCGTGAGGATGGCCTGGAGATCTTCGGTCATCTCTTCAGCCAAAAGCTGTACGGCTCCCATCCCGAACAAATGAGGCGTGTTACGGCTGATGAACAGGGCCGGATTGCCGCTGTGAAGTGGGTCACGGATGGCGTTGGCGGAGGCCAATCCGCTTCCATCGTGCTCGGGCACCGTATGGCATTCGAGGCAGGAAGCAGCGTTAGGTCCCGTCGCGCGCGCTGGCACATGGTTAGCCCACTCTCCTGGCCCACGAAGGTCCGCGCGCGGCACACGGGTGAAGCGCTGCCCTTGCCCGACATTCGCACCTGCACCGAAGACACTATCCGCGAGAAAGAGGTTATCAAAAAATCCGTCCCCCTTCTCGAACGCTAGCCTGACTGCTTCCGCCATCTGCCCCCGACCGACTAGCTCGGACAACACACTTTGATCGAAGTGTTCGGTGTACCGTCCTGCTTTGGGCTGCGGAGGACTATGGTTCTGGACCGGCACCGGCCGAGGAGGCTCGGCCAAAGCTTGGCGCACCGAGAGACATGCCGCGAGACTGATCCAAACCCAGACTACTACGGGGGTTCTCATGGGTTGAGCCCGCCACCCGGAGGCCGATCACTCGGTGAATAGAGGGAGCAGAACCCCTCGAGACTATCGCCATAAACGGAGAGTCGTGCGGGATTTCCCTGGGACGCATCGGTCAGGATATCCAGCGTCGGCCCATCGGCGGATCGAGGACCGTCCTCCAGGATCCCTTGGATTCGCAAATGGTGACCGAAGCGACCTTGTTTCCAACGGCCCTGGAACTTCTCGCCGTCATCACAGTTGACGCTCAGCCTGGGCTGGCAAAGAAAGTGATCACTCACCGGCGCGCTCGTCCAACCGGAAGGACAGCGGAGGACTTCGGCCGCGCATTTGTACACGTCATCGCCATTTGACCGGCTGAATTCGCAATCCGCCATCTTGAAGGGCACGTTAGCTTCAGCACGGACGGGAGAGCTCATCCCCGCCCAAAAAGCCATTCCCACGTAGATCAAGGTCTTCATATCAGTCTCCAACTTTTCTTTTCGAATGAGTCATTGTAGGAACGGTTTCAGAGGCGGTAGTCCTTCGGCACTGCGGCCGGCAGCACCTACTGGAGGCAACCGAACGAGATCGTCATTGCCATTGGCGAGATGACCGTTCGGCACGAAGAGCTCCGGATGGTCAAATGGGGCACTTTCGTTAGCGACCCGGGAGTCAGTCAGGCCGTTGCGAATGAGCGCGACCAACGCCCGCTGATCGGAACCCCCGATTTTCATCCGCTCCAAAGTGATATCGACGTTTGCGCGATTGACGGAACGAAAATCTCCACGGTCATGGTAGAACTCTAAACCTTGTTCCAAGGTTCCTTTCCCTCCGTTGTGAAAGTAAGGACCGGTCAGCGCTTCATTTCGCAGGCCGGGAACCTTGAATGCGCCCTCCACTGCCATTTTTTGTCCTGAGTGATCTCCACTCGAGAAGTTCAGCGTCGAGCCAAACGGCGTCTTCCCTCCGACCCCTGCATCCTCGCTCGTCGGGCGCACCCCGATATTGAAGAAACCGGTATCGAAAAACGCCTGACCCCCGTCGCGGAGCGTTCGAAGCTGACTCCGGCCTTGCAGTGCAACGTTTTCGGTAGAAGCCGAGGTCATCAGGGAACCCGAGTGGCATTGAACACAGCGACCTTGATCGCTGTTGAAGATGGCCCAGCCTCGTTGCTCGAGCTCTCCGAATTGGGCATCCGGAATCCCGTGGAGAAAGTGATCCAGTGGCGTGTCGTCCGCCGCGAGGGTCGCCTCGTAGGCTTGAACGGCTAGACCCCAAAACAGGGAGAAGTTGATCTCGGCCAACGAATACTCCTGAGTCCCCGATGGAGTGCCGTTTCGGAGGAAAACCGGCTTGCCCGCCGAGTTGATCCCGAACACCGCAGGAGAACCCCACCACTGCGGATCGAAAGTATCCTGCAGCAAGCGGGAATAGGTCAGAGTCAAGCCTGGACTGGGCGATCTGCTCAAACCGCCCAGCGTGCTATCGCTTGGATGAATGACCTGTTTTGCCAAGGGCATCAGAAGAAGGAGCTTCTTGGCTAGTTTGGGCCAACTTCTTCCCGAGTAAGCCATTTCCACACTGTTGTTGGCGGGACCTACCGCTTGAGATGCGGCAGCGCTCCCATCGATCGCGATCGGAGTCGAAGCTACGCTACTTCCGTGAACCTTCCAGATCATGCCTCCAGCACCTGAGTCCTCCGCTCCGAAAGGTGAAACTCCATTGAACAAGTTGCTGGCACGACCGTTCCAGAAATTGCGATGATTGAAAGCGGCGTTGAAGTTCGCGGGTGCATTTTTTCCCGTCACCTGGCGAACGTTGCGATTTCCTAAGCGGAATGTCGGGTCCACCACTGCTGAACCTGCCTCTGCGGCCTGGCCTGGGACGATATCCACGAACTTGGCCATGATCACGCCTTGGGATCCGACGACGTCATCGCTCCGGATCGGAAAATCCGAAGCCTGAAGGACGGAGTTCACGTGTCCAGAGTCGAAGCGCCCGTTGGGTCCTGGGTGAAGCTGATTTTTGGTGCGGTGGTCGGAAAATGCATGGTTATGACAAGTAGCGCAGGAAACCACACCATCACTCCCCACCTGCATGTCCCAGAAAAAGGCCTTTCCTAGCCTCGTCAGTGCAGTTCGATCGCGCACGAAATCCCCGAGGTTGCCGGGCTCTGCGAATTTCGGGAATGCGGACCGCGCCGATTCCGCGCCATTTGCCTTCACACTGGAAGGGAGGCCGAGAGCCACTGCCCCGAGCAACACCAAAGCTCCCGCGATTCGCACTGGCCACTTTCGCTTCATTCCTATCCGCACGTTCTGATCTCCTTGACGTTGATGAGTCGCTGGCGGCGGTCTATTGCAATCGGAATACCTAGACACCCTGGGGCAACTCCCCTGAAGCGGTTAAGTTTTTTTGGTGCCGAGTGATCCGCTACGTTGGGTCACCTTGAGAACTCCACCGCGCTCTCCCTACATTTGCCGTGGGCCTCAAACCGCTGGGCGATGGACTCATCAAACTCGAGAAAATGTTGATCAAGCCGATCGTTTTTTGCACGGTGACGAGCGGAATCATGAACTTGGGGGACATCAGAAAAGTGGGCCGCGGCGGCACCAAAGCCCTCCTGTATTTTGAAGTCCTGACGGCGGTTTCTCTCGGTCTCGGCTTGATGGTCGTGCATTGGGCTCGACCGGGCGCAGGAATGTCGATCGACTAAAGCCCCTGCGAAGGTCTACGTTCCGGCATGGCGTGGACCGGCTCAAAGCGCTCGATGTATTGGCAGCGCTGACAGAGATTCTCCACCAGGCGTCGCTCCCGAAATCCCCGGATCATCTCCTGGGCACGCGCCGAGCCCAAAATCTCCAAGATCGGGCGATCCTCGATGTGGCCCAGGGGAATCGCACCCTCTTTGTCCAGACAGCAAGGAACCACGGTCCCATCGACCAAGACGCCGAAGTGGGATGAAAGGCCGTAGCACGTCCCTTGGACACCGAGAATCGGGAGTTCAAGACCCGGCCAAGTGAACTCCGTATCGAAATGAAGGTAGAGCCGGCCCTTCAGAAGTCGACTCTTCTGCAAGCGCACATCGACCGCTTCGGCTCCCGCAGGCAAGAAGCCGAAGCGCGCCTGAATCCGCTCCAGCATCCCACGATTCATTTTTCCCTCCCCTCGGACTTCCTGCAGGTTCCAGAGCCTGAAATTAACGTAGAGGTCGGGCCTCTCTTCGAGCGCCCGCTCGGTCCATGCGAAAATCCTCTCCAGATAGGGAGTCGAGTCCATCTCCCCGAAGTTGTCGTGAAAGCTGTGCAATGAGAAATTGACCTGCCGAAGGGCGGGGTGAAGGATTTGGTCGGCCTGCTTTTGCCGGAGGAGCACGCCATTGGTCACGAGGTGGATCCGAACCTCGTGCTCGTGGCAGATGGAGATCAGCTCTTCGAGTTTCGGATGAACCAGGGGATCTCCCATCAGGTGGAAGCAAACCTGCTCGGTAATCGGGGCCACTTGCTCGATGATCCTGCGGAACAATGAAACTTCCATCAGCTTTTTGGCCCGAATCACCTCGGGGCAGAAACTGCACTGGAGATTGCAGATGTTACTGATCTCGATGTTCACTTTGTTGAAGCGCTTGCGGCTCAAAGTCAGCCCATGACGAAGTAGGAGGACACTTTTGCGTGCAGCTCATCGAGGTCCACGGGCTTGCGGAGCAAATCGCACCCTTGGCTCTGAGCGAACCCCACCGCATTGGGCTCGGCCGATAGGATCAGGATCGGTACCGCGGGAACGGGCACTAACGCATAAAAGCGCGAGCAAAACTCGTATCCGTCCATCTCGGGCATTCGGAGATCGAGAAGAATTAGGCCAGGCGCTCTGTTTTTTTCTAGGAACTGGAACGCTTCGCGACCGTTCGAGGCTTCGGCGACCTGAAAGCCTTCTCCCAGCAAGAAATAACGCAAAGCAATCCGAATATCGAGATCGTCCTCGACCAACAGGATGGACTTCACAGGTCGGATTTCACTCGCGGAAGTATACACTTACTCCACTTTTGACACATTTGTGAAGATTTGGGAAGCAATACGCTACTTCTCCGACGTGCGTTCAAGGGGGCCATATTGAGCCGGCACAAGGGTTGAATCGTGGGGCTCTATGACTTTTGAAAACTGCAAACAATCCGTTGCTGCCCATGTCAAGACTGCCTGCCAGCAAGCTGGGTTCACTCAAATGGATGTTCAGAGAAAAATAGGGATTTCCTACCGCCACTATCAAGATATCGAAGCGGCCAAGGTGAACCCGACTTTGGAAACGTTGTGCCGTTTGGCCTCAGCCTTCGGTACGCGGGTGCGGGAGCTCGTGAAGCGGTGGTGAAGCGGGCAGCTTGACGGTGAAGCATGATCCTCGTCCCAGCTCGCTTTCAAGCTGAATTTCACCGCCATGGGCCTCGACGATCTGTCGTGCAATGAAAAGACCCAGGCCGAACCCGCTGATATGGCCATGGGAAACTGCACGCTCGAATCGATTGAAGATTTTTGGCTGATCCTGAACTGCGATTCCGATCCCGAAATCCTGTACCTGGATCCACGCACCCTCGGAACCCATCCCCCCTGAAACCACGATAGGATGGCCTGCTCCGTATTTGGTCGCGTTGGTCACAAGATTGACGATCACTTGATCGAGCCGGCCTGAGTCGAAAATCAGAGGGATCGGACCGGGATCAAGGAACCTCAGTTCGCATCCCGCATCGTGAATCTGGTCGTCGAGCCGCTCTAAAACTTCGCGAAGGATCTGTCCCAGATCAGCGGATTCGAAACGGTAGGCAAGCTTTCCGCCGGAGATCCGCGTGAAATCCAGGAGGTCGTCGATCAGGGCAGTCAGTTTTCCGATTTGTCCGATGGAGGACTCCACCATCGCCAGGATTCTGGAGAGAGGAAGCTCCCTCCCCGGAACACCCGCCAAACTTCGCTTGGCCATCTGGAGTTGCAACTTCAGGGAGGTGATCGGTGTTCTGAGCTCGTGGCCCGTCACCGACAGCAGGTCGTCCCGGGCTTGCACCGCCTTGCGAGCTTCCTGATAGAGCCTGGCGTTCTCGACTGCGAGGGCCGCACGCGCAGCAATTTCCTCCGCAAAGCCCAGATCCTGCATCGCGTATCCGCGTTTGGAATCAGCCCGGATCAGGGTCATGACACCCAGGATATGTTGGCCATGCTTGAGAGGCACCGAGATCGCCGAACCCATCCCCAGTTCGCGGAGAATCCGGAGGTGCTCCGGATCGACTGCTGCTTCTTCGAGCATTTCCGACGAAATTTCAGGGTAAATCTCGGATTTCCCGGTACGAAACACTGCGGGCGCTCCACGTTGGGCAGACCAATCGCGGGGAAATCTGGAACGAAGCTCCTCTCCGAGCTTTCGTTTCTCCAAGCTGGGATGGGAGACGGCGACGCTTCGGGGCGACTTTTCCCCTTCGAGGAGCAGATCGATTCCGCACCAGTCGGCTAGCCGGGGAACAATGAGCTCAGCCAGCTTGCTGAGCGTGACGCTCGGATCGAGCGAGGAAGCCAAAGTCACTCCCGCCTCAGCCAGGAATCGCCAAGACTCCTCGCGCACTTCCAACTGGTCGCGGATCTTCCGCTCCGACTCACGCAGAAAGGCCCGATCCAAAGCTCGGGCGCACAGCCCTTTCAAGTGACTCAAAAAATCCTGGTCAGACTCGTCGAAAACCCGCGCCTGCGCAAAAGCGATGCCCAGTATCGCCACGGTTTTCGATCCCGCCCGAAGTGGGAGCGCCACTTTTGAATCGGAGAAGAATCCCTCGCCGCACTCCCCCACTTCAGTCAGCCAACTCCGCAGCCCAGGCTTCGAGTCTCCCTGAAACGCCAACCATTCAGTCGGCCTCCCGTCCATCATCGGTCGCATGAGCAGGGCGGCTTTCGCCCCCAGCGCCTGCATCGCTTCGTCGACGACGATCCGTCCCACTTCGCCCGGCGTATCCGCGCGGGTCAGCCGCGCAGTCATCCTCTGAAGGATTTGAGCCTCTTCGGCCACTCGCTTCTGATCTTGAATGTCGGAGCAGACTCCAAACCATCGCACGATCGTGCCGAAGGCATCCCGCACCGGTACGGCACGGGCCACATGCCAGCGGTAGTGGCCGTCCTTCGCGCGCTTCAAACGAAGCTCGACTTCGTGTTTGCGCCCAGTCAGAACCGCATCGGCCCAAGCCGATGCCGTGCGTTCCAAGTCCGCGGGATGCACCGCCGGCTCCCAGCCATTGCCCAAGGACTGCTCGAGGGTGAGACCCGTGTAGTCCAACCACTGCTGATTGTAATAGTCGACATGGCCGTCGCGACCCGCAGTCCAGACGATCTGAGGCAAGGACTCGATCAAGGTCCTGAAATTTCGATCGCTCTCCTCATTCCTGAGATCGGTGATGTCCTCGGAAATCCCCAAAAGAAAGATCGCCTCACCTTGAAGATTCAAAATCGGGATTTTCTGTGTCCTCAACAGACGGACGCCTCGAAGACGGGTCGAAACCGGCTCCTCGGGGATGAGGCTGAGCTTTTTCGAAGCCAGGACCAGCCGATCCTTCCGGGTGAATGCGTCGGCCTGTTCTTGAGGAAAAAAATCGTAGTCGTTCTTGCCCAAGAGAACTTCGCGCGGATAGCCCAGTAGTGCTTCGCCCGCCCGATTGAACCGCACGAAACGAAGATCCTTCGCGTCCTTGACGAAGACCATGTTCGGCAGGTGCTCGATCAACGAATCAAGAAAGGCGATCGACTCGGGAATTTCCACGAAACCTCACTGCCCCCGTCTTACCGGAGGCTCGGTTTCGAAGCAATCCAGGTACCCTGACTCATCGGGCCACCTCCCGACAGACGGCAGGGAAATTGAAAGGGTGGAGCCATGGAATTCGCGATGATCGGACTAGGAAAAATGGGATCCAATATGGTGCGGCGCCTGCTTCGAGGCGGGCATTCCGCAGTGGTCTATGATGTCGATCCTACTCAGTCGAAAACTCTGGAGAACGAGGGCGCGTGTTCTGCTCCTTCCCTGACCCGCCTCCTCGCTCAAGTCACCCATCCAGCGGTTTTATGGCTCATGTTGCCGGCCGGCGAAGTCACCGAACAAACCCTCCAGGAATTGGAACCACTGCTCCACGCGGGTGATCTCGTGATCGACGGAGGGAACTCCCACTTCAAGGACGACGTCCGGCGCGCCCAGCGACTTCACTCCCATGGCGTCCACTACTTGGACGCTGGCGTCAGTGGAGGGGTCTGGGGACTCGAAAAGGGCTACTGCCTCATGGTGGGCGGCGAAAAGGAGGCCTTTGCCCGAGCGGAGCCACTGCTTCGGACCCTTGCACCGGGATCAGCAGGTGTCCTGCCCAGCCCTACGAGCGCATCCGGAACGGCCGAAGAGGGCTATGTGCACTGCGGGCCGGCGGGCTCCGGACATTTCGTCAAGATGGTTCACAACGGAATCGAATACGGCATAATGCAAGCGTTGGCGGAGGGATTCGAGGTGCTCCACGAGGCCTCACGCGAACGGGTAACCTTCCAGCATCGCTTTGACCTGAACCTCGCCGAAATCTCCGAAACCTGGAGACGGGGGAGCGTGATCACTTCCTGGCTCCTGGATCTTGCCGCACGATCCCTGAATCAAGATCGGGACTTGGCGCAGTTTCACGGAAGGGTCGAAGACAGCGGCGAAGGGAGGTGGATGCTCGAAGCCGCGATGGAAGAAGCGGTCCCCGTGCCGGCGCTCACCGCCGCACTGTTCACCCGATTCCGCTCGCGAGAATCTGAAAGCTACGCCGAGAAGCTCCTTTCCGCCATGAGAAACGGCTTCGGCGGTCACACCGAAGCCCGTTTGGAGCCAGACCATGCTGCCTGAATGCCTACTGTTCGTCTTTGGCGCGAGCGGTGATCTCGCCCATCACAAGCTCTACCCCGCCCTTTACAACCTAGCTCGGGATAGCCTGCTCCCCGAGAAATTCGCGCTCGTGGGCAGCTCCCGCAAGAGGATCTCCCGCGACGAGTTCAAGGCAAGCGTCCGTAGGAGCCTCGAAAAATCTGCGGGCGAAAAAGCTGGGCTCGACGAAAAGGCTGTGGAGCGGGTTCTCAAAAATTGCGACTCCGTTCCTGTCGATGTTTCGGAGGACTCGGCTTTCGGAAACCTGAAGGACGAACTGGATCGTATCCACGGTGAGGCGGGCACCTTAGGCAATACCCTCTTTTACCTCGCCACACCTCCTCACCTGTTTGCGGACATCCCCGAACGCCTGGCTCGGCAAGGCCTGCTTGAGCAACCCAACAACGGCCCCTGGAAACGAGTGATCATCGAGAAGCCATTCGGATCGGATCTCGAGTCGGCACGCGCTCTCAATCGCCGCTTGAGCGAAGTCTTGGAAGAGAAACAAATTTTCAGGATCGATCATTACCTGGGAAAAGAAACAGTCCAGAATATCCTGATGCTCCGGTTCGCCAACGGGATGTTCGAGCCTCTCTGGAACCGCAACATGATCGAGTCCGTGCAGATCACGGTGGCTGAAACGCAGGGGATTGAGGATCGTGCTGGATATTTCGAGGGAGCGGGCACGCTTCGGGACATGGTCCCGAACCATCTTTTTCAGCTCGTCAGCCTCATCGCCATGGAGCCTCCGAACTCGCTGAGTGCCGAGGACATCCGCGGAGAGAAGGTCAAGGCTTTGCGCGCCATCCCTTCATTCACCGCCCAGGCCTGCGCGAACGACGTGATCCGAGGCCAGTACGGCCCGGGAAGCGAGAATACCGTCGCTTACCGCGCCGAAAATGGGGTCTCACCCCACTCCCGCACTGAAACCTTCATCGCGCTCAAACTCTCAATCGACAACTGGCGATGGGCGGGGATTCCATTTTTTATCCGCACAGGCAAACGCCTCGGAGAGCGGCGCACCGAAGTGCTGATTCAATTCCGCTGCGCTCCAGTCGAGATGTTCCACTCACTGAAGGAGTGCGAGCTCGGTTCGAACCTTCTCCGGATCCAGATTCAGCCTCGGGAGAGGATCGAACTCGAAATTGCCGTCAAACAGCCGGATGCTCCGGTTCGGCTCGCACGAGCGAGACTGGACTTCGACTATGAGGAGCGATTCGGGAAAAAACCCCAAACCGGGTATGAGACCTTGTTGTTCGACGCGATGAAAGGCGACGCAACGCTGTTTCAGCGGGCGGACCAGATCGAAGAAGCGTGGCGCATCGTCACTCCCGTCCTGGAGTTCTGGCAGGCTGAGGAGCCCATCGACTTTCCCAACTATTCTCCGAACTCCATGGGTCCAGCCGCCTCCGAGGAACTTCTCGAAAGGAGCGGCCATCGCTGGATCGAGGGAACCGAAGAGGCCTCCTTGCTGAAGGAAGGCGATCGAGAAGGCGATTCTAAACCTTCAAAAGCCGCATGAAACCCAAACTTGAGATTTTTCCGTCATCCGCCATCGTGGCTGGGAGGGGGGCCGAGCTCTTTCTGCTTTCAGCGCTGAACACGCTCAACTCTCACTCCGCCTTCCACGCCGTTTTGTCCGGGGGACGGACTCCTATCGAGATGTACCGGGCCATCGAAGTTCATCCGCTTCACGCGGCCGTCGACTGGCGCCGAGTGCATTTGTACTGGGGTGACGAAAGGGTCGTGGCGTTCTCAAACGAGCAAAGCAATTTCGGCCAATCCTGGCGTGCTTGGCTTTCTCGATCGATCATTCCCGCAGCTCACCTTCATCCGTTCCGAACCGATCTGGGAGTCGATGAAGCCGCTTTCCAGCTCTCCCTTGCGCTTCCGCGCTCATTCGACCTCGCGTTCCTGGGGATAGGAGAGGACGGCCACACTGCTTCGCTTTTTCCTGAAAATCCTTGGCCGGGCCTGGAGTCCCCTCCGGCGCTCGCACTATGGATCCCTCAACTGAAGAGCTGGCGCCTGAGCCTGGCTCCCGCGACATTCACTCGAGCACGGCAGGTCGTTTTTATGGTTACCGGAGTAGCGAAAGCCTCCGCGCTCCAACACACCTTGCAAGGCGATTCAAGGTCGAGTGGCCCTGCCCGGCGCATTCTGGATACAATTGCGGAGAGAGCGCTGATACTCGCGGACACCGAAGCCGCATCGCTTCTCCCGGACGAGTTAAAAATAGGACTAACCTGGCTGGCCGCCTGAAAGTAAGTAGCGGCATCGCAGGCTCCCGTCAGAATTTTTCGTCAGGCTGCGGAACCCTCCTCGGTTCGCCCAGTCTCAAGGCACCGCTTCACTGCTTGGACGATGGCCTCAGCATCGATCCGATAGAGCGCCATAAGCTTCTCTCCGGGGCCGGAGCGCGGAAACGTTTGGATCGAAAGTTTTAAGAGATGGATTTCGTCCTCACCCAGCTCGCCTGCAAGCGCATCCCCGAGCCCCCATTCGGGATAATGATCCTCGACCGTAATCACGCGGCCAGAGGTCCTCCGGATGGCTTCTCGAAGCAAGTCTTTTGCCAGCGGCTTGATGCTGTAGGCGTCGATGACTGTTACGGGAATCCCCTCGCGGGCCAAACGACCGTGGGCCCGAAGCACTTTCGCGCCCCCGATTTCAAAAGTCTCTTCAGGACCGTAGATCACCGGGGTCTTCGGGCGCGCGACCCGAAGGTAGGCTATTCCTGGACTGAGAGCCATCTCTTCAACCAGTCGTCGAGCCGAAACTGCGTCTCCCGCACAAAGTACCGCAGCCTCCGGCAAAGTCCTCATGAACGCGAAGTCCTCGAGCCCCATCTGGGAGACTCCATCCTCCCCGATACTCACTCCCGCATGGGTGCCCACGAGTTTGAGATTCGCCCGGGAGACCGCGGCCATCCGGATCTGATCAGCCGCTCGAGTGAAAAAAGCCACGAAAGTCGCGCAAAATGGGATCTTCCCCAAAGCCGAAAGTCCGACCGCGGAGCCGATCAGTGTTTGCTCGGCGATGTAGCATTCGAAAAATCGCTGGGGATGGGCTTTGCGGAACAGCTCGGTATGGGTCGAGTTCTCAACGTCCCCATCGAGGACGACGATGGATTCATGAGCGGCCCCCGATAGAAGCAATCCCGTTCCAAAGGCTTCGCGGGTTGCGACAGACTCGCCGATCGACGGAAAGTCATGATCGCCCGCAGAAGCGGGGTTTCCGGTAATTTTTTCGGAGGATGGTTTTTTAGAGTGCGCTTTTGAGGAATGTGGCGGCATCGGAGGGAGTGCTTGCCATGGTCCTGATGCCGACACCCGCTCAAGGGCGCGAATCACTCGCTCCGCCTCGTCGGGCTTGAGCACCTTGCCATGCCAGCCGTTCTTGCCTTCGGCAAATGGGATCCCTTTGCCCTTGACCGTTTTGGCGATGATCGCCCAAGGGCGCGAAGCGCTCCCGGTTTCTGTTGGGTCGATCGAACGAAGGGCTTCCTGGATTTCATGCGGCTCATGGCCGTTGACGATTCGAGTCCTCCAGCCAAAGGCATCGAAGCGGCGCGCGTAGACTTCCGCATCGCTTCCAAAAGCGGTGGCTTGGCTCTGTCCAAAACCATTCACATCCAAGAGAGCAATCAGGTTTCCAAGGCCTCGTACTCCCGCTAACGAAGCCGCCTCCCAGACGCTCCCCTCCGCAACCTCTCCATCTCCCATCAGGACAAATGTCCTGAATCCCAGATCATCCATCTGGGCTGCCATCGCCATACCGACACCGGCAGCGAGCCCTTGCCCCAAAGAACCGGTGGCCACATCCACGAACGCGAGTCGAGGGGTCGGGTGACCTTCCAATCGAGAGTCAATCCTTCGGAGAGTCAACAGTTCGGACTCCTCGAGACAACCGGCTTCTGTCCATGCAGCATAGAGCAAGGGTGCGGCGTGCCCTTTAGACAGGATGAATCGGTCGTTCCGACGATCCTGTGGGTTCAGGGGATCCATCCGCATGCAATCGAAGAAAACAGCAGCGACCAGCTCCGCCGCCGAGCAACACGACGTGGGATGCCCACTCCCGGCAGCCGTCGTGGCCCGAATGGAAAGGATACGGAGGCGATTGGCGATTTGGGTGATCTGCGCGGGCTGCATCATCCCTCCCCGAAAAGCACGAAGAGTGCCATGATCTGCCGATATGAAGCTTTTTTGCCCCGCTTCGGCGTATCGAGTCCTGGCAATGGGACTCGTGATCAATCTTGGAGGTTCCGTCGGATGTCGATCCACTTTCGCCAGGCCCGTGTCGTGGCCGGGAGGCTGGTCTCTCATGACCAATGCCAGACCCGAGCTCTCCGAGTGGATGGTCACTCAGACCGCCTTGCCGGATTTTTCATTCGACAGTTTGGCTCGCCCAAGCCAACGAACTCGCCCACCGCTGGTTGGAGAACTGTGTCCAAGCGAATCTCTACGGGAGTGTTGGGGAAGGTGCTCGAATCACTCCGACGAAATCGACGGCCGCCGTTCACGAAGCCGTAGAAGCGGATTGGGAAACGCGCCGAATCTATGCCAACACCCGACTCGAGACCCTCGCCAGTCCGGGGCTTGCCCCGTTCGAAGGCCTGCATACTTGGCTCGTGCTCGAAGGGGATTTGCGTGATCATCACTTTTACCAAAACGTCCTTTGGGAGATGGGAACCAGTCTCGAGGAAGGCGATACGCATCTCTCTATCGCGATCGAGCTTGGAGGTTCCTTCAGCGCCGACTCGAAACCCTCGCTAGCCGCGAAGCGGGTCCCACCCGCACTAGGACTCCGAGAGAAGGAACTCCCGCATCACTCACCAAAAATAGATCGTACTCGCCTTCGGGAGCCGCCAGCGTGTTGGGCGGCGGAGTGATCTGGAGGATCCCAGGTCCGGAAACCCGAAAAGAAAGCTTCACGATCCTCTGGTTTTGATCGAAGTGATGCGTTTCGGAACCCATCGCCATCAGGACCACGCTTCCGGCGGCTCGCGGGGCGGGTCCCACGAAATGGAGCTCGAAAGGAGGACTCCCGGCACGCATGGCCATCGGCTCGGCGGCGCCTTGAACTGAAGGCCGCGGTCCCCGAAACAAGTAAGGTGGGCTGAAAATTCGGACATCCGTCCGCTCGCACCCGATCCTGAACTGTTCCACCCCCGCTGAATTTCGCTTCAACGTTCGTCCCCCGCCTACCAGAACGCGCCCATCCTTCAAGAGAAGCGAGAAGTTGTGATAGCCACGATCCTCCGAATCCTCGCTCCAAGGAGCCAGATGAATGACCTGCCCACTCTGGGGATCGAAAAGTGTCGGACGACGACGGTCACCGATTGAATCGTTGTCACGCCACATGGCTTCACCGCTCAGAAGAAGGACCGTACCATCCGGCAGAAGAGTGGAAGCGGCTCTTAAACGAGTGATCCCGGTATCTACGCTGCGCCAACGAGCCGAGTAAGGATCATAAAGGTCGATTCGACTGCCCTCATGCGTGCCGCGATCGCCGC
>JAYVNB010000115.1:0-1807 GCA_043759365.1 Bacteriovoracaceae bacterium | reverse complement strand
CGCCGCCGCCGCCGCCGCCGCCGCCACCGCCACCACCGAAGCCGCCCTCACGAGGAGCCATAGGCTTCGCTTCGTTGACGGTCATCGCGCGGCCGTCGTAATCGGCGCCGTTGAACTTGCTGATTGCATCAGCAGCTTCAGCTTCGGTCGACATTTCGACGAATCCGAAACCTTTGCTACGACCGCTATCGCGGTCCATGATGATCTTGGCAGACTGGACAGTTCCGCACTGTGCGAAAGTGTCGACCAAGATCTGGTCGGTTGCGGAATACGGAAGATTACCCACGTACAATTTCTTACCCATTGAACCTCCTAAAGGCGCTGGGAGCCACTCAAGAGGACAGGAGCACTATTGCCCGCAGACTCTGAAGAAGCAGACTGACTAACGTGGGGGACCCTACCACAGGAAATCTATTTTTCCATAGCCCAAAGACCAAACAGCTTCACGACGCTCCCCGGAGAGGGGGGAGGGAAGGGCGGGTTTCCGTGTAAGTCTAGCGACATGAGACATGTTCTTGTGCTACCGCTTTTTCCATAATGACTGACAATTCCTTCGCTGCTGCGCATTCGTCCCCGAATTACGACAAGCTTTGCGACCCTGCCGATCCGGCCTCCTCCGAGTCGGCATTGCGGGAGCTTTTGCCGAGTTCGGGCGATTCCCGCGCGGAATTGCTTACGGTGATCGCCCGAGTGCAGGGACAGCAAAAAAAATTCGCGGATGCCAACGCCTCATTGGCCGAATCGGAAAAACTCCTCCAAGACCCAGAAAGCACCTACCGAGTTTCCACCCGCATCCGCTGGCTTCTTGAAAAAGGCCGCATCCAAAATCTCGAAAAAATTCCCTCCCAGGCCAGGAACAGTTTCATCGAAGCTTGGACCCTTGCCGTCAACTCCGGCGAGGATGACTTGGCTGTGGACGTCGCGCAGATGATGGCGGCGATCGAACCCATGAAAGCCCAGCAGGATTGGATCGCTCGAGCGGTCCAGATCGCAGAGAGCTCCCCGCAAGAGCAGCCGAAGCGCCGATTGGGCACCCTCTATGCGGTGCAAGCCTGGCGACACTTTGACGTTCGCCAATATGAGAAATCTCTCGAAGTTTTCCAGAAGGCTCTCAGCCATTTGAAAAGCAACGGATCGGCACGTGAAGCTTTCGTCGCCAAATGGTCGGTAGGTAAAGTCCTCCGCGCTCTCAATCGCACCGAGGAAGCCCTGACCCTCCAGAAATCCCTGCTATCGGAGCTGGGAATCGGTGGACCCCGGGACGGCCGCGTCTTCGAGGAGTTGGCCGAATGCCTGCAAACACTCAAGCGATCAGCCGAGGCGCAACCCTACTTCGGACTCGCCTATGAAGAACTTTCGAAAGACGAATGGCTCATGGACAATCAGGCGGGTCAGTTGAAGCGCCTTAAGGAGCTGGGTAAAGTGAAGTGAGCGGGTGCCCTTCAAAGGCACCGATGAAGGCTCCCGGCGTCACCCCGGAAAAGCCGATAGCTCTGATCGCTCGACCCTGAAGGCGAAGTAAACCTGACTTCGAGATTCATCACGTCTCCCCCGACCGTTCCCTCAAACTGGGCCGAGTAGGTGGGAAAGGTTTCGCCGGGCCGAACCGCCCCTCCGTGCTCCAAAGTCACGCTGCCCTGGTTTTCGAATCGCCCGCTTGAGTCCAAGAGCACTGGACCGACGATCGCTCCGTGGGCGCAGTCGAGCTGAAACGAGGAACTGGCGGAACCGACGGTAAGCGCGATTCCCTGACCTCCCCAAAATCCGTTTTGGACGCTCACTGAAGGACTCTCCGAAGCAGAGGGCT
>JAYVNB010000114.1:0-17225 GCA_043759365.1 Bacteriovoracaceae bacterium | reverse complement strand
ATTGTCAGTCCTTCGACCCAACGAAGTTTTGCCAGCTCAGTCGGGTCGATCTTTTGCTTCATCCACCGCTTCAGGCTTTCCCGAGCCACAAGGAGTGGTTCGACCAACTTGCCGTAGCGCCCACCATTTGAATCGAGAAAGGGACGGGCGCGTTGCGCTTGTCCCTTTCTCGGTTGAGTAGGTCTCTTTGATTTTTCAGGTTCCAGTTTCAATTCCAAGCACCCATGAAGACTGTTTCACTAGGCTGTTCCAAACTCAGGCTTAGGCCTGAGTTTTCGAGACTTTTTTTGAAGGGCGGGGTGGTTGCGCAGGGAGCGTAGGTGGTCGGCGGCGTTTCGAATGAAACGTTTCCGATGGGATCGTGCTCGGGGTTTTGCGTTGGTGAACCTCTTAGCGGGGCTTTTGGACTCCGTGAGATTCTTTCGGGTCGGAGGACTTGATGGTCTGACTTGAAGTCTTCGCGATACCTTTTCATGGATGGACCTCAGGGTACGAGGGGCGGAAGACGCCTGATAGTTTTGAAGTCCCCTGTCGGATTGGGAGTGAAACTTTTCTTCGGTTTTCTGGATCCAAGGCTGGTAGGCACTCACCTTGGTGTAGACCACGCGATGCGCGCAGTCGTCCGGTGCAGATGCGGGATAGCTTCGGTTGGTCACTCCGACGAGAAGCGGTTTTCCATGCGAATTGATGAATGCCGGACCACCCGAGTCCCCATGGCAGGCGCCTTTTCCGTGGGATTGATCAAGGATCATTTCACTTTTGCCCGGTCGTGGATGATCGATCTGGACAGTCGTACTTCGGAGGATGCCTGCGCCCGACTTTCGGCCAGCATTCGAGATTCCGAATCCTGCCAATTGGGCGGCTTCGCCCTTTTTCAGGGGGAGGTCCGATTTCGCTGTCTGGGCGGGTTCGTACCCTTGAGGAAGGCCCCCCGGAAACTTCACGAGAGCGATATCTCCTTGGTCCATGCCTTTGCCTTGATGCGTTCTCCAGAGAGGATTGATTTCCACAGCGGTTGCGGATCGTTTGACGCTTTCAGGTGAGTGGATATCGCTGCCGAAGATGATGACAGGTTTCGTACCGTCTCCAGAAATACAATGGGCAGCGGTGATGGCCGTATCGGGAGAAATCAGGCTGGCTGTGCAAAGGGCGCCACTGTTTCCATCGGCACTCGGGCTAAAGAGTCCGATCGTGGACTTGTGGACGGGATCATTTTGACTTACTTCGTCCCCTCCGACGATATCCGCACGAGCAGAGGAGGGTGAAATGATGTGGGGGGCGAGGATTGCGATAGCTAACCAGCGACCGATGTTTGTTTTCGTGTTCATGGAGTACTCCTTGGATTGAGTCTCTTTGCAATCGAAGCGTCCAGCTCACCCGCTCGAAGGATCGGAAGGTGGTATACATCCGGACTGGCTGAAGGAATTCCGTACCCGAGTCGAGCCAAGCGCCTACTTCGGATATTGACTCAGGATCGCTGGGCCGAGGATCCCGTGGTTTGAAGGTAGGCTTCGATTCCAGCGTCGCGTGGACCGTCGAAAATCAGTTTACCCTCCTCTAGGATCAAGACTCGGGTCGCAAAGCGCTCCACTTCCCGAACCGAGTGAGTCACTTGCAGAGCCGAACCCGTGGGACCGATCCTGGATTCAAGGCGTTCCTGCAGGCGCTCTCGAAAACCTTGGTCTTCTCCGCCCGATATTTCGTCCAGGATCCATAAATCGGCGCGCTCCTCAGTAACTAGGCTGAGCCAGAGACGATTCAGCATCCCGTAGCTGTAGTGTCTCAGGGGTCGGTCAATGGCCGGGCCCAGACCCGAGAAGTCCACGACGGACTGAAGGTGCAGCTCGCGCTCGCGACTCTCCGGGAAAATGATCCTGTGAAGCAAATGAAGCCCATCGCGTCCACTCAGTTCTTGACTCACGCCGCCGAGGCCCGATCCGAAGACCGCACGGTGAGTACCCCTAGTCTCGACTTGGCCGCTGTGAACCGCGAATATCCCGGCCAGGCATCGGCAAAGAGTAGTTTTTCCAGCTCCATTGGGCCCCAGAAGGGCCACGCGTTCTCCGGGGTGCACATCGAAAGTGACATCCTCCAAGGTGGCTGCAGATTTGTTTGAAAACCTGAGCTCTCGCCTTCTTGCAAACAGAGATACGAATTGGTCCCGCCATGAGCCACCTCCGTATTCGACTCGACGGAGTTGAATGCCAATTCGACGAGCTGAGATCCAAGGTGCGGAATCAGGCAGAAAGGAAAATGGCATCACGCCTCCTTCGCCAGAGGAAGCTCGCGGAGCCGAGGACAAGCGCCATGGTCAAGAACGCCCAGGCGAGAGAAACGTCATACTCCGAATGAAGCGGTGGATAGAGTGCAGCGCGAATGGGACGGGTCAGCAGGTAGATTGGATTAATCGAGAGGAGGGGCTTGAGTCCCGGCGCAATGCTGCTCTCCGCATAGAAGACAGGTGTAGCCAGGTAGAGAAGTCCCATCCCAAACGAAATCATGTACCGGGTGTCGCGAAAAAAAACCTGCACGATTGCCAGACACCAAGCGCATCCGAACACCCCAAGAAGTAAAACGGCAAAGGCGGGCAGGAGAAGTGGGAGACGAAATTCAAGCTCTGGCTTTTGGATAAGTAAAGGGAGGAGAAGTACACAAAAGCAAACGAGAAGACCCACAGCATTTTCAATGATTTGCGCTGAAAGCAGTGCGATCGGATGAACGGGCACGGTCCTGAATTGGGACCCAGAAAACTGGAATAGGCCGATGCACATTTCGAAACAGCTGGTGAAAAGCATCCACGGAATGAGGCCGGTCAAAAGGTATAGCCTGTAGTCGGGGATCTCAGGTCGTAGGATACGGGAAAAAATCGCGTACTGCAGGGTATAGAGCGCAATGGGGTAAGCAACCACCCAGAGCAAACCCGCCACTGAACTGCGATACCGAATCGCAAGATTGGCGCGAACCAGCGCGAAAGTCTGGATCCAGTAGTTTTTTGAAAAGATCCTGGGAGCGAATACCGGGCGCGCCATACGATTCGAGCTTACCTAAAGGCTGCGAGCAATCCATGGCTAAAGTGGAGACGTCAGGGAGCGGTGAAGGATTCGGGCGGCATTGGTGGACGCAGACGCCAGGCAGCGGCGGAAGTCCGCTTCAATCGTGCCGTCCGCGTGCAGGCGATCCGCGACTGTTTTCACAACTACGAAAGGAAGCCCCAAACGTTTGGACGTCTGGGCGAACCCTGCGGCCTCCATGTCGACCAACAGGACTTCAGGATCCAGCTTTTGAAGCGCCTGCTTCCGGGCCAGGGTTCCGACGAACTCATTGCCGGAAACGATGACTCCAAGCGACGATGCGCTCGCCGGCAAGGATCTAGAGATCAATTGGATCAACCCGGAATCAGCTTGAATCGCCGGTGAATGAGATGCTGCTTCGGCCTCGGATAGGATCAGCTCCCCAGAGGCCATCCGAAAGTCTCCCGCATCCAAGGACGAATAGGAGTCATGCTGAAGGATGCGCTTCGAAATCACGGCATGACCCACTTGGAGTCCCGAAACGAGGGAACCTCCGACGCCGAGGAGGATCACTCCGTCGAAGTCGTGATGTTCGGCGATCGTAGCCAAAGTCAGAGCGGCGTTGACCGGGCCCATGCCCGAAAGGGCGATCCGAATGGAACGAGCTCCGAAAGTATAGGTGTACACAGTGATCTGGAGAACTCTCCCGACTCGCTCCACTTGAGCTGGATGTTCACTCAGAACGGCGGAGACAGCGTCCAGTTCCTCTTTCATTGCCGCGAGGACCAGAAGGCGGGGATACGAAGCCATGATGAGTCACTCCAGTGGGTAACCGCAGTCCTATCGTCTGTCGGCTCAAGAGTACAAGCGCTTGGCAACTTACCGGAGTGGAGTCAGGAAGTCGGGAGCAAATACTCCCGGAATAGTCGAAGGAAGTGAAACCCCGCGAGGACTTCCAGTTTGACCGCTCGAGTTGAATCTCGGCGGAGAGTTCAGGTCCGTAAAAGAGGGGAAAGCGGCGACTTTGAAGTATGCGGACGGCGACCTTGGCCAACCGATGGGTCGCCAAGAGTCCAACGAAGCGGGTGCGCGGTCACCTTGCGGCGCTACGAAGGATGCTTCGCCTCGCGCGGAGGTGGTGCCGGGCCAGGCCATGAAACCGCTCAGGATCACAAACGTGGAAATCGTTTTCAGGAACATTCCCCGATTTTAACGCCGATCGATCGATAATCTCAGTGGGCCAGATTTGACTCCCATGTCCTGGGAGACACTCTCCGGAGGCCGTCATGTTCAACGGTAACCTTCGGCTTGAAGTTCGAAGAGTCTGGCATAGGATCCAGCGCGTCCGATGAGTTCCAGGTGGGATCCGCTCTCTTCGATTCGGCCGGCATGGAGGACTACGATCCGGTCGGCCATTCGCACCGTGCTGAATCGGTGAGAGATGAGAAAAGCGATGCGGCCCGAGGTTAACTCCTTGAATCGGCGAAAGATCTCATATTCCTTTTCGGCATCCAGTGCCGAGGTGGGCTCGTCCAGGACGATGACTTCTCCCTCGCGCATGAAAGCGCGGCTCAAGGCGATCTTCTGCCATTGCCCACCCGAGAGCTCGCGACCTTTCTGAAACCATCCCCCAAGGGTGGTCTCCCAACCTTCGTCTAAAGTCGGGATCAACTCCTCCACGCCCCCTTTCGAGGCGGCACGATCGAGACGTGCCTGGTCGTCCAAGTCCTCCACCGATCCAAAGCCCACGTTCTCGCGGAGAGTGAGCTGATACTTCACGAAATCCTGAAAAATGACGCCGATGCGACGCCTGAGCTCGTCCAATGGCCAGTCCCGAAGGTCCCTCCCTTGATAGAAGATCTCACCATCGGAGGGTTCGTAGAGGCGGGTGAGGAGTTTGATAAGGGTGGTCTTGCCGGATCCGTTTTCGCCCACCAGGGCCACTTTCTCTCCCGGAAGAATGGTGAGATCGACTTCTTTCAAAGCCCAGTTGGACTGACCCGGATATTTGAAGGAAACTTTTTTAAGCTCCAGTCCGCGAGTGGGATCCAAATCCGCGAGTGTTCCGAGAGGCTTTCGTTTCTCGAACTCGGGCAGGTCGAGGAAGCTGAATAGATTCTCCATGAAAAGTCCGTTTTCGTAGAGCTTGTTAAGGTTTTCGAAGACGCCGCCAAACGTGCCCTGACTCTGGCGGAAGATCGCGAGATAGAGGGTCATGCTTCCCAAGCCGATGGCACCAGCCAACGTCCGGAGAATCACCCACGCATAGCATCCGTAGTACGAAAGCGTGGACAGCAGCCCCCAGGCGAGGCTTGCCCACGAACGTTTCCAGGCAAGCTTGGAGTCTTCATTGAAAACCTTCCAAAAGAGCTCGGCGTAGCGGGAAAGGAGCGGCTCTCCGAGCCCGAAAAGCTGAACTTCCTTTGCGCTGGTATCCACAGTGAGGAGGTGTTCGTAGTATCCCATGCGGCGGGATTCCGGCGCTTTCCACGACTGCAGTCTGAAGTTGAGTTTACTATAGCGTGTTTGTGCGACAAACGAGGGGAGAGTGGCGCCGAAGAGAAGGATCGCGACCCAAGGACTGAAGGAGAGAAGGAGAGCCAGAAAAGAGACTAAAGTGATCGCATTTTGAAAAAGCAGGAATATGGCGTTCATGATCGCCATCGCGCGGTACTCGGATTGTTTCCGCGCGTTTTGCATTTTGTCGTAGAACTCGGCGTTTTCGAAGTAGTGCAGCTCGAGCTTGAGAGCTTTGCGGATGATCCTCGAGTTGATCAAGAATCCAATCTTGTGGTCGAGAATCTCGTCGAGTAGGCGCCGCAGTTGCGCCGCAACCGCCCCGATGAGGAAGAGCGCGAATTCGAGATAAAGATAGGGGAGGATTGCTCGCAGTCCTTCTTCGGCAGACTGGTGGTTTGATATCCCGCGAGTGATCGAATCAATGATGAGCTTGGCAATCCACGCCTGAGCCGCAGGAAGTAGGCCTCCGATCACGGTCAAGGCGGCCATTCCGAGCGTGCTTCGGGGGTCGGCGAGCCAAACAAATTCCATCGCTCTTTGGAGAGGGCGAAGGACTGCGCGGAGGGGGCGGGAGGTAGGGACGGAGGCTTCGGCCATTTCAAAGGAGTACGGCGCTCAGGTGCCGCAGGTCAAGCGGCCCAACCTCGCCCAGCGTGGTTCAAGCAGGCGATTGCCGACTCGTTTAGGGTGAAGCGGACCGCTTCACTTCCGGCTTCCCACCGCTTCCCTGAATTCCGCGTCGCCGTACGCCCAGTCCTCGGGAGTTGCGACTTCGGGATTGAGCCATTCGATCACAGCAGCGTGATGCAAGCTGTCCGGGTCGTGAAAGTAGCGGGGAGTCAGGCCGACGACCCTAAACCCGCGCTTGAGCTGAAACGACAGAGTCGGATCCCAGAGCTCTCCTCTGAGGACCTGGATCACGTATTCGCGCGGGTTCAATCGGTCGGCGAAACGATGGTAGGCACTGATCCTCGCTCCAGCCCGGATATTGAGGAGATTTCGGTCCCGGGTGAGGCGCTCCCTGGCCTGGTAGAGCATCTTGCCAATGCCTTTGCCTTGGAGTCTCGGGTGGACCATGACTTCGGCACCATAGAGGGTTCGACCTTTCGCAGGATCATGGGTCCCGAAGTAGCCCCATTCGGTGATGTCTTTCCATTTCGATGAGAGGTCATACGCGCCATAGTCGACGATGAGGCTTGCGGCCATGCCCACGGGCAGGCAGGTACTTTTTTCGATGACGACGAACTGTCCTTCCGGAAACGTCTCCAAGTGGGAGTTGAGCTGGTTCGGCCCCCAAGAGTAGGTATCCGGATAAACGGCTCCGCAAACTTCGATGATCGAATCGATGTCCTCGGGGCGGGTATATCTGATCTCGTAACCAGGAACGGACACGTTTCCGCCAGTTCCAAAGGGGGAGTTTTCGAATTCAAAGGGGGACAATTTCCACCCGTTTCCTGAGGTCGACGTCGGCCAGGCTATCCAGCAACGGCAAGACCGTGCCCTCGGCACGCGACTCACTCAAAATCCTGAAGTCCAGTTCACCGACGATCATAGTTTCCTGGTTCACGGCCCCTTCAGCCAGGATTCCGTCCCGTGAAAAACCATAGTCGCTCGGAGTAAGGATGGCCGCTTGCCCATAGTTGAGGCAGGCGGCGGGAAACCTGCTGAGTCCTCCTACCGTGCTGGATTGAACAACGAAGACCTGGTTCTCGATGGTGCGCGCTTGGGCACAGTATCGGACGCGGTAATAGCCCTGACGGTCATCCGTGCAACTGGGCACCAGAATTAATTGCGCTCCCTGCAGTGCCGCCGCGCGCACCAACTCAGGGAACTCGACATCGTAACAGATTGCCACTGCGAAGCGACCCCAGGAGGTTTCGAAGATCATGAGCTTGGGAGTGGTGGGAGCCGAAACCTTGAAGTCCTCCTTCTCAAAGCGGGTCATGTGGATCTTGGCTTGGACGCCATGGCCACCTTGGGGGGAAAACACATGGCATTCGTTGGTGACGACGTCTTCGGCGTTCTGAGTGAGGAATGTACCCGCCACGACGGTGAGGTGATGCTTCTTCGCGAGGTCTGAAAACAGTTCGATGGCGGACGGAAGGTGCCGACTGACGGAGCGCACCAGTTCGGGCAAAGGTCCATCGGGTTTCTCAAGACTCAAAAGCTGAAGACTGAAGTACTCGGGGAAGAGCAGGATTTGGGATTTATAGTCCGCGGCATTTCGGACCCAGTCCGAGGCTTGTTGCGCGAATTCGTCGAAGTTCCTCACCGGACGAAGCCAGTATTGAAGGGATGCAACTCGGATTCGGTCGGGTGATTTCATGGTTCGCGCCTCTTTCCTCCAATTTATCCTACGCGGTTGTCAAAATGCGAGGGCGGAGCCAATTTAATGCTCCTCACGGTGCAAGACGTCCGTACCCAGAACGAGATCTCCGGTTTCGATGCGGTCGACGACCGCCATTCCCGAGATGACTTGACCGAACACGGTGTAAAGCCCATCCAAGGTCGGAGTCGGCACATGATTGACGAAGAGTTGCACGCCTCCCGTGTCGAACCCGGAACCTCTCGGCATTCCGAGCGACCCCCTTCGGAACGGCAGGGGATTGATCTCGGCGCGAAGCTCGTATCCTCCGTCACCCCAGCCGGTCTTGTCCGGGTCGCCTCCTTGAATCACGAAGTTCGAGATGACTCGATGCCAAGGCAGTCCATCGTAGAATCCCGAACTGGCGAGCCCCACGAAATTCGCGACGTGGATCCGGGCGGCGCGGGGAAAAAGTTCCAAAGTGAAGTTTCCACGAGTCGTACGGATGCGCACGACGGGATTGTGGCTGAAATGCAACGCTCGATAAGGAGAATAGGTGAAAGCGGAGGGTGGCACAGCCGGGAGTCCCGTTTGGCCTCGCGCTTCAAGAGCATCGCGAGCTTTAAGGGCCACGGAGGAGGCCGAATCTGCCAGCGCAACTTGAAGTTCGGCCGTGGTCTCCACGCTTGGAACCTTGGCCACTTGGGTGACCACTTGCTCCCGTAGGGAGATCCAGCGGCGTTCGGGGCTTCGAAGGTAAGTCGCCCAGGCTTGGCTGAGAGAATCAGTTTCGGTTCGGTTTGCAAGACTCGACACCGCCGTGCCTCGCTCAGAAAGCTCAGAGGAGCTCAATGCCTGAGTGATTGCAAAGAATGCTTCCGAGGAGTCGACGTCGGCCAACCCTTCCAGCGCAGCAGTCCTGACATGCACATCCAGGTCCCGAGCGCCTTGGAGGTCGATTGGGGCACGGATCCGTTTTGGAAGGGGGGAAGCTGCTCGAACGGCAGCTTCGCGGATCACCCAGCTCGGATCAATCAATGAGGATTGAAGAGAGGCGTAGAGAGTGTCGGGAATGGGTGGGTTTGCTGAAGGATCCAAGGAACGGGATACTGTACCGGAGAGTGCGATCGCACGGACAGTACCGCTCGAATCACTCATTAACTCTCGCAAAAGCGACAAAGTCTCGGGATGTGAATCGGCACTCCAGGCTTCGGCCAGAGTGGCGCGGACATGAAAGGAGAAGTCTTGAGTCAGAATGACCGGAATCTCCTGGGTGGATTTGAGGGCAGCGAAAGCGCGGACTGCTGCTACACGAACCAGTGGGCTGCGATCCTGAAGAAGCCTATGAAGCGCGACTTTTCCGGATGCCTCTCCTTGCCTACCGAGCGCACTGGCAGCGAAAAGACGGACTTGGGCGTCAGGGTCGCGGGAGAGGTTCGCGACGGAACCTGCACTTCTCGGGTCCTTGACCCGACTCCAGTAGAACGCGACGTATCTCCGAACTTCGGGGTGGCGATCAGAAGCCAGGCCGGCAACCGTCTGCGCGATCGTTTCGGGAAGTAAAGGGAGAGCGACACTGGGGTCCGCCATCTGCAGGATTTGACGGAACTTGTAGAGACCCATCAAAGCCTGGGCCCGTACACGGAAATTTGGATCCGCGAGGAGCGGCGCCAGTTGTCCGGGTGCCTCCAATCCAGCGATCTTTCCGAGCGCCTGTGCGGCCACTGCGCGGACCGAGGACTTTGGATCCCGTTTGAGTCGAGCGAGTCCCGAAATGATTTCAGGAGTCCGCCCCGAGTTGAAGCTCTTCGACCAAGCCAGCTGTCCCAGGGCAAATGCTGCTGCCTCGCGCACTTTCGCATCCCCGTCACGGCTCAGTTGGAGAAGGGGGTCGATGCCCGCGGGCAACTGGATTCGTCCATAGGCGACTGCAGCACGGGCTCGACGGGCAGCCCAGGGTGAAGCGACTGCGTCCCGCAATACGGGAGCGTCGACTTTACGATCGTCCTCAGCTTGTACGATGGAAGGCAGAGGTTTCGGAGCTGCGTGGGCCAACGACGTCGCATTCAAGAGAGTTGAAGCCCAAAGTCCCAATCCCCACACGATCCGAAGAGAAGCTTTCATGGCCGCGGATCCTATATTCCGCGCTAGTTTCCGGCAATCCTTGAATTCGGATCAATGCAGTCATCCGTCGATCGGGTAGACTTTTTGAAGGGAAACTCCGAGAGTGCGTACTGCGATCGCTACAGCATTCTCGAAGTGCGTAGACTGCAGGTCTTCTTTCAGGTTGCCGGCCAACTCCTTCCAGTAGAGATCGCCGAGCTCGGAGTCGACACCCGAGTCCGCTACGATGGCGAAGCGCTGGAGCCGGACGTTGAAGTAGAAGAGGACCGCGTTTTTTCGGCTGGTACGGAGCATACCGAAATTCTCGAAAATGTCGCGAGCCCGTCCGTAGGGGTCTGGGTCGAACCAGCGCCTGCTCACGTGAACGCGGATTTCGCCCGTGCACTTGGATTCGCTCCAGGCGAGCGCTTTCACGATCGGGGAGATGCCGTCCATGCGGCTCTTACCAATGACCATGGGTACCTCCGGTCGTTGAGTCTCCAGGACTCACTGGGGATCGCCTCAAGCCTATCCGTTTGAGGATTTTTTTTCCGAGTAAGGGCCAGGGTTTGGGGTGGATCCAACCGCGTGAAGTGAAGTGGGCCTCGGCAGAGGTCAGCATCGCAAAAACCGAGGTGGCCAGGATTGAACCGAGAACCAGCCAGCCTAGGGTGATCCATCCCCGGCCTGGGGCTTCCTGTTCCAAGGAACCGGTAGGCACGGGATCCTTGAATCCCCCTGAGTGGAGGATTTCCGTCGCTTTTCCGCTGGGGATGAGGGGACTTTGAATCGCCTTGAGGATTTCAAGCGTCCCGTTGCTGACCGCAGTTCGAAGGTGCCCCTTCTCCAACTCGGGAATGACGGTCTCCACGAGAATCGCCGAAGTACGTTCCTCCGTCAGAAGGTTTTCAAGCCCGAATCCGACTTCGATTCGAGCCAGGTGTTCTTTGGCGAAGATCGCCAAGAGCACTGAGCTTCCTTGTCCCGTGCGCCAGGAGTCGTGGACTTTCCGAGTGTAGGCCTGCGCGTTTTCACCGTCCAAACCTTGAAAGATCCCGACCCTGATCTGCTCTCCCGTCATCCGATCGTGTTCGACAAGCAAACTCTGCAGTGCCTGCAGAGAGCCGGGCGCAAACGAGTGCGTTTCATCGAAGGTGGAAAAGTCCGGAAGCGGCGGCACCGGCTTTTCGGCATAGGCTGGGATTCCCGGGAAAAGGAGAATCCCGACGAGCAAGACCGGTAGGGAGGAGGGTAGGCCTGGAGACATCATCCAAGATGATAGACAATGCATCGCCGGGAAGAAATGCCATTTGACAAGCGCAGTGCGCCGTTCCGATACTCGGCACGAATCTCTAAACCTACCTGCTTGGGGGAAACCGGTGCGAATCCGGTACTGTCCCGCAACGGTGAGTCGAAAAACGAGGCCAAGGACGATTTGAGTCCGGCACCTTCGTCATTGACGAGTCCGATCGCCCAAACCAGGTTCGGGAGTGTGCCATTCTGGCTCTCCCTTCTCCCGAGGAGGACCGTCGTGATCCATCTTTCCAAGCTCTTGTGCGCATTCTGGGTCGTAGCGCTCTTCGCGATCCCGGCAGTCGCTGCTGATTCCCGGGACACCCGGCTTCCCACGATGCTCGTCGAGGATTCTGCTCCGATGGATTTGCTCAATCAGGATCCTTTGCTTCCGATCCAGGAAGGAGAAGGGTCGCTTGTCAACGGCAACGGCAATTCCCAGAAGTCACTTCTCGATCAAGTTCCGCTGAATTCCACCAGCTATGGAAAAGCCGGAACCCTCTCCCAGTTTCGAGGTCTCGGACGGAGCGCCGACGACACTCAAATTCAGACCCTGGGAGTCCCGCTCAATCCTCCGCAAGGGGGGGGCTTCGATTTTGCGACATTTCCCCAATACCTTTGGAGCGACTTCCGGTTTCAACTCGCTCCCGGTCTCGCAGCGCTGGATCCGCGAGCCAATTCGGGAGTGATCACTTTGGTTCCCTGGACTCAAAAGGTGCTCGGATCAAACGGTTCCCGTGCACGACTGACGGGATTTGGGGGGACTTCATCTCTGGCCCAGTTTTCGGCGGGGCTCAGGTTAACTGAGGACTTTGCGCTCCTGACAGGACGCTCGGTTGGCGCGGCCACGGGGACGAGTGGCTCGATCAGTGGCAAGTGGGGGGCGGGTGGTCGCGTTCATGGCCAGTATCATCTGCTCGTGACTGATATCGAAAACGAGCTTCCCGGTCCGATTCAAGCGCGAACGCCAGAAGCCCGGCAGAGAACGGTGCGGTACGTGCCAATTCTCCAGGCGGATGTCGATCTCGCGAGGGATCTTCTGCTCAAGTCGAGTTTCCATTACGATTCGATCTACCTTCGAACGGAAACCCCTGAGAACCGGGAGCGGGGTCGTGATCATATCCTCCAAGGAGGAGTCGATGCGGCGCTCGTGGCGCGCGGATCCAGCGGTGACTTGAAGCTGGGGGCTTCAGTTCGGCGCGATACCCTCAACTCCGACTTTGTTTCCCAAGATCCGGTGAATGGCTTCGTGGCTCGGGCTGCGGCAGGGGAAACTTTGGCCAGTGTCCAGCTTGCCCCCGTCTGGGACCTGGGAAGCGTTCAAGTCTCACCTACACTTCAGGGAGTGAGTTTGACCGGATTCGGATTCCTCCCGGCGGGGAGTCTGGGTTTACGAGTGCCGCTGAGTTCGGACCAGGCTCTTTTCGCGCGCGGCGCACTGAGTCGAAGGTATCCTTCGCTCTCGGATCGCTTTTACAATGCTGGCCCGATCCAGGCCAATGCCGACTTGGCAGTCGAAAAGGATTGGACCGCGGTACTGGGCTGGGAGTTTCCCGGCAAAGCTCTTCAGGTAGAAGTAAGTTTGTATGGACAAAAGCGTCAGAACGCGATTCAGGGGGTTCCCGGTGCGTCAGGTTACACGACAGTGAACCTAGGAGATGCTCGCGTCGAGTCCCTGCTTCACAGTGTTCGCTATGTTGCGGGTGCCCATGTTGCGATCCATGAATCGGGTTCCTACACCCATTCTCGGGTCGAAAAAACCGGACTACCGTTTCCCTATCAACCCAAGCTCACCCAGCTTCTGGCGGTGGATGTCGCCGATCAGATCGAAGATCCTTGTTGGAAGGGGTCTTTGGTGGGGAGAGCTCAGAGCCGTGTTCTAGCTCCGATTTTTCGCACGCTTCCTGTCTTTTTCTCCGACGCCAAAGCTGAGCTTCCTGCGATCTCCTATCTCGATCTCCAGGGCCAGGTAGAGGTTTTTCGGAGTTCCAGCTCGGGGGGGGGCTCGAAAGTTGACCTAATTGTTCTAGTTGAGAATGTCTTGAACCAAAGTCTTGAATTTCAGCGGGATTATCCTTCGGAAGGACGCGCCCTGTCAGTAGGGGTCGTGGGTCAGTTTTGAAGACAACCGGGATTGATCACCCTATCTTTGCCGTTGCTTCGACTCCGAGATCTCGATAAGACTTCCACAACTACACACATTTCGACCAACGTGGTGCTCTCGAGGACCTGAAAACGGTGCAAAAGAGTTTCGGAATGGAGGGGAAGTTCTCAAGCCAGGGAGTAGGTCCTTGGCCCTCGGGTTCTTCCAATAACCGCGGAAAGCACGCTCTAAGCCGCTCCGGCGCGCCGATCGTTCGTCCGCATTGATTCCCAGGAGTATTTAAATGCCTCAAGTTACGATGCGCGAGCTTCTCGAAGCCGGTGTTCATTTCGGTCACCAGACCCATCGCTGGAACCCGAAAATGAAGCCCTATGTCTTCGGTGCCCGGAACGGGATCTACATCGTCGACCTCCAGAAAACCGTCGAGCAGACCCGCGCTGCTTGCGAGTTCGTGGCAAAAGTCACTTCTGAAGGCAAAAAGGTCCTCTTCGTCGGAACCAAGAAACAAGCCAAAGACGTGATTCAGGAAGAGGCTTCCCGCGCAGGCATGTACTACGTGAACAACCGCTGGCTCGGCGGCATGCTCACCAATTATCAGACTGTCAAAGCCTCGATTGACCGCTTGAAGAAGATCGAAGCACTCAAGCTCTCGCCGGACTGGAGCGATGTCCCTAAAAAAGAACAGTCGATGTACAACCGCGACCTCGAGAAGCTCAAAAAGTCGCTGGGCGGCATCGAAGACATGAAGAAGCTCCCGGGCGCGATCTTCGTGATCGACACCGAAAAAGAGCACATCGCCGTCAAGGAAGCTAAGAAGTTGGGCATCCCGACCGTAGCGGTGGTCGACACCAACTGCGATCCTTCCAATATCAACTATGTCATCCCAGGCAACGACGACGCGATCCGCAGCGTCCGCCTTTTCGCGCGCTTGATCGCCGATAGCTGCCTTGAAGGCGTCAATACCTTCCAGGAAAAACTCCGTGCCCAGGAAATGACGGATGCCGCCGCGAAGGAAGACGCCGACAACGACAAGAAGGTCTCCCGCTTTGAAGGCGACATCGATCTTCAGGGTGTTGACGAAGCTGACCTCGAAGCCGCTGAAACAGTCACAGATGAAGCTGCCGCCGCTGCTGAAGGCGTTGAGAGTGTGGCGTCTCCTGCCGCCGCTTCGACCCCGGTCGCTGCCGTCGTTGCCAAGAAGAAAAAGTAAGTTTCAAGACCCAGAGGAATTCGAAAATGGAAATCACCGCAAACTTGGTCAAAGACCTCCGCGAGAAAACCGGCGCGGGAATGATGGATTGCAAAAAAGCGCTTGCTGAGACCGCAGGCGACTTCGAGAAGGCCATCGATTACCTTCGCAAAAAAGGCATCGCTTCGGCTTCGAAAAAAGCAGGCCGCGCAACCAAAGAAGGCAGTGTTTCTTCGTATATCCACGGCGAAGGTAAAGTGGGCGTACTTCTCGAGATCAACTGCGAAACGGACTTCGTGGCACGCACGGAGCAGTTCAAGCAGTTCACTCGGGACGTCTCCATGCACATCGCTGCAGCCCAGCCCCAGTGGGTTCGCTCTGAAGAAGTTCCTGCGGAAGTGATCGCGAAGGAAAAAGAGATCGCGATCGCCCAGATGCAGGCTTCGAACAAGCCGGCTGCCGTGCTCGAAAAAATCGCCGAAGGTAAGATCAAGAAATTTTACGAGGATAATTGCCTCCTGAATCAGGCGTTTGTGAAAGATCCCGAGAAGACGATCGAGCAACTCCTCAAGGAGACGATCTCCACCCTCGGCGAGAACATCGCGATCCGCCGCTTCGCCCGCTTTGTGTTGGGCGAGGGGATGAAAGAAGCAGTCGAACCCGCAGCTCATTGATAACGACCTCCCACCGAGGAACGGAGCCCACCGATGGTAAGTGGTTCAACGCAGAGACGAACTGAACCCTACCGGCGGATTCTCCTGAAGCTTTCAGGGGAAGCCCTGGCAGGGGATGCGGGATACGGGATCGACACCGACGTCCTGAAGGTGATCGCTTCCGAAGTGAAGGATATTCAAGCCATGGGTGTCCAGATCGGCATCGTCCTCGGTGGAGGGAATATTTTCCGTGGGATCAAGGGAGCGACTGCCGGCATGGATCGGGCTTCTGCCGATTATATGGGAATGCTCGCTACGGTTTTCAACGCTTTGGCGCTCCAGGACTCGTTGGAACAGCTCGGGGTGAACACGCGGGTTCAATCGGCGATAGAAATGCAGGAGCTCGCCGAGCCTTACATCCGCCGACGTGCCGTTCGGCACTTGGAGAAACAGCGAGTCGTGATTTTCGGGGGCGGCACTGGCAACCCTTACTTCACCACGGATACGACAGCTGCCCTGCGTGGGATGGAAATCGGCGCTGAAGTCGTGATCAAAGCCACCAAAGTCGACGGTGTGTATGACGCCGATCCCAAAAAAGATCCGAACGCCAAACGTTTCACGGAAGTCCGCTATCTGGATGTCCTTCAAAAGGGCCTTCAAGTGATGGACTCCACTGCTATTTCGTTATGCATGGATAACCAGCTTCCGATCATCGTTTTCGACCTGCACGAGCGAGGGGCTCTTCAGCGCCTCGTTCGAGGTGAAGCGGTGGGTACCCTGGTCCACTGAAGAGGAGACTCCCTTATGTCGAAAGAGATCGTAGATGGGATGGCGCAGAATATGGACAAGGCACTTCAGTCCCTCAGGGCTGAACTCTCTAAAGTCCGCACGGGGCGAGCTTCGACGGCACTCGTGGATTCAGTGCAGGTCGATTATTACGGATCGAACGTTCCCGTCTCACAAGTGGGCAACGTGACTACTCCCGACGCTCGGACGATTCAGATCGCTCCTTGGGAAGGCGGGATGCTCGGGGCGATCGAAAAAGCCATTTTGGCTGCGAACGTCGGCTTGACTCCCCAGAACGATGGCAAAGTGATCCGCATCTCGGTGCCGGCGATGACCGAAGAGCGCCGCAAAGAAATGGTCAAGTTTGTCAAAAAGCTCGGCGAAGAGTCCAAAGTCGCGATCCGTAACCACCGTCGCGAAGGCAACGAGGAAGTGAAGAAACAGGAGAAGGCCAAAGTCCTCTCCGAGGACGACGCGAAAAAAGTGACCGACCTCGTTCAAAAGAAAACGGACGAGAAGGTGGCTGAAGTCGACAAGGTCATCGCGGGCAAAGAAAAAGAGATCATGACGATCTAGTATGTCATTGCTTCCGGTGCCTCAGCATATCGCGATCATCATGGATGGGAATGGCCGCTGGGCAGCGCGCCGGAGGCATCCGCGTTTTTTTGGGCACATTCGGGGATCGAGTCGGGTGCGGGGCATCGTGAAAGAGGCGGATCGTTTGGGCGTGAAAGCGCTCACACTCTACGCTTTTTCCACTGAAAACTGGTCCCGTCCGGATGGAGAGCTTCGGGTCCTTTGGAAGCTTCTTCGCAAATACCTTCTGAAGGAGCAGGAAGAGCTTCATCGCGAGAACGTCCGCCTTCGAGTGATTGGCGAAGTCGAACGACTTTCGCCCGATGTGCGCGAAGTCCTGGACCCGGTCGTGGAGCGCCTCTCCGGAAATACCGGACTTCAACTCACGTTCGCGATTTCCTATGGCTCACGAAAGGAACTGGCTCGCGCAAGTCGCCTGTTTGCCCAGGATTGCTTGATCGGAAAGCGCAGGCCCGAGGAAATGACCGAGGAGCTGATGAGTCAGTACCTTTGGACTGCGGAACTCGGAGACTTAGCTGAAGTCGATCTGGTGATCCGAACCAGCGGTGAGAAGCGAGTCAGCAACTTCCTCCTTTGGCAGGCAGCCTATGCCGAGTTCGTCTTTACGGATGTTTGTTGGCCAGACTTCCGGCCCCAGGAGCTCCGTTCGGCGATCGAACAATAT
>JAYVNB010000113.1:0-17232 GCA_043759365.1 Bacteriovoracaceae bacterium | reverse complement strand
TCACCGGCCTTGCACTCCCAAACTCCCTGATCGGCGCGTTCATCCTGATGGCGATGGCCGGCTTCACCATCAACATCATGACCCTGCTGGCGCTCAGTCTTTCGGTTGGGCTCCTGATCGACGACGCAATCGTCGTGCGCGAGAACATCTACCGTCACATCGAAATGGGCGAGGAGCCCATGGTCGCCGCCCGCAAAGGAACCGACGAGGTCCGCTTGGCGGTCATCGCGACCACCCTCACAGTCATTGCAGTGTTCGGTCCGGTCGGGTTTCTCAAAGGCGTCGTCGGACAATTCTTCAAGTCCTTCGGCCTGACGATTTGTTTTGCGATGGCGATCTCCCTTTTCGATGCGCTCACCATCGCGCCGATGCTCTCCGCCTACTTCGCTGGCGCCTCCCACGCAGGGACCCAGCAGGGATCGGGGATCTGGGGCCAGACCATCGGTCGGCTCCTGGCCGCCTTCAGTCGGTTCCAAGATTGGCTCGAGGACCTTTATGCGCGCGTGCTCCAGTTCACACTTCGCCGCCCCATCGTGGTGCTCACGACAAGCTTGGTGATCTTCGCCGGAAGCTGCGCCACCGTCGCGAAAGTGCCCAAGACCTTCCTGCCCCCACAAGACAACGGCGAATTCCTGATCTCCCTCGACATGGCTCCGGGTACAAGCCTCGACTCCATGACCGAACTCGCGAGCCGAGCCGATAGGGTCGTGCGCAAGAACAAGGAGGTCGAAATCGCCGCGCTCACGGTCGGTTCCCGAGACGGTGAAGCCAACTATGCGGAGATCTTCGTGAGACTCGTCCCCGCCAAACTCCGCCAGCTCGATACCGGGCAGATGAAGGATCTCGTACGCAAGCAAATGGCCCAGTTCAACTTGGCCAATCCTAAAGTGAAGGACTACGACGCAGTCGGAGGCGGAGAAAGACCGTTCAACCTCAACATCGTCGGCACCGACCAGGTCGAGCTCGAAAAAATCGCGCGCGGTTATTTCAATCGCCTCAAAAACGACTCTCGCTTAAAGGATCCTGACATCGACTACCGGCCCGGGAAGCCCGAGTTCCAGGTGATTCCCGACAAGATCCGCATGCAGCAACTGGGTATTTCAACCAAGACCCTGGGTCAAGAACTTCGGACGCAGGTCGAGGGCGTGACCCCTGCCAAATTCCGCCAGAACGGCATCGAATACGATGTTCGGGTGCGGATGAAAGAGGATCAGCGGAACGTGAAGGAAGGCTTCAACAAGATCTTCATCCCGAACCTCAATAATAGCCTGATCCGATTGGCGGATGTCGCTAAGAGCAATAACACCGAGGGGCCCGCCAAGATCACGCGCCAGGATCGTGGACGCTACATCAACATCAACGCCGACAATGCCCCGAACGCCAACCTCTCGGCGCTCCTCGCCGACATCGATCGTTGGTCCAAGTCGGATCCCGAGCTCAAGCTCCCTCCCGGAATGAGTTATTCGACTCCCGGACAAGCGGAGAACTTCAAGGAGCTTGGCGACAGCATCGTGGTGGCGATGGGACTCGGTGTCCTGTTCATCTACCTCGTTCTGGCATCGCTCTATGAGTCGTTCGTCACGCCCCTCACCATCATGTTGGCGCTTCCGCTCGCGATCTGCGGTTCCTTCGTGGCGCTCGCGATCACGGGGCAATCGCTGAACATCTTCTCGATGATCGGGACGATCATGCTCCTTGGAGTCGCGACCAAGAACTCCATCCTCCTGGTCGATTACGCCAACCAGAAGCTTCAAGAAGGCTCAACTCGGGCAGAAGCGGTCCTGCTGGCCGGCAAAACCCGACTTCGCCCCATCCTGATGACGACGATGGCGCTCGTCGCGGGGACCGTTCCCATCGCGCTGGGCCTGAATGAAGCCTCACGCCAGCGCACTTCGATGGGCGTGGCGATCATCGGCGGACTGGTGAGTTCAACACTGCTCACGCTTCTCGTCGTGCCGGCAGCGTTCTCCTACATTGACCGATTCAGGGTTTGGTCCAACGGCTTCATGAAACGCGTCTTCGCCCCGAAGGACCGTACCCACGGAACTCAGGGACCGACGCAACCTGCGCGCTGATGTCCTGAAGTCGCTTTTTGGTAGAGTGCGAGCGCTTCAGGCATGTTCTCTTGCAATGCTTTGATGCGGTTTTCGCTGGCCGGGTGGGTCGACATGAATTCAGGGGGCGCCTTGCCCTGAGAGGCCTGAATCATGTTTTTCCACAACTCCACGCTTTGCTGCGGATCGAAACCAGAACGCGCCATGAGCTTCAGGCCGATCAAGTCGGCTTCGGACTCCTGCGTGCGGCTGTGCGGCAATAGGTACCCGTACTGGGCGCCTGCTCCGAGGAGACTGGCGAGCAAGGCGCCATTGCCGCTTTGTCCGTTCCCACCGGTCAAGATGCTGAGGGCTGCCATGCCTCCTTGGGCTGCCAAATTCTCGGAGACTCGTTCGTTTCCGTGGCGTGCGATCACGTGGCCGATTTCATGCCCGATCACGGCTGCCAGCTGGGAGTCCGACTTCGCGACCTTCAACAACCCAGCGTAGACTCCGACCTTGCCTCCCGGGAGTGCGAAAGCGTTGACTTGTTCATCCTGGAACACCACGATTTCCCAGTCCTTGACGCCCGCTTCAGGACCGGCAATCGCAGTGATCGGGGTCGCCACGCATTTCACGTAGCTGTTCACTGCGAAATCTTTAGCGATTGGAGTCTGATGCTTCATCTGATCGAAGGACTGCACCCCCATCGCGTCCATCTGTCCTTCGGGAAGGATCATGAGCTGCCTGCGCCCCAAAGGAGAAGTGGCACAAGCGACCGCAAGCGCGGCGGTCGAGATCGATAGGAGTATCCAGCCCAGACGGGTACGGGGTCTTTTCATGGAGCGGAATCTAACACATGCAGGCTCCCTGTAACGACGCAACTAATCATGACCCGCATGGGACTCAACGCGTAGGAGCGTGTGCACCAGTGGCCGGCTGCACCACGACCATCCCACCGATCGCATCCGCAGCCGCTCTGAAGACCTGCAAAGAATGATTAAGGTAACCCCGGCTGTGGTCAGCTTCGGTCATCTGCTTGAAGAGGGAGTACTGAAGTTCACCCACTTCTCGATTGAACCGAGGACCGAACTCGTCGTCCAAAAAGTACAGGAACAGCAGGACCTTCGTGGCAAGCGCTTTCACATGCACTCGGTATGCCTCGCGGGCCTTCGCCAAAGCAGTCGCATCGGCTTGTCCGGCACGGAACTTCTTGAGTACCGAGCGGAACCGGTCGAGACCCACATCGCTGAATTTCCGATCCGGATCCTGAGATGGGTTCATCTGCACGAGGGGGGCAAGGTCCAGGCGTTGTTCGATTTCACTCGCCATGACCTGGAATCGTGAAGACCCTCCCGCCGAGTAACCCCAACCTTCCACGACCGTGATTAACCCATTGAGCAGCTCCTCGACGTTGCTGAAGCGCCAGCTGGCTCCCGTCGCGGAAAGCAGGCTGTTTCCGATCAGGCTGCCGAAATCGACAATGAATGCGGCCTCCTGGACTACGGGCACGGCATACAACAAGGCGCAGATGACCTTCACTCCGTAGTGCCTCATGATCATCAGCTTTTCGGCCGGATCCGAGGAGCGGGCATACTGGAGAACCCCTTGATAGGCGTAGTAGCCTGCGGTGACGATGGCCACTCCCTGCATCACGCCTTGGAGGGTGGGCAGCTTCACTTTGAATTTGGCCGCTCTTTGGGCAACCAAGAGCCTCTCGGAAGACTGCACGGAAGGCGCCATTTGACGGAACTCAGAAGTGCGCTCGAGTGCCGTGACTGATTCGCTCACTTTGGCCAGGAGCTTATCGTAGCCAATCCGAAGGGCTCGAATCTGCTTGTACTGGGGAGCTACCCGCTCGATCAAATCCTGGGCTTCAGCTAACTTCTCGGCTGGCACTGCCGAAAAAGCCGCGATCGCGTGTCCACCGGTGAGCTTGGTCATTTCGACGTCGGTCACCCCCAACTCGCGAAGCCTCACCACCGCGGGGGCAATCCCAGTTTCGATCTCCTGGACCTTGGTCGCGCGTTGTCCCTGCAGAATCCATTTAACGGTCGCCGGAGTCGGATCGACCCAGGTGCGTCCAGCCAGTCGGGAATTCATGAGAGTGGTGACCTGGTCCAGACCTGCGGCGATCGTGTTCGCGATCGGCTGGAGGACGGAGGAGCGTTGACCCAGGATTTTCATCAGGTTCGAGACCGCTTCAGCTTTATTGGCAGCGACGTGGAAGTAGCGGTTGCCGGCGGCAGCGCCGAGTCCTTCTTTGAGGAATCCTTCGACCAGCGGCGCGTACTTGAAACCCAGGACTTCGAAAACCATTCCAAGCTGGTTGCGATGAGGCCAGACATGGGGCTTGATCGGCAGGTGGTTGGGGAACATCCCCTTGAGTTCATTCTCGAGATGGTGGGCCTGCTCCTGAACCGGCTGTGTGCTGGAAAGGTCGAAGTCAGCGACGCGAACCAGGAAGCGCACGCGCGTTGAGGACTCGCTTCCGTCCGGCATACGCCCCAGGACCAAGGCCGCGACGTCGCGGTCGTATTTCGAAGCGCGCGGATCGATGATGTACGTCATCATCAAGTTGAGCGCTTGAGGCAACTCAATGCCATCAACCTTGAGGTCGACTCGATCGTGCCCATCCGGAAAAAGGCTCGTTTTGACGAGCCTTTCCATGAATTTGAGCTCCTCAGGATTGTGCCGGTTGAGCTGGACCCGGTTATGGGCCAGGGAGTTCTTGAGATACGTGATGACGGTTTGAACCCGAGCGTCCGTTGGAAACGGAGTGGCGGCCTGCCGCCAATCGGCGACTTCGCCCAAAGCGGTTTCAATCATCTGCCGAGCGTCCGGATTGATCGCCTGCTCGCGGGCCAGCGACATCAGCGCAAAGGCGCGGTCGAACTTTCGTGGGTCGTCATCCTCCTCGAGCGTCTCGATCGCAGTGTAGACCTGTTGAGAGAACTTAAAGCTCGTGGCATGGGCCAGGCCAGGCCGGCAAACTCCGATGAGCGAAAGGCCGAATAAGACGAGTGCCGACCGGAAGCTTGATATCCGTTTCATCCGAACCTCCGGCGAGTGATCGCCTTGAGAAATATGGATGAGACCTATATCACGCACTGCGTTAAATAAAAGAAATTACCGCTCCCGTTTGATCAAGCTCTACGCAATGGGGCCTTACTGCCGGTCAAAAACCGGATAACCCAACGAAATTAAACAGCCACTACTTCGGTCACTTCGGGAATCGCATCCTTGAGACGAGTTTCGATCCCCACTTTCAAAGTCGCAGTGCTGCTCGGGCAACCTGCACAAGACCCCTGCATGTAGAGATAAACGACTCCGGCTTCAAAACGCTCGAAAGTGATGTCGCCGCCGTCCATCGCCACCGCTGGACGAATTTCGTTATCGAGAATCTCGCGAATCTTACGCTCGATATCGCTGTCCCCGCCCTTGTGGGCTTCTTGATTCAGAGAAGCCTCGTCCACAACCCGCTCTCCCGAACGGAGATGCGTCTCCACCAAGGTGGAGCAGCTTTTGTGGACCACGTCCCAGTCCCCATCCTCGGTCTTGGTGACGGTCACGAAATCCCGACCGATCATGACTCCGGCGATTCCAGGCACAGCGAACAGCTTGGCTGCCAAGGGCGAGCGGGCTTCGGCGTCCTCGCGTTTCGTGAAGTTCACGGCCCCTTTGTCCAAAAGGGTACGATTGACCGAATACTTGAGGGTATTGGGATTCGGAGTGAATTCGAGCGAAACGTAGACGTCGGTGTTGGACATGAAATGCTCCTTAAAAATTCCATATAACACAGGCGTCGGTTTGGTACCATCTGTCCCATGATCGCCTCATGGATGATGCCACTTGCACTTTTGACCTTGTCCGGCACCTGCGTGGCCGCCACGCCGTCCGTGGAATTGGACCGAATTGAGGGAGGAACCCTCCATTTCAAGGAGGGCAAACCCCTCACAACTCCCCTTCGGGACGTCCAGTTCCTGGGTGCCCTTCAGACGGAGGCCTCCCCCGGCAGCCCCTACTTGCTCGTGACCGCCAAGCCCTGTCAGGACTGCATGGAGGAACGATCAGTCTACCTCTTGAGTCGGGACGGCAGCCATAGTTTCCACTTTGTCCATCCGGGACGCATCATCGATTCAAAAACACGGGCTGTGGTGCTCGAAGCCCGCGCATTCTACGGAAAATGCCTGGCCGACTGGGACGAGGTTTATGTCGTTTACCAAAAGGATACGGTCGACAAGAAAAAGCACGGACGACGCTTCAAATCGATCGAGCCCAGCATTTTCGTCGCTGAACCTTCCAAAGACGGGATTCGCGAAAAATTGAGCGAGATCCGATCGATTGGACAACTGGCCGCAAAGCAGAAATTCACGCTTTCCCGCGTCAAGGGCAAGCAATGTGTGGAAATCGCTGGACGGGACCGGATGATGCTCAACAAGCCGCTCGATCTCCGGCCTCGTCGCGACACCGGGGACGATGTTGAGGACGAGGACGCCCAACAAGAGTCCAAAGCGGATACGGCTACTCCCGACGAGAAGACCCCGGCCGACTCCTCCACCCCTGCAAAGCAGGAATGATTTTTCACACCTGATTGACCGACCGCGCATTGATTGCCGCTCCGGATCTCCTTTAAGAATGAAGAAGGGGACGGAGGTCATCTATGAGACTCACCACTGACGCTGTCGATCCAAATGGTTTCTTCGATGCTCGTTACACTTGCGATATTGATAATTCCTCGCCGGAACTGCGCTGGGAAACGCCTCCCGAAGGGACGGCAGGATTCGCGCTGATCGCTGAAGACCCCGATGTGCATCCGGGTCCTTTCGCCCATTGGGTGGTCTACAACATCCCGGTTTCCGTGCTTCACCTTCCGACCGGGATCCCTCCCCAGGACTCCCTGCCCAACGGCATCCGCCAAGGCGTCAACAGCTTCGGCAAGTTGGGCTACGCGGGCCCCTGCCCTCCCCGCGGTACCCGTGCGCACAGGTATGTATTCCGACTCTATGCGCTCTCCGAGCTTCCGGAGTTCCCCTCCCGCCTGAACCGGGAGAAGCTTCTCATCGAGATCTCCCCCTACATCCTAGCCACAGCTGAAGTTGAGGGACACTACACTCGAGCGGTGGAACGCGCGGGCTAACAGTTCCGGCTTAGCGTACTGAGTGCGCTTCGACAGGGAGCGTGAAGCCCCCCGTTGGCCTTCTGATTGCAATCGTTGCTTGAAGAAAACCCTTCAAGGAGATCCCCATGAAACAGAAACTGATCGCCAGTTCATCCGTAGCGCTGAGCCTCGTATTCGCTTTCGCACTCGCGAACGCCGATGACAACACAACGATGAGCAATCCATCCACGAATACCAGCGCTACGACATCGGACCTGGGAACGTCCTCCAACTCAGCAGGCACCGTCGGTTCGACCCCGGATAGCAACACGATGACCCATTCCGGAACGACGGACTCGGACGCGATGAACTCCGGGACCATGAGCTCCGACACCACGATGACGAAGTCGAAGGAAAGCAGCGGTATGGCCTCCAACATGGGTCCGTGCATCGACAAGGACGGCATTTCATACCGCAAGGGCCAAGCAGGATTCAAAACCTGCATGAAGGCTCACCACATGATGAAAAAAGACCGTGGCGGCTCGGTGAAGACCGAAACCTCTCACTCGACCCTGTCCACCGACCAACCCGGAAAAATGGATAGCAGCGAATCGGGCATGACCAATTCAACCCTGGACCACGACTCCTCGTCGACCTCAGGCTCGACGTCAGACACTTCCGGCCATTAAGCCAATCCTCGCCCCACGCAATTGCAATCTGAATGATCGGGCCGACGGGACACCCCGTCGGCCTTCATTTTTTGATCTTGATGTGCGATGGATGGCGTCATGGCAAAAACCTCGAAGTCGCCGAAGCTGAAGAAGTCCTCCGCCGCAGACCCCGACAACATCACGCTCAACACGCTGCGGCCTGACGGTGCGCGCATGATCCGCGAAGCCCGCCTGCAGCGGTTCGCCAACCGTACTTTGGTGCGCCGCTACACTGTCGAGTTCACTTGTCCTGAATTTACCTGCGTGTGCCCGGCTTCCGGCTTCCCCGATTTCGCCACGATCTTCATTAAATACGTGCCGCGCGAATGGTGCGTGGAACTGAAGAGCCTCAAGCTCTACATCAATCAGTTCCGTGACCAAGGCATTTTCCACGAAGACGTCTCGAACAAGATTCTCGATGACCTCGTAGCGCTCCTGGATCCTTGGGAAATGGAAGTCGTGGGAGATTTCAGCATCCGCGGGAACATCAAGACTGTCGTGCGCGCGTCGCACTTTCGCGGGGATGCGGCGACTTGATCAAAAATTCAGTGAAGTGAGAGTGACCAGGAAAACGAGGAGCGTGGCTGCGACATAGGTACGGCTCATGGAATATCCCCTTTAAACAACGTGCAACTGGGAGAACACCTTCCTCAAGATTAGCCCTGCCAGCGGGCGCTGCCAATTGTGTCTCGTCTGACCTCCAGCCGCTCCAAAACCTAGCTTTGAGGACCGCTCAGAGCCCTGCCTCGACGACCTGGCCAACCCCTTCCGTGGGCAAATCTCTTGACCCGGCGAAAGCCACACGCAGCACGTTGCTCGCAAAGGACCCGCTCCGAGGGTCATGAAATGAGACGCAACTCAGTGCTCTTCATAATGGCATGGCTCGTCTGGGGAGTCGGATCCGGCTGTGGCCAAAATCCGAACCTGACCCGTCCCAATTCCAACGATGGGGCCCTCCCCCCTACCCTCGCCATCGCCTTCACCTTCTTGTTCATCAACACCAGCGACGTGGGGGGAGGGGGGGGGGTCCTGATGGCTTGGAAAAACCTGAACTTCCGGGTTGCCCGAAGTGATGAATCAGGTTGTGATCGCCCTCCTCGGTGCCGGCGCATCTTCCTGGCCTCTCGCCAGCGAAGTGAACGTCCAGACGTCCCTCCCGAAAGCCAACATCGATTACACGCTCAGCGAATCCGGAAGACCTCTGGGAGCCGATGACGACTCGAAGTGTCGCCTCTTCTTTTCGGCAACCTACAGTACTCTCAACGACCCTCTGGTCGTGCTGAATCAAAACCGGACTCGTCGCCTCGAAACCACGATTGATGGAGTCAAAACCTTTGACATGGTGACGGGGGCGGAATGGGGCGGTCGAGGCTCCCTCAACGCTGCAATCCCCATTCACGCCGTCCATCAGGAGAGGGGCATCGGGAATCGGCCCTGGGCGAACTCCGAGTTTTTCCGAAGATTTACTGGGGACATCGCAACTCACCCTCCAATTTCGCATTGATTCCCGAAGCGAGTTTCGCAACCGGAAAACGAGGTCTCTTTGTGACCGACCCAGGGTTCGGCTACGGACTGACTGCAGCTGCCGAACGGGATTGGAGCTGGATCAAGGGAACGGTCAACGCTGGATACCGGGGCAACTCGAGTGCTCTCGAACGAGAACACGACTACCGTCGCAAACTCATCTTCACCGCCAGCTTGGCGAAACCGCTCGGACCGAAATCGGCTGTGCGCCTGAAAGGTTCGCGACTCTTCACCCTCCGCTTCAACTCCGCGCAAAATTCAAGCGAGTTGCAGGCGGGTGCGCTTTGGCGCTTCGATCCCGACTGGGCTGCGGCCTTCGGGGCCAGCTTCGGGACCACAAATGAAGTTTCAAACGCGAATCACCGTTTCCTCGCGAGTCTCCGCTTTTCTCCGACCTTCGGAACCGCTTCCCCCGATGCCCGCTTGGAATCCAGCTTTCAAGGCAAAGGTTCCGATCAGGTCGGGGTGCACGCAGCCTCTCCGTCCCTCGCTCCAGAGCTTGCCGTTTTGGAAAGGGACGAGATCATCGCTTCCGCCTCGAGCGCAGTGATGACTCTGCCTTCGGCCAAGCAAGTTCTCAAGGATGTGGCTTCGCTGATTCTCCAGGAACTCGGCCACATCTCGGAGATTCGGACCGAAGGACATACCAATGAACTCGGTCCAGAGCTCTACAATCTGCGGCTTTCGCAACGCCGGGCCACGGCGGTGGTCGGTTTCTTGGTCGTACAGGGTGTCGAGAATCAAATTCTTCACGCCGAAGGTTTCGGCAAGCGCCGCCCCAAGCCTGGGTCTGAAAAACTACCTCAGGAAGAACGCCTGACTGTGAACCGCCGGGTGGAGGTTATCGTGCACCGGCCTCCGGGGGATGAGCACGCGCCCAGGCCCTGGGACGAAGCTTGACTTGAAAGGCCGGCCTTAAAACGTCCGCCTTAAAGATCGATGACCGTACCGCCCGCAAGGATAGGTTGCACCCGGTATTGATCCGCATTGGGATAGAAGTGGATCCCGATATGAAGTCCCGGCCAGTGATGACTGACTCCGAAACCAACGAGCTTGTAGTTGACATCGTAGGAGACGCCTGCAGAAAGGACGTTTCCGATCGACGCGGATTTGCGGGTCGGCGGATTATAGGCCCACGACAAATCGGTCTCCAACCGGGCGCCCGTCACGTAACCGGACGAAAGGACTCCACTCGTATTGAGGTCGGGACTCGCCAGGTTGAGGTTCGCCCCGTAAAAAAGGGCTAGGTGAGGCACCACGGTGTTGGACATCACGAGACCGGGCTGCCAGGCATGGATCCGAAGGTCTGGATTCGAAACGGAAACATCCTTTAAGTTGTAGCTCTCGTAGCCGACCGTCAGGGCCATTGCGAACTCAGGGCTGTCGACGATCGAGACCTTGCCGTTGGCATTGTAAACTTTATAGAAATCCCTGAGAATATTGGTGCCCACCTGCAGGAAATCGGTTACTCCGAGTGAAACATCCGTACCGAAGGCAAGTCGTCCGGCCGGCAAGGTGAACGGGCTGGGCAAAAGGTGTGTGTACCCGAAAAGCGGGTTCTCCACATCAGACGCTCTAGCCGTCGTAATCACTGCGCTAGCCAAGGTGAATGACAGTCCGAGGAACGGAAGAAGCTTCTTCATGGAAACATTATGCAACACGCTGAAAAATTGAGAAACATCTGCATCATCGCCCACGTCGACCATGGCAAAACCACGCTGGTCGACTTCTTGCTCCGGCAGGCCGGGAGTTTTGCCACCCACCAAAAAATGGAAGACCGGGTGATGGACTCGATGGATCTCGAGCGTGAGCGCGGGATCACCATCCTGGCCAAGAACACTTCGGTTCGCATCGGTGACACCAAAATCAACATCGTCGACACCCCAGGCCACGCCGACTTCGGCGGCGAAGTCGAACGCATCATGGGCATGGTCGACGGCGCGCTCCTCCTTGTCGATGCGGCGGAAGGCCCACTTCCCCAAACCCGATTCGTTCTCCAAAAGGCCTTGAAGCAGGGGCTTCAGGTCATCCTGGTCATCAACAAAGTCGATCGCCCTGACGCCCGGACCGAAGAAGTCGTGAACGGCGCCTTCGATCTTTTCGTAGAACTGGGCGCGACTGAAGAGCAGCTCGACTTCCCGATCGTCTATGCTTGCGCACGGGCTGGCTGGTGCACGCTCGACAACAACGAAGTCCCGGCCCTGCTCGATGGATCGAAAAAGAACACCCTCATGCCTCTTTTCGAAGTCATCCAAAAGCACGTACCTCCTCCGACGATCGCAGATACGCCTGACTTCCAGATCCTGATCTCGAACCTCTCCTACTCCGATTATGTCGGTCGTCTGGCCATCGGAAGAATCCTCTCCGGCTCCGTGAAAAAGAACCAGCGCGTGATCCGTCGCGGGATCGACCTGGCCGGCAACCCGAAATCGGAGAGCTACACGATCTCGAACCTCTACACTTACGAAGGCTTGAAGATGACCGAAGTCACTTCCCTCGAGTGCGGGGACATCGGCGTCTTGGCCGGTAGCGAGCTCACCGAAATCGGCGACACCGTGGTCGGTTCTGAAACCATGGGACCACTCCCCCGCATCGTCGTCGAAATGCCGACTTTGGGTATGATTTTCTCGGTCAATACTTCGCCACTTTCCGGCAAGGAAGGCGAAGCTATTCAGTCCCGGAAGCTTCGCGATCGCCTGCAGCGGGAAGTCCGGCAGAACGTGGCCCTCCGCTTCGAGGAGACTCCACAGTCCGACCAGTTCCGTGTCCTTGGCCGCGGCGAGCTTCAATTCGCCATCCTGATCGAGCAGATGCGTCGCGAGAACTTCGAGTTCATGGTCGGCAAGCCGACCGTTCTCTACAAGCAGGACGAAAATGGCCAAAAGCTAGAGCCGATGGAACGCGCGGTGCTCGATCTTCCCGAAGTCCATTCGGGAGACGTCACCAACATGTTCCAGGCCCGCAAAGGTCTGCTGACCAAATATGAATCCGGCAACAGCGCCCGGGTTCGCCTTGAGTTCGACATTCCGACCCGCGGCCTCCTGGGCATGCGATCCCACTATTTGACCGCGACCCGCGGCGCAGGACTTTTCAGCACTCTGCTTTTGGGTTACGGACCCTACAAGGGTGAGATCGCCCACCGGACTTCGGGATCGCTGATCGCCGATCGCACGGGCGACACGGTTGAGTACGGCCTGATGGGCCTCGAGGACCGAGGGATCATGTTCCTCGGCTCGGGCGTTCCGGTTTACGAAGGCATGATCATCGGTGAGCACAGCAAAGAGAACGACCTCAACGTCAATCCTTGCCGCGAGAAGAAGCTCACCAACATCCGCTCGGCCGGAGCCGAGTTCCTCGTAACTTTGGCCGGCATCAAAAAGCTATCCCTTGAGCAGTGCATCGAGTGGATCGACGAAGACGAGTGGATTGAGATCACCCCGAAGTCGGTCCGTCTGCGCAAGAAGCAGCTCAACCAGAACTTGAGAAGCGTCAAACGCGAAGAGCGGATGAGATAATCAGAACGGCGGGAACCACTAGGCTCCCGCCGATCGCTTTTCAAAAGTCTCGTCCTCGAGTCAATCGAATTTCGGAAACGGGGTCTTCGCACCCACGGAGCGTGCCCGTGCGTTCAAGGACTTGGCCATGTTTTCGTAGGCTTCGTTCACGTACTTGAGGTCGTCGGTGGTATCGGCGGCCTGCGGACCCCGATTCAGATCGGGATGGACGATCTGGGTTCGCTGACGGTAGTGGGATTTCAGCTCCTGGGCTGCTTCCGCCACTTGATCCTCGTCGAAGTTCCCGACACTCTTGAACTGGTCTCCCAAATTGAGTGCCCGGCGCTCCAGATCAATTCTCTCGGCTTCTGGAATAGCCTGGTTGGCTTTCCTGTACTGCTCGACTTTGATCCGAGCCCGATAGATCTTAGCCAGCGCTTCGCGCTTGTCGACATTTTCAACGTTTGCGAAACGGGCTTCGGCAGCCTTTTGCTCAGCTTCGCCCGCGGAATGAGCTCTCGCACTGGCCTCCTCCTGTCGTCGCATTTCGGCCTGTCGTCGCGCTTCGGCTTGCTGGCGAGCTCGATCCGCAGCTGCATCGCGTTCGGCTTGCTGCGCTCTTGCGTCGTCTTGCGCGCTTGAGCCCTGCTTGGATTTCGAATCGACTTTGGATTTTGCGTCAGCAGCAGCCTTGGCCTGACGGGCCTGCTGCGCTTTCGCATCCGCCGCTGCTTTGGCTTGCTTCGCTTCTGCATCCGCCGCTGCTTTGGCTTGCTTCGCTTCTGCGGCCGTGGCGGCCTTGGCCTTGGCGCTCTGCCGAGCTTGAGTGAACTTGTCCTTCGCTCCGTTGAATTTTTCTTTCACTTTTGAAGCGAAGCCAGGCTTGCTGGGAGCCTCTGCGCCAGGCTTTTCAGGAGGTGCTTCTGAAGCCGTATTGCGCCCCGCGCTTGAGCCATCGGGTGAAGCCGATTCAGGTTCGGGAGGGGATCCGGCCAAGGCTTTGGGGGCGCTGCTGGTTGTACCTTTTTCGGGTGGGAGTGCCGGGGCTTCTGCAGGTGGAGGTGCGGGAAGTGCCTTTTGCTCAGGCGCAGCGGCGATTTGTTTGGCCGCTGGGAGCGCGGAGACATTCACCGTTTGAGCGGATTTCCAGCGATCATAGGCGCTCTTGACGCCCGCACCGAGCGAGAGAGCCGTAGTCGCCAAATCTTTGCCCGCGCCTTCGGCAACCGCATCGAGTTCTGCGACCCGATTGTAAAGCCGGGCCTTGGCTGTTCCATCCGTCGGGTTCTTTTCTACCTGTTCGTTCAGCTTTTCGATCTCGCCGCGTAAAACATTGGCCCGGACCTGCTTGGCTCCGAAGTTAACACCTCCATAGGCTGCCATGGCTGCCGGGGCGGCTCGTGCGACATTTCCTACGAGCGGAGCAGCCTTGACTCCCAATTGGAGTGCTCTCGCTGCAACTGGCGCGAACCTCCCGGCGCCTTGGGCGGCTACTCCCAAGCTGGTCCCTGCAGCTCCCACTCCAGCGGCCCCGACTGCAAACAGGGCTCCGATGGCGCCGTTGCGCCCGGAATGGGTTGCTCCGTCGATCATTCCGCCAAACGCCGCTCCGATGAGCTTGCAGCGCTTAGTCGGATCGCGGACGTCCCATCCGCCTTTGACTCCCGCTTCACCGACTGCAGCGATCGTGTCGAAAGCGCCTCCAAGTACAATGCCGGTGACTGCACCGACCGTAGCGGTCGTCATGAGCCCCACTGCGACCGGACCCCCGATAGCCAGAGCGGTGCCTCCGGTGGCGACGATCACAAAGCCGGTGACTGCCACGATTCTCGAGGCCTCCGCGAGCCGATCAAACAGGACAGCAGAACCGGTGGCGGCACTGCCGTTGGCCGCATAGACGGATTGAAGCGCCTGATAAACAGGCCTCATTTCAACCGAATTCTGACCCAAGGTCCTCTGCAGGTAATTCCGATCGGCGTTGAGCTCCTCGCCCAGTCGGTCTTCCTCGATTTCGAGTTTGGTTTTGCCGCCGCCTCCGAAGAAGGAGGCTGCAGCGACTCCGAACTCTTTGACCTTGTGGCGTCCATTGCGGGATTCGTTGACGAGCTCGCTGTAGCGCGCCAGTTTAACCTTCATCCGCTGCTGGATCTGGACCAGTTCGGCGTTGTAGGCCGCAACTGTCATCATCCTCGGCTGCGCTCGACCGCTGATGCCGAACCCAGGCACGACCACGGTGTTGCCCAAGCGAACTGCCGAGCCGCCTTTGCCCATAGCGAGCCTCTTGAGGGCTTGGACGGTCTGCTCGCCAAAGGCTGCCCGGATGAAAGCGGCATGAGCTTTAGAAGTAGTGATCTTGCTGAACTTGAAACTCCCGAAGTCGAGCTGGCCGGAAGGGGTCACGCCTACTCCCAAGGCGGACATCCGACCGCGAGTCTTCGGGGAATTGAAAGCATCCTTGGCGAACTGACGCGCTTTGTGCGCCAGCTCAGCTTCAATCGAAGCACGATGCACTCCCCGAGCTTTGTCATTGCGATCGCGGAGGGCCTGCAGCTGCTGAAGAAACCTGCGGTCGGAAGGGCTCAATCCGTTCTTAGGGTCCCGCGCAAGCTTGACCGTCATCGTAGACATGCGGTCGTCGAGATGTCGGTAAAAATCCCTGAGCGCCATCTCGTAGGCGTCACGTCCGGCCTTGATGCGGTCGTCGGTGCCTCCGATTTTTTCCATGGTTTTGAGGCAAGACCAGGCCTCGGGGCTCATCTGCTCCGGGCTGCTGAGCATCCCAGGATCGCGAGCGAGCCGCGCTTTCATCGCACTGCTCATGCAGGACGCGACTTCTCGGGCCGTTTCCTCATCTTTCTTGCTGGCGTCGCAGCCGAGCAGGTCGGCACGTGCCGCTTTCGCTTTTGCGCAAGGGATGCAGACGCCGTTGGGATCGACATCCTTTCCATCGAAAGCCTGAGCGACGGAACCACTGGCAAAAACCAGGATCAGGAACGCGGTGAAAATCCTCTGAATGGCTATCATTTCGCCTCTCCTGCAGGTCCGTTCGCGGAACTCGTGCCGCTACCGTTGCTTCCGTCCGCCTTGCCTGCGACCGATCGATCCTGAACCACTGCTGGGTGAAAGGGACAAACTTCGGAGGGGCCCGTGGCACGAGTCGGCGAAATAGTATCGATTAAGTTGGCGATCAGAGCCTGGCCATCGTCATCTGATTCGACACCTGAATTCACGGACGGCGGCACCACCTCGGGAGCCTCCGGCGAAACATCCTTTCCCTGGTTTTTCCCCGGGTCGAAGTACTTCCTCATCGTATCCATGTCTTCGGCCATTTCCGCATCCGCGAGATTGGCGTCGACCTCGGCATCGGTGAGTACGGGCTCCGCACCTTCTTCCGCATGCGCCGATCGAGACGGGAGGGGTAGCGCGAGGACGGCGCAGGAGAGCACAATGACCCAGATCCGGGTCAGCGTTGGCACGAGCATCATGAAGGGAATATCGGTATCTCCCGGCTCCCTCTTGAACCGGAACAAAGCTTCCCCAGGAGACTCTCTCCAGCGCCCCTTCAGCATCTGAGTCCTTCCGGAGGCGCGTCACCACCCCACGTCTCTAGAATGATCGAGTCTCCCGAGTCTGAAAACTAGGTCCCAGCAGACACACAAGAGAAAGCACCGGCCTGAAACGGGGGTAAACCTCAGTTAGGCGGACAAGTCCGCGCTTTGAAGGGGGGTTCCGTCAGTCCCTTCGCATCACATTCCGGGCATGCTGCCCCTTCGGCCCGTCATAGACGTCGAACTCAACTTCCTGTCCGGAGTTGAGGGTCTTGTGACCATCCGCCTGGATCGCCGTGTAGTGGACGAAGATTTCCTGCCCTTCAGCGGATCCCTCTGGTCGGCCACTGGAGCGCTGGATGAATCCGAATCCTTTGGAGTCATTGAACCACTTCACTTTGCCTAAAGCCATCCGTGGACCTCCCCTGCATTTCCATTCTGAATGGGACTGGGGGAAACGTCAAAAGGGGGTTGAGAAATTGACGAACTCCTAACGGAGAAGGACTAACGGATTCGTCCTGCTTCCGGAGAAGAACGCGATGCGCTAAAGTCAAAAATAATTTCGTCTGACCCGGCGTATCCGAGTGAGCGCCGAATCTCGCGCTCTTGCGCAACCCGACTCCTATCCAAACGTCGGATTTCAGATTCCAATTTCTGGATCTCACCTTCCAACGATGCCATCTGGGCCTGCTTCATTCCGAGGAGGCTCGTCAAGCGAAGCGCCTGCACAACGCCCGGGGTCCCGATCCAAGGCGCCAGCGCCCCACTCAAGAGAAACACCCAAAATCCGAATAGCCCCAACCACAGACGGTGGGGGGAAGC
>JAYVNB010000112.1:0-1812 GCA_043759365.1 Bacteriovoracaceae bacterium | reverse complement strand
GGCCCGTATGCGGTGAAAATTCGCAGGAGCGTCGTCTGGAGTCCGTGAAGATGGGAGTAACTGTGAGCCATGAGCTCGCCCATACGTTTCGTCGCGCCATAAAAGGAGGCGGGCAGATCCGCCGCATCGGTCTCGGGAGTCGGAAAGTTTCTTGAAAGACCGTAGACGGAGCTCGAGGAAGCGATGAGGGTCTGCGGTGGTCGGGCACAGCGCCGGGCAGCTTCGAGAGCGTTGAGTGTGCCCTCGACGTTGCCCTTCAGATAGGGGTGGGGATGGACTAGTCCGTGCCGAACACCGACTTGAGCGGCCAGGTGGAAAACGCGATCGAACTGAAATCGATGAAAGAAATCGTTCAACAATCCTGAATCGTTCAGGTCTCCTTCGACAAACTCATGTCCCGGAATCGCGAGAAGCAGGTCTCGACGTCGGCGTTTCAACTCAGGAGAGGAATAAGGGTACAAGTCATCGATCCCGATCACTTGATGACCGTCGCGAAGAAGGCGGGTTGCGAGATGAAAACCGATGAATCCGGCCGATCCGGTGATGAAGTACGCCTTCGAGCCCATCGAGAGCAGGTACCTAACACCGAACCTTTTGGCACGAAGCGACGAAATCGCCGAAGTCAAAAGCTTGACGCATGCCGAAGTTTCGGATTTCAAAGTGAAGCTCAGAGCCTGATCATCCGATCAGACCCTATGGTCTTGAAGCGAAAAGAACGGTTTTTAGACGCTAGCCATATGGGCGTCTACCCGGAACTTCAGCGCCGCCTCCTACCGGGAGCTTGGGCGCATTTTCTTCTCTTGCCACTGGCCTACTTCGGAAGCCCCTATCCCTCGGTTCATCCCGTTCAGGCCTATGGATTGGCCGGAGGGATCGCTTTCATGAATTTCTGCAGGATTTTCTGGGGAAGCTCACGCTCACGTTCGACCCTGCAGAAGCCGATTCTCTTTCAAGTCCTGACAGTTGCTATGGGCTTGGGCTGGGGAGCTATCGTCGCGCAGACTATTAGATACTTTGGGATTTCTCACCCCGAATCACTGGTTTGCCTTCTGATCTTGGCGGGCGTCTCAGCAGCAGCCACCAGTTCTTTAAGCCCAAGTCGCTCCTTGGCGGCTTGCTACGTATCCGTTCAGCTCGTTCCGCCCATCCTTCAATTGTTATCGATCGGAGGAGGGAGTGCGCTCCGGACAGCTTCGATCCTGGCGCTGTTTTTGGGTTTTCTCCTCTCACAGATCAAGCTCCAGGCATCCCAGTTCAAGCGTTCTGCCGAACGCGCGGAACAGCTCCAAGCCCTTTCAAAAGTGAGCCTCGATGGACTGGCTATCCACGAGAATGGGATCATCCTGGAAGCGAACGAAACTCTCGAGCGGATCTTCAAAGTGGGATCGGGAGACCTGGTCGGAAAGTCCGTTCTTGAATTCGCCTCCCTGGGTTCTCGCTCAGAAGTTCAAAGTCAGTTCCAGCAACGCTCCGAGGAAATCTACGAAGCTACGGGTGTCACGAAGGAGGGCGCGTCGATTCAATTGGAGATCCGCGGACTCCAGACATTCTACAAAGGGCGCTCTGTCCGGATCTCCGCGCTGAGGGATGTGACTCTCGCACGCTCCGCCGCAGTACGTACTGAAGAGTCGGCACTCCTTCGCGATGCGCTGGTGCGCGCGGCGGAGGTTAGTGCGCAGCTTCAGCAATCCGAAGAGCGATTTCGGGCGGCCATGGAGCAATCACCTATCCCCACTGAACTTTTTTCGCCGGACGGTCGGATCGCCAAAGTGAATCGGGCCTGGTTGGACCTTTGGGGTCTTGATGAGGAAT
>JAYVNB010000111.1:0-5895 GCA_043759365.1 Bacteriovoracaceae bacterium | reverse complement strand
GCGAGATCGTGAAGCATTCGGACAAGGCGATCACACCGCTCCCGGGTGTTCATCCGAGCGTCATGGGATGCATGCTGTTCCACGGCCGCACGGTCCGGGTAGTGAATCTGGCGTCCTATCTGAAGATGCCCGTCGATCGCCCGAACGGAGACCGCTGGGTGGTGCTCGTCTGTGAGTTCAACAATCAACTGACCGGCTTCTTGGTCGAACGTGCGAACGCGATCTTACGCGTCTCTTGGAACTCCATCCAGTCCCCGTCGGAAATGATTCGGAAGTCGGGCGCACCGGTGACCGGGATAGCACTCGTCGGAGACCGCCAGATTCTGATGCTCGACTTCGAAAGCATCACTGAATCGCTGTTCAGTTCAAAGCCTGTCCTTCATGCCGTCGAAGTAGGACCTGATAGCGATGCGCGCAAGATCCTTCGTGGAAAAGTCTCGGTCATCGTTGCGGACGATTCGGGCATGATCCGCAAAAAGGTCGCCCATGTGCTGGAACAGGCCGGCTACAAGAACTTTGTCTTGCTCGAGGACGGTGCTCAGGCCTTCCTGGCCATTTCCAAGATTTCGAGCGGCTCCGGAATCCGACATCTCCTCATCACTGATATCGAGATGCCCCAGATGGACGGCTTCGCACTTTGCTTGAAAAGCAAAGCCATCCTTCCCGAACTCAAGGTGCTCGTTCTTTCATCGATGATCACCCACCAAATGTCGGAACGATGCCGCACGGTAGGTGCCGACTCCCATTTGTCCAAAGCCGAGATCGATCAGCTCATCCAAATGGCCGATCAGCTCTGCCTGACTTGAGCCTTCGGAGACCGGACTAGGCGAGCGGCGAGCGCTTCACGAGAATCGTCAATTGCTCACCCTCCTTCATCAATCCTGGCAAAGTCACTCCCGTACGCGCGCGACTACCCGGAATGATCTGAGCGACCATGGATTTGAATCGGCAATCGTCATGGACGAATACCTCCGCATACCTCGCTTCGACCCAAGGTTGGTCTTTATCAAAAAAAGCGGAAATCCTGACTTCCGGAGAAACGGTCTCCATGAGGTAGGAATAGGTCCGATCTTGTACCTGAAGGGAGATGTCTTCGGGACTACGGACCCCGGCCTGAATGCGAAGCTCGATCTGCGGCATGACGCGACCCTAGCACAGAGAAGGGAATTCAGGAACTGGGGAGCTTCACATCTCCGGACTTCTCGAAAGGAAAGTCATGGCTCCCCGACTTCACGCTTCCAGTGATCTGATAAGTATTGGCCTTGTTCTTCATCAGGTCCGAGAACTGATTGAAGAGATCCCAATAACTCATTCGAATCGGAACCGTCACTTCGCTGTCCCCATTGGCAGCAACCATAGGACCGTTGGAGGTGGTCCCGGCCGCAAACGGCTTGCCATTGAGCTGTAGACCGTACTTCAACGAATCCAAGGGAATTTTGAAGGGATTCGGGTTCCTGACCGCCAACTTCAGGAGCACCGTGGCATCCGTCAGCGAAGCCTTCTCAATTCCGAGGGACTGAAGCGAGACTTCAGGCTTTTCGACGGTTTTGGGCATCGAACTGCATGCCGAAAATATCAGGATTGCCAGGGTTGAAAGTCCAGCCAGTCCGCTTGTTTTGAGGGAGGTTCGAATCATTCCTGGATTGATGCAACTGGAGTGCCGCGCACATTGGGGAGGGGAGAGCTGGTGTTCAATCCTCGTCCCATTGGACTTGAGGTGCCCGGAAGTCGGGCAACTCCTCTCGAGCCTCCTCCACTTTGGGCCAAGTCCTCAGGTAGCCGTCCAGGACCGAATTGAGTCGCAGCACCTGCTTCCAATCCTCGGTGAGGAGGGAGGGAAACTCGGAGGAAAAGAGCTCTTTCTTCGAAAACGGACGCCAGACGTAGAAAGCACTCAGCTTGAGCCATTCGATGCGGGGATGATCCATCGGATAATCCCGGGGCTTGGTTTTGAGCTTGCGTTCATTTCCGAGTGAATTGAAAACCGCGTGGAACTTTCGGTCCTTGAGAAGCCTTTCCAAGACTTTCGCATCTTCGGCGATCCAGGCCCGGATCTGCTTCGTCTGGCGGGCGCTCGGCATGTAGAGACCACCGGCCGAGTAAATATCCTCTTCGTCGATGTGGAAATAGAGGTTAGGAAGGTTTTCGTAGCGACTTCCGGAATCCCGTGTCGCCTGCATCCCGATCCAATCCCGGAACGGGCCATACTCCTCGGCGCGGTCTCCAGACCGACGGATGCGGGCGAAGGAGCGAGAGGGGAACCGGTATCCGGGAGCGATCGGCTTCAAGGCTTTCGCCACTTCTCCCATGAGATGACGGACTGGCTCAACCAAAACGGCCTCGTACTCGTCGGCGTTCCTATCGAGCCAATCCGCCTTTTTCTGGCGGGAAGCGCGCGCGATGAAATCCAAGGTCTTCTTTGAGAATCGGGCCGTCGACATGGGCGGGATCCTAAGCGAAAAAACCTTTTTCCGCCATTGCCAGGCGATGCTGGGCCCATTCAGAGGTAGAGCTGGGTCCCCAGCGTGGTTGCGCCCGGAATGTAGTTGTAGAGCAGGCCGAAGGATACGGACTTCGAGAAAAGGTACTGCACTCCGAAATGATTCTGAACGACCGTGCCTTCGCGCAAGTAATCGAGCTTGCGGGTGGCCGCCGTCAAAGTGAACTTCCGGATCGAAGCGGTCACTGCCAGGATATGGATCGGGTTCAACACCAGCCCTTCGGCGCTATCCAGTCGGGAGTATTCGAATTCGAAAATCGAGAGGCGAGTGCTGGCCGTCAGCGAAGTGAACGTGACCCTAGGTATGAAATTCGAGACGGCTTCACGGGAGTACCCTGCACCCAACGTAAGTCGCGACCAACTCAGTAGGAGCCCTGCCCCCCCTCCCCAAGTATCGGTCGTCTTGTTGTACCGGGCTGATACTCCCATTCGCAGTGAGGGAGAGGACCCTTGTTTAGCTTCGATCAAGGAAACCGAAGTCCCTAAATTCAAGTGAGTCAGTTGGCCATGGGCCGTCTCGTGAGGCTCGAAAGAGTCTACATTGGCATGGCCAAACGCTCGTTGGACAATGTCGTTTCCGAAGAAAGTATTGTTGCCGCTCGTGGAGATTCCAGTGCCGAACTTGTGGAAGCCCTTGATCACCGAAAAAGTAGGCGAAACATTTGGACTACCGCCACGAAGCGTACTGAGCAAAGTCTCCAGTCCGTAAGAGGAGGGCTCTGTCGGCAGCGAAGCCGAGTTCAAGTTGAACGCATCGCTGAAGGTGGAATTCGCTCCTGCCGGCTTGGTCGACGAAGAAGATCCGTTCGCACAGACCACCTTGTAAAGCTGAGGCTCGGATTGCCGATAGTAGTCGCACAGAACCGAAGCTCCGGCCCTTTGAGGCAGTAGCGCGATGAGTCCTAGCCCCACCCCCCAGATTCTCCACCCGCCCCGCGAGATCATCTCTCGATGATGACGCATTTGTAGCCCAAGCGGTTGGCAGATTTGTTGCTTGCTGGTCCAGCAGCCTAAGGAGAGGCGCATAATGTCAACCTACCGTCGGTCCACCTTGGTTCTCACTGCCCTGACTCTTGCCCTTGCAGGATCCTGCTCGAGCGCTCCAGAAAATACTGATGTCAGCTCAATAGCGGTTGCTGATTCGGCCGAGGCCAGGGGCGAGTCCGTCACTCGCGGGCAATGGCTGCAGACCCTCCCGCAGTCCATGTCTGAGGAGTTTTGCGCCAGCGATAACGTCAACCGAGGCTGCTACCCGAAATCCGACGAGATCTGCTCGCTTCGAGTTCAACAGGTCACAGCCCATTGCGCAATCCAGCATCGCTCGCAGATTCCGAGCCGACTCCAGGCCTCCGCGGGCGGGGTTTGGGGCGGAAAAATAGCCAATTGCGCCAATGAAGGCTTGCTGGCATCCGCTGAAGCAGCCTCCTCCGAGTGTCAACAAGCCCTCGGAGGCAGCCAAGCCGGCTCTGTAGCCGAGTAAGGAGGCCTTCCCGATCCAAGGCGCGCCCCGTGCAACCCAATCGGTTTGCACGGGGCGCGCCTTGCACTGGAGAGGAGAATTCAGGCTAAAATGAAGGAAGAAGGAGGGACGCAAGGATGCGCTCTCGGTCTTTTCCAGGATCATGGACTTTCGCTTTGCTGGGCTGGATGTCTTCTGCTGCTTATGCGGAAATCGCACCCTGTCCCCCGGGTTCCCATCGCGCGGGCTCTTCTCCTCCAGCGGGCTTCGAGGTCTCCTGCCAAATCCAGAGCCGAAGCGGGGCAGCTGTTCAAGAAGGGCCGTACCTCAGCTGGAATCTCAACGGCACTTTGGCTATGAAAGGCGAGTACCGCGCCGGAAAGCGCGACGGGAAGTGGACTGTCTGGGATGAAAAGGGTCGCCTCCAGACCGAAGCGAGCTATCAACGAGGTCTCAAGCAAGGACTCTGGCGACAATGGAATACCCAAGGCGCGCTCGTCTACGAAGCGAACTATGTCGGCGACCGATTGAACGGACAGGTCATCGAACACTCCGAGACGGGACGACAGACGAAGTCAGTGACCTATTCTCATGGTGTGAAGGATGGAGCGGCGTTGAGTTGGTTTCCAGACGGCTCGCTTCAGGCGGAAGCCGGTTTCAAAAACGACCGGATGAACGGTCGCGAAACCCTTTGGTACGAAAGTGGGCGTAAGAAGCGCCAGGCGAACTGGACCGACGGCTTGGCGCAGGGAATCGTTCAAGAGTGGAACGAGGAGGGTGTCTTGGTCCTCGAGGAGGAACGCAAAGATAGCCGACTCAATGGTCGATCCACTCGATGGGACGCGAGCCACCGGAAAATAGCCGAAGCTTGGTTCAAAAACGGATCGAAGGTCGACGCCCCTACCGTGAGCAACTGATCGGACCCGCTTCAGGCCGCAATCAGGAAGCCTGCGCTTGGCACTTCAAACAATCACTCCGCAAGAGCATTGGATCACGAGGGGAGAACTCGGTCTCACCGTGCACCGAACACTGCCCCACGACCGGAGCGGTTTCCATGAGCTTCATCGAAGGTATCCTCGTAGATGGGTGTTTCAGAGATCGGTGAAAGGACTGAACTGCTTCTCGAGACAAATTGAAGTGTCATCAGCAGGCGCCGAATGGGTTTCTTCAAGCGTCCCTTCGTAGGGCTTTTGACCGGCATCGAACGGATTCTCTGCAGGGCCGACTTCTCTTTCCATGATCGATTCCTCCCGCTGCGGCCAATGTGCTCCCGTCACATTCGAAAGAAAAATATATATTTGGCTGCCTATTCATTCCTTCAAGGAATGACGTTACAAGTAGCCTCCATGGAACTCATTCGTCTCCACTATTTTTATGTCGTCGCTCGAGAAGGGGGATTTACGAAAGCCTCTCGAATCCTTCGAGTGCAGCAGCCAGCCATCAGCAAGATGGTGCGTCAACTCGAAGAACATTTCGATTTGAGGCTGCTCGACCGGGGAAAGGAGGGAGTGACTCTCACGCCGATCGGTTCGGAGATCTTCAAAAAGTGTCAGGTTCTGTTTGATCAGGTTGACGAAATCCGTTCGCTCGCGGATCGGCAGCAAGTGGAATGTTCCGGCCCCTTGTCCATGGGCGCCACCGACTCGGTCTCCTCCTATCTGATGCCCCGCGTACTCGGGCAGTTCCTTCGCGAACACCCCAAAGTGAGCCCGAGCCTTTTTGCAGGAACCTCCAACTTGATTTGCAGCGAGATCACCGAGGGTAAAATCGAATTCGGCGTCTTTTTCACGGTTCCGGAAGGAGACTTCCAAGTCGCGGAGTTGGTGGATGTACCCTTTCAGTTGGTCGGGCCGGCCGACGTGACTCCGGGAGAAGCCGTCAAACGCGGTTTCGTCATTTCTCGCGAGATCGACTACCCGAAATCCAGGCCTTTTCC
>JAYVNB010000110.1:0-1817 GCA_043759365.1 Bacteriovoracaceae bacterium | reverse complement strand
CGGATTCAATGATTTCGTGATCTGCGGCGGATACAAGTCCTGGGAGATCAAACGGTATTTCCTGGATTACGAGTTCCGGAACAACCACCTCCAGATCGATCACCGGATCAAAAGCGACGAACGGCCCAATACGATCGGACGCAACGAGGCCCAGGAGAAGTGGCGAGTGCGAGTGATTGACACCGGTCTGGAGACGATGACGGGTGGCCGCGTGGCTCGCGCCTTTGACATCGCCATGGCACAGGAGCCCTTCGAGGAGTTCGGTGTCACCTACGGCGACGGGCTATCGGACGTCGATCTGACGGAGGAGTTTCAGTACCATCGCGACCACGGTCTGATTGGTACCGTCCTGGGAGTGAAGCCGACCGCGCGTTTTGGTGAATTGGATTTGGCCGATGACGGGACCGTCACCGGTTTCGTGGAGAAGCCCGAGTCCAAGCAGGCCTTGATCAATGGAGGATTCTTCTTTTTCAAAAAAGCGTTTCGCGACTATTTGAGCGACGAAGCCGGCTGCATCCTGGAGCGCAAACCCTTGTCCGGATTGGCCGAGGACTGCGAACTGAAAATGTTCCCTCACGCGGGATTTTGGCAGCCGATGGATACTTTGCGGGACCGGAACCACCTTCAGGAGCTTTGGGAGAGTGGTAAGGCGCCTTGGTCAAGCCCCCGCTGATTGCGGAGCGGTCTTCTCGAGATCTCGAAAGGGATGTTCGTCGGGTTTCCAGGGGGATTCGAAGTAACTTTGAATCTCGGTAGGGTTGATCTCCTCGACTGTGGCTGGCGTCCACCGCGGTTTTTGGTCTTTATCGACGAGACGAGCGCGGACCCCTTCCCGGAAATTGGGGCCCGCCACCGAGTTGAGCGATAGATCGAGCTCGAGTCGGAAACAATCCGCAAGTGTCAGGTCTCGTCCTCGTTTCCATTGCTCGAGCATGATCGCGGCTGAGGTGGGGCAACCTTCTACGAAAGCCCGCGCTCTCGCGGCGATCCAGGAGTCGGTGGATCCGCACCCATCTCGGAGCGAGCGCGAGATTTCGCGAAGCGACTTCGCCCCGATCAGGGATTCGATCTCGTCCAGGTGGGATTTCAGCTCGGAAACCGGCGGGTTTCTCACGCGCGCGGCGAAATTTTGGGCGGTTTTTCGCGCGAAAACACGATTTTGAGCAGGATCATCCCCCCAGGGCACTTCGCTCAACTCGTCGATGATCGCTTCTCGGTCCCCCTCCGGGATCATGAAGTCGGCGAGTTTCAGGTGGACTGCATCGATGGCGTTGAGGCGAGCCGCAGTAAGTCCAAAGAAGAGTCCGAGATGACCAGGCAACCGGCTCAAGAAGTAAGTACCGCCCACGTCCGGGTACAGTCCGATTGCGATTTCGGGCATCGCGAGGTGCGCCGACTCGGTCACGATCCGACAAGAGGCTCCGGCCATCAGTCCTAGGCCTCCTCCCATGATCAGTCCATGACCCAGCACCACGATCGGCTTGGGATAGACATGGATCAGGTAATCGAGCCGGTACTCGGTGGTGAAAAATTCGAGCGGGTAGTTTGAACCCGTGTGGGAGGGGACGGGCTGGACGACTTGCTTGACGTCTCCGCCGGCACAAAACGATTTTTCTCCGGCGCCCTGGAGAACGATCACCGAAGTTCCGGGCTCTGAAGCGAGTTCACGGAGGAGTCGCTCCAATTCTTGGACCATCTCGAGGGTGAGCGCGTTGAGTGACTCGGGCCGGTTGAGCGTGAGGACAGCGAGCGGACCGCGTCTTTCGAAACGAATGGATTCGGTGGCCATGAAAGGGTCTTATCACGGGTTGCGCGAG
>JAYVNB010000109.1:0-1819 GCA_043759365.1 Bacteriovoracaceae bacterium | reverse complement strand
CAGCGTGGGAGTCACCATAGGAGTGGAGCGCGGTTCGGTTGCACTCCGGCTCCTCCCAGAGAGTACGATCATGTCACTCCGATACGGAGACCTGGATTTGCATCAGGACTGTGAAATCAGGCCGTTAACTTACACTGATGTTGAAACTGAAGTTCAGTGGCAGTGAGTACGGGAGGAATTGTGGAGTCTCAGTCGATGCCGAATCCGCTCCTGCAGCTCTTTGAGCGCGTTTTTCCAGATCGTTATCTGCTGACGATGCAGGACGTTTGCCAGCTGCTGCATTGCACTCCCAAGGTTGTTTACAATTGGAGTAAACGCTTGGATCCTAAGCGCAGGCCGCCACGATTTTTGGTGGGGCGTGAGGTGAGATTCGACAAGTATCAGCTGGCAGATTGGCTCAATCGAGAACAAGGATTAAGCTAAGGCAAGCATGTCCAAGATTTTGACCCACTATTACCTGAAGACGCATCGGAGCGGGCGCAGCACTTGGGTCGTGCGTTGGAAGGATCTTAAGACCGGGCGCTGGAGTTACCTGACGGCCGGTCGCACTGAGGACGAAGCGAAGATCATGGAGTCTAGGGTCCGGGAGAGCCTATTAAGGGGCGTGGATCCTCGGCCCGAAAAAGCACGCACGAAGAACTACAGGGTTGGAGAACTTATCGATTTGTATTATCAGACGCCCCGTTACTTGAATTCCAAGAAGGGATGGCGAGAGACTGTTAGGGGTCAGTTTGAGAATGAGATCCGCCCTGAACTGGGTAAAGAGTTTTTTGATGAACTGAAGAAAACTTCGCTTTTTAAGCTTTACATGAGGCTCAAAGAGCGAGGGTTGTCGCATTCAACCATCAAGAAGTATCACTATAAAATTCGAATCATTGGTGAGCTCTATGCGGAACTCGCTGAAGTAGACAATCCAATTGCTAGGATCCGGGACTTTCAGAAGTTTTTCCCAAAGCAGCCTTCTACCCGGAAAATTGATTTTCTTACGCCCGAAGAAATTGACAGGCTCTATGTCGAGGTTGACCGATGCAAGTCGAGGCTGATCCGTCCCCTTGTCCAGTTCCTTGCCAATACAGGATTTAGACGTTCTGAAGCCCTTGCTCTGGAATGGTCTGATGTCGATGAGTCGGGTGGACTCCTGCACGTCCGTAACTCGAAAAATGGGCAGGCAAGGTCGATCCCTCTCGAGCCATTGGCTCTTGAGGCGCTGCGAATGTTGAAACGAGTTGGAAAAAAAGTCTTTGTCAGTCCGAACGGCGCATTGCGCCACAGGGATTCCTTCCTCCAGCCCCTCAAACGCGCAACGGTTCGGGCTAAACTCGACAAGCGAGTGGAACTGCAACCATTGCGACACTCCTACGGCAGCAATAAAATCCGAGCCGGCTGGGGACTCAAGAAGGTTTCGGTGCTGCTAGGTCATTCGGATATTTTGATTACTTCGAAAATTTACACTCATCTGCTGGATGGCGATCTTCGGGTCCACGACGGCTTTCGAAACCCAGGGGCCGCAAACTCATCCCAAGTCAAATCAGAGACCTTGCTCGAGTCGTTCAATGACTTACTCAAGGCTCTTTCCAGAACGCCTACAAACGAGCTACTTTCGCCCGAAATGATGACGGCCATTGCTCGAAGTTTTTCGCAGGCGGAAGCGAACGACAAGGTAGGCAGCTCAACGACAAGGTTGGAAGGATTGATTCGAGAAGTGCCGCAGGTGCTCCGCACGGGAGCCGAGGGCAAGGAGAAGCTTTCCGCTGGTCAGCGGCCGAGCTCTGAATTAACTTCTAGTTCTGTGGATTTAACTACGAGTGAAAAATGGCGA
>JAYVNB010000108.1:0-5914 GCA_043759365.1 Bacteriovoracaceae bacterium | reverse complement strand
TCTCAAACCCGGACAGAAGGGGTCGAGCAAATGATCCTGGCAGAAGGCGACAAAGCCCTGATCGCCTACAGGCTCTCGTCCGGCGCCCATGGCCGCGTGTGCCCGCGGGATGGAGAGGCATTCACGATGGATCTCTATGAAAGGAAATATGGGAACTGGAAGAAGTCAGGGAACGAGCAAAGAGAAGTGGGTGTGGGCACTCGATGCCTTCGAGGAAGGAGCCTCATCACCGATCGAGGTCGCGAAGCTCCTGGCGAAGCTCACCCGGGAGAGGGCGTCCGAGTTTGAACCCGTCTACATCCTGGACCTGCCTGCCTTGAGGCTCAACCCGGATCCTCGTATGAGCGTCGGTCCGCTCAGTCAGTTCATCCCGGCGGCGGAAAAGGCGCTCGATCGCCGCTTGAGCGGCGTCCGAGGTATCGACCTGGCGCCTCCTCGGGTTCTGGTCCAGAAAGGGATCTCGTTGGTCGACAGCGTTCGGCGCCTGAACCGCTACTGCTCGACCATCGGGGCGCGGACCATCGTCGTCGGCACTCATGGCCGAAAGGGACTGGAACGCGCGGTGCTTGGGAGCTTCGCCGAAACTCTCGTCCAGAACGCTGCCGTCCCCGTTCTCGTGGTCCCCGCTGGAAAAACCCGCGAGACGATTTCGGAGGTCCTCTTCCCGACGGATCTGTCCCGCGAATCCGAAGCTTTGCTCTCGGAGGCGATCCGGGTCAGCAGGAATTTGGGAGCGAAGCTGGTCGTGTTCCATCACATCGCCCATCCCGTGGAAGCGCTCGCGCAAACGGGGGTGTTCCTGCTTGGGGGCGGCTGGGTCACGGTACCTGAGTTCGCCTCCTCCCGCGAGGCGGTTCGGCGCAAGCGTGCAGAGGCTTGGCTCGAGCGCGTTCGGAAGGAGGGAGTGGAGGCCGAACTTGAGCTGCAGAGCTCCCCGAAAAGCGATGCTTCGGCTATCCTGGAGGAAATTCGCAGGCGCTCGACCGGCCTCGTGCTCATGGGGACCCGGAGCGGTCCTTTGCGGTCGGTCTTCATCGGAAGCGTTGCCCGTCAGGTGATCCGCGAATGCCCTTGCCCGGTCTGGGTGGTCCGCGCCAAAAAGAGCGCCTCTGGCGCCGCCCGCCGAAGAGCTTCTTCGTGAGCTCCTTTCGCCTGCTCAGAACTGCTGCACCTGATTGAGGGCCTGCCCGTTGAGCGAGCGTACGTGGATGAGAAGCCGCTCTCCCGGTGTCACCGCGCCCAAGTTCACGTTCTGGGTGAATGGGGCGGGAACGCTCATGCACGTTCCTGCGGAGACTTCCGTGATCGGGAGCACTTCGATGAGGTTGGGCAGGCGGTTGACCTTCACGCGCGTGATGCGGCTACAGCCGTTTCCGAACCGGCCGTTCAGCACGAGGACGGGACGGGAGGGAGGCGCGGCGGGGTCCAGATGCATGGATTCGACCGGAGCGTAGAGGTAGTCGTCCGGGCTCGCGGTCTGCGCGTGTACGATCGGGAGTTCGCCGATCCGCGCCAGCGAGCCGTCTACGAGCCTGGCCTGGATCGTGTATCGCCCCGCGGCGAGCAGCCCGAGGCTGATGACGCTCGAGTAGCTGGATTCGACAGGGATGCACCAACAGCCAGAATAGGCATACTGGTGGGCTTCCAGCGTAATCGTGAACGAGTTCTGGTCAACTTGGGCCGAGGAGAGGCCAGCCTTCTCACAACTCGAGATCAAGCTCGACTCGAAGATGAACTGCGCGTTGTCGTTGTCGTCGAAGTGAACCGGTGCAAAGACGCGGTCGGGTTTGATCAGGATTGAAGTCGGGCCGGGGGTGCTCGGCGCGGGGTCCGCGCAAGCGATGGACGGCACGGACATCGCGAGGGTGAGAATGGCGAAATGGGCGTAAAGGCTGGGGCGGGTAATGGACATGGGCGAGTACCTCTCTCGAAAACGGTTATGGTTTCGGGGGAGGGCCTAAGCAGGCGGCATGCCCGCTCGGATGGCCTCCTGGAGCGAGCTAAGGCCCGCTTGGACTCGGCCATGGGACGCGTCCTGTACCGCAGGAGACAAATCAGCCCGTCTGGGAATCTCCCGGTTCGTCGCCGCCGAGGCTGGTTTCGTCGGAGTCGTTGCCAGCCTCGACGAAACCGAACTCCCGCTCTTTGCGGTAGAGCGTCCTCCGGTTGATGCCCAGGATCTGCGCCGCCTTGTCCTTGCGTCCCGCGGTCTTCTCGAGGACGAGCGCCATGTAACGCTTCTCGAGCTGGGTAATGGTTGGAAAGTCCTGAGTCGCCGTGTTGAAGAACTCGTCGGGCTTCACCCCTTCAGGCGTGGGGATGTCGTTCTCGTCGATCAGGCTCTGGTTGGCTAGAACGACCGCCCGCTCGACGACGTTTTCGAGCTCGCGGACGTTTCCCTCCCACCGCAGCGATACGAGCCGCTGCATCGCCCGCGGAGTGAAGCCATTGACCCGGGAGCCGTTCTGGGCAGCGTACTTGCGAAGAAAGTGGGTGGCAAGCCTCGGGATGTCGTCCGCGCGCTCCCGGAGCGCGGGCAGGACGATGGGAATCACGCTGAGGCGATAGAAAAGATCCTCGCGGAACCTTCCTTCCTTGATCGCGGCCTTGAGGTCCTTGTGGGTGGCTGCGATCACACGCAAGTCGATGTCACGGTCCGCGTTCTCGCCAACCGCACGGATCTTGCGCTCCTGGATCACACGCAGGAGCTTGGACTGCAGCGACATCGGCATGTCGCCGATCTCGTCAAGAAACAGCGTTCCTTTTTCCGCCTCTTCAAAGAGACCACGTTTTCGCGTAATCGCGCCTGTGAAGGCGCCCTTGGCGTGCCCGAAGAGCTCGCTTTCGAGCAAACTCTCGGGGATCGCGGTACAATTGATGGCGATAAACGGCCTGTCCTTGCGGGGGCCGCGCTTGTGGATCGCACGTGCGACCATCTCTTTTCCGGTGCCGCTCTCTCCGGTGATTAGGATGTTGGTGCTGGCCTGGGAGACGCGCTCAACCAGGTCGAAGACCGTGCGCATGGCCGGGCTCTTGCCCACGACGTCGCCCAGAGCGAAGCTCCCGTTGATCTGGTCGCGGAGGACTTGGAGGTCCTTCTGCGCCCGGCGGAAGTCCAAGGCACGGTCCACATTCACGCTGAGCTCGGCCAGTTTGAAGGGCTTCACGACGTAATGGTAGGCCCCCTGTTTCATTGCCTCGATCGCGGTTTCGATGCTTCCAAAGGCCGTGATCAGGATCACCGGGATCTCGGGACGAAAGCGTTTGGCCTGGGCGGCGAACTCGAGCCCGGTCATGTCCGGCATGTTGATGTCGGAGATCACAAGGTCGATGTCGCCGACTTCGGTCCCGAGGGCAAGTGGACCGCCGGGCCGCAGCGCCTCGAACGCCTCCGAGGCCTTGCCGAAAGTCGTGACTGTCATCTCTTTTTTGCGGAAGAAGTCCTGAAGAAGGGATCGCATTTCCAGGTCGTCATCGATCACGATGATCTTGCCTTGGGTCTGGGTCGCGTTCATTGTCGGTTTCCTTCGGTTTCTGATTTGAGACAACCTGTCCTGGGAATGGGCCAGTCTGTCTCATGGGGTTTCCGCCTTCAAGCGCTAGCCATCGGTTTTTACGGCATTTAGCATGCTCTGTGCCATTGGTACGCTTCATGCTTTTTTAGGGGCGAAACTCCCATCCAGTCCACGTCCGACCCCGAAAGGTGACCCCGCTTGAAAACGAATTTCCAGCTTGCCGCTTTACTTGTGACTTCCCTGACCCTGTCCTTCGCCACCGCCGCTAATGCGGCTTCCACGACTGCGAAGCTAGTCGCATCGCAAACCTGGAGCCAGAAGATGCGGGAGCTGCGGCAGGTACTGGCGGAGCTCATGCCGGATGTCACGAGCGATACCCGGTTCTTTGATCCGGGCAACGCGAAGCGGATCGAGAAGAACGCGGCAAAACTCGCCGCGCTCTCGCATTCCCTAAACGCTGACGCGGCGGTGGACCCGAAAGCCGCTCCCATCGACGCCGACCTCAGCATCCCAATGATTGCGGGGCTTTTCCAGCAAGAAACAAGAAGCGCGTACCTAGCTTTCAAAAGAGGACAGAAGCGCTACGCACAGGGAGTGCTCGCGTCGGTTCCAGGGTTCTGCATCGGCTGCCACACCCGGAACGCAGTCGGACCCGAGCTGAGCGCGGACCAGCTCGCCCCCCGACCGCCGTTCCTGCGACTGATCGACCAGGCACGTTTCGAGGCTTCCACCCGACAATTCGACAAGGCTCTGACGACCTTCGAGAAGATCCTGGCCGATCCGAAGGGCGTCTCCAAGGCCGGTTTGGATTGGGAAAGGGCGGCGCGGAACGCAGTCGCGATCGCCGTCCGCGTGAAGGACAACCCGATCGTAGCGGACCGCCTAGTCGACGAGATCCTGGCCGGGGGCAAGGCGCCGGGGTTTTTCCAAGATCAGGCTAGGAGCTGGAAAGCCTCGATCGACGAATGGAAGAAGGAAGGAAAGGTTCGCGCCTCGACGGAGGGATCACTTTTTGCCGAAGCCAAGCGTCTGGGCGCGAAAGCGTACGCCAAGCAAAACTACCCGATGGATCGCTCCGGCGCCCTGGATTACTTGCGCGCCACGCGGGCCGCGCACGACCTTCTGCAGGCCTACCCCAAGGGTCCTCACTCTCAGGACGCGCTGTACCTACTTGGAGTCGGTTACGAAGCGCTGCAGGACATGGAGCTTTGGAGCTTGCATGAGCTCTACTTCGAAGCCTGCGTTCGCAGGGATCCAAGCACCGAAGTCGCCCAAGCCTGCCTGCGTCGCTACGAGGAGTCGGTGTACGATGGATTCACCGGGAGCGGTGGCACGGACATCCCCGGCGACGTCGAAGTCAAGATCTCCGGACTTCGCAAACTGGTGCGCGCCGGGGTCGACAAAGGCGGCGCAAAGGACACTAAGGCGCCCTAATGACTTCCGCCTCGGAAGCGGAGCGTTCGTTCGGCACGAAGAGTTTCTGCGGGTGAGCGGTTCCCCCCGGGAACGGATGCTTGCAGAGCAACACTTGGAGTCCGGCGAGAAAAGTCTGGAATGCACCTATTGCAAGCAAAGCGGGAAGCGCTTCGGGTCCAATTCCGGTGACCGCCACAAGAGCTGGAAATACCACAGTGCCGAGTCCCACTGCTGTAGACTGAGCACTCAGGACAAGTCCCGAACTTTGTCTTCCCGGCTGAGTTTCCCCGATCCGTGATCGAATCGCCGGAAAGTAGCCAGCCAAGACTGCAATTCTGACGAGCCAAGCTGCGATTGTTACCCTTGGCTGGGTCGCGCACGCTAAGATAGTAAACATCGGAGCTGAGCCAATCAGCGCGAACGCGATAAGCTTCGGACTTCGGATCGCGCCACTGATCCGGTAACATTGCATGCCAACGAGTCTGGCTGCCGCAAGGGAGGCCTGCACCAGGCGGAGTCCTGTTAGACTCTCAATACCAAGCTCGATGACCTCTTCCCCGCGAGGTGGAGGCGACTTTTCCTGCGCTAGCACTACCCAAGCCGCAACCGGGTCGAGCTCTCGCTTCGCAGCCGAAGGCAGAACCGTGACCGGATAGAATCTGACTTCGATCGTAGCCTTCCTCCAGCCGCCGCTCGAGGCCTTTACCCGAATCTTGTAGGAGCCTTGAGACCTCTGGTGTACAGCGGGATCGAAAATATCGGACTCTCGGTCACCGACGTGAATGATTCGCGAGGGACACTTCCCTTCAATTCTCGTCCGAGAGCACTCTTGTGAAAACGGGAAAGTGCTCCCAGGTCCTTGAAAGGAAGTCAGTCAGACTTAAGGTGAACCGAGGAGCGCTCCCACTTCCTCCTCCAGCTACAAGGGGCTTTACTATGGATTCCAAAACTTCTTCTTCCTCGTCCTCCCGCACTTCTGAAAC
>JAYVNB010000107.1:0-17315 GCA_043759365.1 Bacteriovoracaceae bacterium | reverse complement strand
TGCTTGAATGGCCAGATGTTGGCCTGAGGATCGATCCCTTCGGCCTGCGGGTTGCCATAATGGCAGTTGAAACAATGGCGTTGGAGAATGGGGCGAATCCGGGCTTCGTAGTCCTTCCGGATCTCGCGGCGGAGTTTGATGTCTTCATTGGTGCGCTTTTGCAGCTCCAAACCGGTGAAACCGCACTGGCGTCGACGATCATCTTCTGGGCTTTGCCGATCCCGGGGCACGACTTCTGGCTGTTCTGGCCGGTTCCGCCTGCCGCATGAGCCGAAGCGGCGATTTGAATCGTCAGAAGGGTCATTGCCCAATGGATCTTCATTTCTAGGTCTCCTGTTTCGTCCTCATTCGAGTATGTGGGACGAAATCAAGATCGACAAGCGGGAGTCCGCCTCGGAGAGTGGACTGCTTCATGTTTCCACAAGGAGTAAGCTCATCGAAGGGAATCAGGGGAGGAGCGCGAAAAAGAGGCTTCCGTTCTGGTTCATCTGCCCCGCCGCGAATTCGGCGTAGTCGTCTTCGCCCCAGTAGACGTCGACTCGGCCCGGAGTTCGGATCGCTCCGCCCACATCTTGGCTTAAAGCCAATCTTGCAAATGGAATCCAGGTCGTCGCAGGCGCAGGTTGTCCAGCGCCCCCCGAGGGGAAAGCGACCGGACGTTCCGTCTGGATTAAAGCGACGGCACCGAGCGGGAGGACGGTGCGATCGATGGCGATCGAGTACCCTGGGGTCAGGAGAAGGTTGGATATTCCGTAAGGACCTTCAGGCGACTCCTGAAAGAACACATAGGCAGGGCTCTGTGCGAGCGAAGGAAGCAGCTCCTCGGGATGGAGCTTAAAATAGACATGCATGCCCTGGAGGGTCAGAAACTCCGCGGGAACCCCGTGCGCGGCCAGGATCCGGCGAAGTGAAACGTAAGTATGGCCGTTTCCGGCTGCGTAGTTCAGGATGGCGCGATGGGATGTTCCGTCGGTTCCGTGGATCTGGATGGCGCCAGCTCCCTGAACCTGGAAAATGAAAGCATCGAGCGGGCTTTCCACCCAAGCGATTTCCAAGCCTTGCCCTTGAAGCGCATGGCCCAGGTCGATTTCCTCGCGAGTGTAATAGGGAATCAATGTCCCATCCGGGAGCTTGCGTTGAGAAGTGGTGCGCCCGTCGACGGTGGTTTCTACGAGATCTGCCGGCCGGGCATAGACCGGGTAGTTGAAAGTGGCGTTGGGAAGCGCGGAGCCTTCCAGATGGGGGAAATAGTAGCCAGTGAATTTCACGTTCCCTGTCGCGGCATCCCCGGTCGAGCGGTACCATTCGAATTGATTGCGGGCTTGGTTCATCAATGTGCCGAAGTCGGTTGCCTGCCCCGCGAGAGCGAGGAACTTTCGGGCCGTATCGACGCACCATTTCTGCCGCGTGGCAAGGCGACCCCCGAAGTCCCAGGTCTCCGTTAAATCCTGCTTCAGGCAATTCGCGATCTGTCGCTCGAGCGCCAGTCGAAAACTGGCCAAATCCCCATCCAGTTGCGTTTGTGGGAGTTCCTCGGGTTGCACCCGCTTGAGGCTCGAGGTCTGCGCGCAGGCAACGGTGGAGAGGCTGAGGATCAGGGAGGGGAGAAGGGGAAGGAGCCACCGGATTTGCATGGTGTTCCCATAGCCGGCTAGGGTGACCTTGACAACCGGTATGCCTTGGGGCGAGAGGTCATGGGTGAGTACTCCCGAGCCGTTCCGCATCCTTCATCAGGACTCCTGGTTCGTCGCCATCGACAAGCCGGAAGGCATCCATGTCCATCCCCCCGAGGACACTCGCAATCGGATCACCCGGGACCAAAACGGGCTTGCGCGATTGCGTGATCAGATCGGGCAATACCTTTATCCCGTGCATCGACTCGATCCCGCCACTTCAGGCGTGCTCGTGTATGCGTTGAGCAAAGAGTCCGCTTCAAAGATCGCTGGGGCTTTTGCCGCCCGCGAAGTCCAGAAGGAGTACTGGGCGATCGTGCGTGGAAAAGCGCCCGTGCATCATGTGATTGATCGTCCCCTGAAACGGGACACCACGGATACTTTCGCGCCAGCGTCGACTGAGATCGAGCGCCTCGCCTATGCCGAGTTTGACCCCGTTCACCGCTACTCGTGGATCGAAGCGCGTCCCAAAACGGGTGTTTACCATCAGATTCGTCGCCATTTGGCGGGTCTATCGCATCCCTTGATTGGCGACGTCATGCGGGGGGACGGCAAGCACAACCGGTTTTTCCGGGAGATGGGTCTCCCGGGAATGTACCTCCGTGCGATGGCCCTTTCTTTTTTACACCCTGAAACGGGAATAAAGGTCAGGATCGAGTCCGGCATCAACGATCGTTGGCAGAAGCTCGGCCCAGCGCTTCCTTGGCAGGGACCCACCCCGCTTGACAAACTGGACGCGCTCGGATGGGCTCAAGGCATGAGCGTATCCAAGATCCCCCTAGTGATCGAGTTCGTCCCCGGGTCCCGATTCCATCGCGAAGCTGACTCCACTGTGATTCGTTTCGGGGATGGGCAGGTAGTTCCGGTACCCGGCGATCAAGTGGTGATGGACGAGGAGCGCGAAGGTTCAACCCGGATCGGGCTGGGCGGGATGAGTTTTGAAGGAGTGGAGAAGGAGCGATTCGTCTTCTGGCGAGTGCGCGACATCCACCCAGAGCCGTATGAGCTTCCGCCGACTTCCGATAAGTTGACCCTGGATCCAGGACTTGTTTCTCGAATCTGGTTGCAGGGCGAGCAGGTCTATCCCAAGTCACCGGTTCTCAGTTCAGGCTCGGGTCTTGGATGAGGACGTAAGGCTGCACGATCAGGGTTAGGAATTTCCGGTTCGGGTCCGCATCCCAGGTTTTGCGATGGTCGGGAGTGAGCCTCGAAAGTTTTCCGGAAGCAAGCCAGTCAGCGACCTTCGTCGCTGCGTCCTCGGCCAAGGCTTGTCCGACCTCAATGAGGTCGACATCCGGGGAAACCCAGATCACTGCATCTCGATCGGCATGGGCCTTGAGCCAAGCCCATTCAGCTTGATCCAATGTCTTTTTCAGTTCTTCGCGAATGTCGGACATCGGTGACTCACTTTCGCCCGTGGGCCGTTTTCATCGGATCGCTTTCAACCTGAATTCGAGGGCATGTGGGAGGAACTCCTTCGCGCAGCGGGCCACCAGTTTCCGCGGGTCTCCCTCCGCGAAATCCCTGAGGACCTCCTTGGACCATTGCCAGGCCCAAACGTAATGCGAAAAGACGGGTTGTGAAGGGACATAGCTGTCGGGGTCGTAGAGATTGCCGTAGTCTCCCGCCGGGTCCAGGATTTCTCGGTGGATGCATCGGTCGATTGCGGGGCCATGCTGGAGGATCGAGGCCAGCGAATCCTGGCTTTGATAAGCATAGCCCCACGGATCCTGATCGGGGACCAAGATCTCGGAAACGACGCAGCTGAAACCTTCCGATAGCAAGTGCTCGATGACCGGCATGGTCTCCGTGAACTCCGATTGGGTCATCTTTGGGTTTAGTCCGAAACCTTCCCAAACCTCGGGTCTCGACTCCCGTGCGACATGGGTCAGTTCATGGGTGATCAAGACATCCAGGTAGCGCCCGCGCCCGTGACTCTCGTCCACCCCTAAAAACACACGATGCCCACCTTTGTCGAATTGGGCATACCCATCCATGGAGGTGAATGCACCCATCAGGATAATTTCGCCCCGGAGCTCGAACCCAAAAAGGTTTTCGATGTTTTTCAGGTGGGTCTTGACCCGATCCTCTTCCCGTCGCGGATCTAAGTGCAGGGCCTCGTCCCGGTAGAGTCCCCAGTTCAGGCCTTCAAGCTCCCCATGGAAGCCTTCGAAAAAATCCCCTGCGAATCGGCTCATCGGGGCCGCGTACTCGTTTTCGAAAACCTCTGCCGAAGGGATGCTCTCCCACCGGCGTAGGCAATCCAGCAGAAGGGGGAGGCAGTTGTGGATTTTCACACGCCCAGCATCGCGGAGCGCGAGGTAAATCGCAAGTACCCGGGGACCGAATGGGGTGGAGAATTGTGCGTTGAGTCATGCGTTATTTCACCAGCCTCGCTTCCAAAAGTCATCCGAACTTGTAGGGCCGCGGAGCGGGTGAGATGCAGGCGCGATGAAAATAGGGATTAGGGGAAGAAGCGCTTGGGCGCTTTTGAGTATCGTGTGGGCTTCAACTTTTCATCTGACCGTCCGTGAGGGCTTGGCCCTAGCGGACGTGTCGGCGGACGTCGATGCGGTCGTGCAGAGCTACGTCGCTCGTCACGAGTTCTCCGGGACGGTACTCGTGGCGAAGCAGGGCCAAATGATCCTGCGGAAAGCCTATGGCTTCGCAGATCCCGATTCCCTGCGCCTGAATGAAGAAAGCACCCGGTTCACTTTGGCTTCAGTCACGAAACCGTTGACGGCCACTTTGATTCTCCAGCTGGTCGATCAAGGCAGGCTTCGCCTCGATGACCCGATCTCGCCCTTTTTGCCTGGAGCACCCGCTTCCTGGCGCGATATTCAGATCAAACATCTTCTCAGCCATACCTCGGGGATCATCGATTTCCTGAATACCGACAGCATCCTGGATCCGATCCGCAATCTTGCGCTGGAACCGGTGCAAATCATGGATCACTTCAAGGACCTTCCGCTGCTTTTCGCTCCCGGATCCACACTTTCCTACAGCAATTCCGGCTATCTTCTGTTGGGGATGATCCTGGAAAAGGTCACGGGTACCCCTTACTCCCAGCTGATTCGCCAAAACCTTTTCAACTTGGCCGGAATGACATCGTCCGGAATCATGGGCATCGACAACACCTCCGTCCCGGATGGGGCTTTCGCACTGGGTTTTCTATGGGACCCGGCTTCATCCCATTGGGTGGATCCTCCTCGGATGAACCCTAAGATCCTCTTCGGCCTCGGCAACGTCTACTCGACTGTCGACGACCTTTATTCCTACGATCAAAGTCTCTACTCCACCCGCTTGCTGAGCGAGAGCGCCAAGGAAGCGATGTTCACTCCCAACTTTGGCCGGTATGGCTATGGGTTCTCGTTCCGCACCGTGGACGGTCACAGGACGTTCTTTCATGAAGGGAACGTCGGAGGATTCTCGAACCGCCTCTCCAGGTATCCTGATGACCATGTGACCATCATCCTTTTGGGAAATCTCAGGCAGGGCAAGGTCACTGAACTGAATTATGCGATCGCCGCCAAGGTCCTTTGATCTGAAGTGAAAGCGGAGTCCGATGGATTTTGGAAAGCTTCACGATGTTCGGGCGGTTGATTTCAGCCTAGCGGTCGATGACTCACGATCTGTTCAAAGATTGGGTCAGGTTCGGGGTGAGCCGCCTGCTCAGGTATTCGTCGGGTGCCCTACTTGGGGAGGTGCAGCCTCGTGGTGGGGAACAGTCTACTCCGCCGAAGCCAAGCCTCCCGACCTTCTTCGACACTATGCTTCGCAATTCAATGCGATCGAGCTGAACACGACCTGCTACCGGATTCCGGACCAGGCCACGGTCCAGCGTTGGACAGCTCAAGTGGGGCCGGGGTTTCGGTTTTGCCCGAAACTTCCTCAAGAGATCACCCATGATCGCGGGTTGTCAGGAGGGGAGGCCTTCGAAAAAACCCGCCGATTCTTGGAGTCGGTGAATGGCCTGGGCTCCCATCTCGGCCCCTGTTTGCTTCAGTTGGGACCCGGATTCACACCTCTCCAGTTGCCGGTTCTGACCCGGTTCCTCGATGGGCTACCGCCTGGTTTTCAGGTGGCAGTCGAGTTCAGGCATCCCGCATGGTTTGAGAACCGCCTGCTGCGGGAGGATGCTTGGAGTGCGCTCGAGAAACGAGGGGTGGGTACGGTGATCACCGATGTCTCGGGCCGGCGAGATGTTTCGCATTCCTCGCTCACGGACTCCACGGTTTTCGTCCGATTCGTAGGGAACTCACTGATCCCATCGGATTCCGAACGGATCGACGCTTGGGCAGAGCGCTTGGCGCGTTGGAGCCGACAAGGTGTAAGAGAAATCTATTTTTTCATCCATCAACCGGGCGAAGAATTGGCTCCACAAACAGTGAGCCTCCTGATCGAAGCTCTCAACCGAGAATGTGGATTGGCTCTCCAGCGCTGGACGCCAGTTCCGTGCCGGGAACAATTAAGTTTGTTTTAAAGGGGAGTCCGGGATGAGTGTCTTTCGATGCGATCCACGGGGTAGCCGGCTTCTTTGAGGATCTTCTGGATCCTTTCGTCGCTCAACTCACGTCCCTCCCTCAGTGAAAAAGTCACCTGGTGAGTATCGAGGTGGATGCCCATTTGGATCACTGATTCTACTTTGGCGAGTTTTTTTCGGATTCCCTGGGTGCAGAATGAGCAAACCATCCCTTTGACCGTGAGTACGACGTCTTGGGCCGAAGCGGACGCGAGTGCCGCGCTCAAGCAAGCGGCAGTGATGAAGAGATGGAGTGGGATCGGCACTCCATTGAGTTTCTCTCAGAGAAAGGGAATTGGAAATAGAAGGCTAATAACCGGGGACGGAGCGTGGGGGAACGCGCCGCCCCCGATTGCAGGGGTCGGAGTGGGGGATTACATGTCCCTCGGCGAGCTGTTTGGAGAGAGCCAGGAGTGAGAAATCCAGTGGACTAGGCGGCCTTCCGCTCGGGGGGGCGGGGGTGCGCTCCCGGGGTGACCGGAGGGGGAGAGAAAGGATTCGGGTGATCCGGTTCCTCCGGTACCGTCGGGAGCGTCACTTCACGCGAACTCGGTGCCGAACTGTTCAGCATCTGTTCCGTCAAATTCTGGAGAGAGAATCGTAGATGTCCTCCCGGCGTCCGCCGTGCGGTGAGGACCCCGGACTTCACCATGCGCCTGAGGGTGCTGGTGGATACTCCCAAAGCACGAGCTGCCGGTCGGGCGGCCACCCAGCTTTGGGCGGCTTTGGGATTGAGGGGTTCGGGGTAGGGTCGGCCCGCACGGTCCAATTCCAAGAGCGCTCGACTAACCCGGTCGAAAGCTTTCAAGACTTCACGACCTAGTGCCTCGGGTGCAAGCCGATCGAGCTCGAGATTTTGAGAGGTGATTTGAAACCCGAACTCGGGAAGTCCAATCACCAGGTACCTGCGCTTTCGCGTGAGAGTCAGGGTGTAGTCGAAAACAGAGGGACGCTGAGGACCCGCAGGCCTTTGAAACTCCATTCATGCCTCTTTCGTATTTGCCAGTTGCTGGACAAACGATTCGTTCATTATCATTTATAAATTCAATGGTTTGCGTGAAGTCTGTTGGGGTCATGAAAACCATCTAGCTCATGCTCTCCGTCTGGAGAGAGTCTTGAGTTACGCATAACCTACGCAAAGGTCAAGCGTGACTTTTAGGCTGGAGCCAATTTGCCACGGCTGTCCGTTTGACAGACACGTTCAGAAAACTTTTGCATGACTAATTGCGTCATGTTACTAATGCGCCGCCCTACGGAGAAAAATATGAAAAACGCGCTTTTGAAATGTTTCATGATGGTGAGCTTGGTGGTTTCGGCAGTGGGTTGCGGCGGAGGTGGGGGTGGCGGAGCCCCTCAGTACAACGCTTGCGGCACAGTGGGAAATGACCCCTACTGCAAACCCTGGTACGACGTGATGGGTGTCTCTTGTGGCACGGCCTACCCGAAACCCGGGTGTAACTTCTATTCAGACGGAACAAAGATCATCGACAGCGAAGATCCCACCTTCAAAACCGGCTTCGTCTTGTCGACCGGCACTTGGCAATACGTGGATGCCTACGGCTACCCGCAAGTGTTCACCGGAAGCGCATGGTTGGCTCACGACGGCATTCTTTACGACCAGTATGGTTTTGCCCTCAACGAAGAAGGCCAGGAACAAGGCAGAGATTTGATGGGAGACGTTGCTTCAGCTGAAAAGGCTCAAGTGAAGGACGCCGGCCAGCACCTCGCTTCCCGTCACGCACTCGCGGAAGTGACTGGCATCAAGATCGCCGAAACCCTCAACGATTGGGCAACTCTCGGCAAAAAGCATGGCCGTACCCAGCGGGACATCGAGGACTTCAGTGGCCGCCTCTTCGGTGTGACGGCAGCCCAGTTCACTCCAGCCCTTGCGAAAGCCCAACGGGGCGACCTGACGGGCATGGAGACCCTCAACAACGACGTGGCGACTCACTGGAGCACCAGCCCGGAGACCTCGAAAGAGATCCTAACCGGTTGGTACTCGGAACAGATCCGCGCGTTCCAAGCGACCGCTTCGGTTCGCCGCTGATCAGTTCGCTTCAAGTGCACGGCCTTGAGTTTTGAAGACCCCGGGAGCGGTTCGCTTCCGGGGTCTTTTTCGTTTCCAACCGTCTAGCCGGCACCTACTGGTTCAAAATGTAAGCGAACATCAATGGAGCGACGATTGTAGCATCGCTCTCGATGATGAATTTCGGGGTCTCGATGCCGAGTTTACCCCAGGTGATCTTTTCATTCGGAACCGCTCCTGAGTACGATCCGTAGCTCGTGGTCGAGTCCGAAATTTGACAGAAGTAGCCCCAGAGCTTCACATCGGTCATCTCCATGTCTTGATGGAGCATCGGGACGACGCAAATCGGGAAGTCGCCTGCGATGCCGCCGCCGATTTGGAACATTCCCAGGGAGCCGCTCTTAGTCAAACCCTTGTAGATCTCGGAGAGTGCGATCATGTACTCGATCCCGGTTCGGACGGTGTGGACCTTTTTGACGTCGCCACGCATGCAAGCCGCCGCAAACATGTTGCCGAGGGTTGCATCCTCCCAGCCTGGAACGATGATCGGGATGTTCTTTTCGCAAGCAGCCACCATCCAGCTGTCCTTTGGATCGATCTGGTAATGCTCCTTGAGTTTGCCGCTGCGGATCGCGCGGTAGAAGAATTCGTGCGGGAAGTAGCTCTCGCCCGCCTGGTCGGCATTGGTCCACTGCTCGAGCATCACTTTCTCGATCCTGCGCATCGCTTCTGCTTCGGGGATGCAGGTATCTGTGACTCGGTTCATGTGTCGGTCGAGGAGGTCCTGTTCGTCCTGCGCGGTCAGATGCCGGTAGTGGGGCACTCGCTCGTAGTGATCGTGAGCAACGAGGTTGAAGATGTCTTCTTCGAGGTTCGCACCCGTGCAAGTGATAAGGTGAACTTTGTCCTGGCGGATCATTTCGGCCAGGGAAAGCCCGAGCTCGGCCGTGCTCATGGCACCGGCCAAGGTGATCATCATCTTACCGCCCTGATCGAGGTGCTTCTTGTAACCTTCCGCTGCGTCGACGAGGCTCGCGGCGTTGAAGTGACGATAGTGGTGGCTGATGAAACTCGAGACCGGGCCTTTTTTGTTCATGATGAATTGCGTCTAGCGAATGGTTGTGTCGGAATCAACTTTAAAAATCGGGGCAAAAATGGCCTGGTTCGGATCTTGTAGTGCTGGATTCCATGAAGTGCCAAGCAGTCATGGTCGTCGAGGATGATGATTCTATCCGAGAAGTCGTTCAGCAGGTCCTCGAGTCCGAAGGATTCGAGGTTCTGACGGCCTGCAATGGCAAAGAAGCCATCTCCACTCTCGAGCGGATCGAGCAGACTTGCTTGATCTTGCTCGATCTGATGATGCCGGAAATGAACGGCTGGGAGTTCCTGGAGCACCGGAAACAAAGCTTTTTCATCCAACAACTCCCGGTTGTCGTGGTTTCAGCAGTGCCTGAGAAACACGAGCTTCCGGCAGGCATCCAAATCGTCCGAAAGCCGCCGGACATCGACGCCCTCCTGGCCTTGGCTCACCAGTATTGCGTCCCCCGACCTATCCTGCCGGCTGCGGCCTGAAGCAGACTCGGTATTTGACACCGCCAGCCCACTCCCATAATCGGAGGGGATGCAGAAATTCGCCCCCCTCCTCATTTTACTCCTCCTCGTGTCCCGCGCTTTCTCCGGAGCGGAGGCACTCGCTGCTGCGCCCTCCCTGAAAATCGGGTTCATTTTGGCGACAATGCAGGAGGAACGCTATCAGAAGGACAAGAAGGCTTTCGAGCAAGCCGTGACGAAACTGGGGGGGAAGGTTTATTTCGCTTCCTGCAACAACAGTGAGCAAAGTCAGGCAGCGCAAGTGGACAACCTCCTTTCTCAAGGGATCCAAGCCCTGGTGATCCAACCCGTCAATGGGGAGACTGCTGCCGCTTTCGTCAAGCAGGCCAAGCAAGATGGGGTTCCGGTCGTGAGCTATGATCGCTTGATCAAGTCCGCTCCCATCGATGCTTACATCACCGAGGACGCCGAAAAAGTGGGAGCGTTGGAAGCCGAAGCAGCCGCGAAGTTCACTGGCGGTAAGGGCAATTACGTAATCCTGATGGGGCAAGCGGGCGATCCTAACGCTGAAGCGAGGACAGCGGGTGCGCTCCATGTCTTGGCCAAATATCCCGCCATCCGAATCGTCGTGAAGCAGTATCACAATGGTTGGAGTCCCGAGCTCGCGATGAAGACGATGGAGAATGCCTTGACCCAGCAGAAGAACGATATTCAGGCCGTCATCGCGAATAATTCGGGCATGGCTCGAGGCGCGGTTCAAGCTTTGGAGGAGCAGAAGCTGGCGGGCAAGGTTTTCGTCGCCGGAGCGGACGCGGATTTAGCCGCGGTTCGGGATATCGTCGCCGGTAAACAGCACTTTGAAGTCTATGTTCCCATCCAGGACATGGCAGAGAGCGCGGCCCGGACTGCAGTCGCTTTGGCTCGCAAGGAGAAGTTTAAATTCGACTTGAGGACCCCTAATGGCGCGCTGGATGTGCCGACCGTGGCAAGTCCGGCACTGGGAGTGGATCGGGCCTCCATCGACGCGAGACTCATCCAAACGGGTTTCCATACACGTCAAGCCGTTTACGGAAAGTGAATCTCCTCGGTCCCGGGTGGATTCGCCCCCGGGCTGATGGTAAATTTGGGTCATGTTCGATTCCCTATACGGTGGCGAGATCCAGATCATTCAGGCCATCCAAGTGTTCCATTTTACGGCACTGGACTCCGTGATGAATGCCTTCAGTTTTTTGGGCGAAGATCTCTCGTACCTGATTCTGATCATCTGGCTCTGGTCCAGCAAGAACCCCAAGCTCGTCGCCCGGACTGCTGCGCTTTTGTTCGTTTCGTTCTACCTCAATTCCTTTCTGAAGGACCTCCTGGGGCAGCCCAGGCCGTTCCAGTATGGTCATGTGCTTCAGCTCGGAAAAGCGGATGGCTACGGAATCCCCAGCGGACATGCCCAATCCTCATTGCTGTTCTGGGGCATGGCAGCAGTCTCCTATCCCACCCCCTGGCTGAGTCGCTTGGCCGCCGCCTTGGTGCTTCTGATCGGGTTTTCGCGGGTTTATCTGGGAGTCCATTTTCCAACCGATGTCCTGGGGGGCTGGCTCGTCGCGGGAGTCCTCATGATCGGCTACTTCCGCTTCGGGGGTCGGATCGAGCGGTTTTTGGCTTCGCTACCCGCGCCAGCGCCGCTTCTCTTGGCTGCCGCGGTCTGTAGCGGTCTGTTTTTCCTCCGTTCGACGGAAACCGCTGCCGCCTCCCTGGGGGCCCTTTTCGGCCTAGCTGCTGGACTTACCGGACTGGGTTTGCAGCGCTTCCGCAAGGAAGGGGCGCTGAATCGTTTTGTACAAACCGCCGTCGGGGCCGCGTTCCTGTACATCGTCCTTCACAAGGTGCTTCCGGGAAAAGGAGAGGAGGGGTACTTAGCCTTTCGTTTTTTCCGCTATGCCCTCCTTTCATTTTGGGTGAGCGGATTGAGTCCTTGGCTTTCAAACCGCGCTCATCCTGCGCCAGTTCCCGGACCTCCTCGATTCAAAACCAAGCCGGATTCGGAAACGAAGAGAGTTCCCCCGGCGAGACCCAGACCCATCGAAATTCCCGGAATCACGCGGACCAAGAAGCGGAAGCCGCGACCCACGATTTGATCGGCGAGAAGCTCAATGGACATCGATGGACGGTAGGGCCGCTGGTTGACATCATGCGTACTCTCGAGTACTTGCACCCCCATGGATACGCCTCGGACCACCTGGAATGCAGAATGGGAGTCCCTGGAGCTGAGAGGGGACTATAAGACCTTGGCAGCCGAACTCGAGATCCGGGTTCCCGAGCGCCAATGTACGCGAACGCTCGCTGCCTATGCTCGGGCGCTTGCATTTTGCGGACGGAGCATTGAAGCCGAGAGAATCCTAGCCCTCCTGCAAGGCAAATCGCCCGAAGGGGAGTCCCTGGTGGTCTCGCTTCTCACTCAGGCTCAGCTGGCGCGGAGTCGGGGTGATTGGGATACAGCCCAGGATCTGGCGACCTCGGCTCTGGATTCTGCTTCAAAACTCGCGAATCCGGCCCTGCTCGGGGATGCGAAGTTCGCTTTGGCGGTCGCCGCGATCGAGCTTGCTCGCATTTTCATGGCACTCGATCTCTTTCAGCAAATCAGGACCGACGTTGGATTGAGCTCGCATCGTCGCGGACTTGCCGCATTGAACGAGGCTTGGGTGCTTTGGGACTTGGGACGGACTGACCTGCTGAGCGAAGTCCAGGATCGCGTTCCGGAAGACCTTCGGCATCGGCTCAAACTTTGCCTCGCGCTCAAGGACTTCGATTTGAGTGCCGTCTCCGATTGGATTTCCAGGCCGCGGGCTCCGGAGATCCCGGCCCAAGAGTTGTTCTACGCGGCAGGGCCTTTGGTCGAGGCTATCGCGCTTTCCGGAGACGACCGGCTGAAGCAGTTAGGCAAGGCCTCCTGGTTGGCCGATTATTTCCAGACCCAACTCGAAGGAGAGAGCCCGGTGACCCGTGCTTGGGCGCAGAGAGCGCTGAACCTCCTGGGGCTCTCGAGCGTCCCTCCTTCGGGGTGCACGCCCACCTGGCGCGAGGGACTTCATCTGCACGTCCTGGATTGCCTGATCCTGGCTCGCAAGGATCCCGAGGGTGCGCGTTTGTTTTGGATCAATCGGATCAACCCTCTGCTGGAGAAGCACCGCTTGCGCACTCCGCTCATCCCTCATTTGGGGGAGCAAGGCTTTGATCCGCACAGTAAATGGACGGAGAATCTGGGCCGGCTTCTGGGGATGGATAACTCCCTTCGATTCGCGGAACCCAAAGTGGTGATCAAGGGTACCGAAGTCATTTTCGGGGATCGCCGATTGAATCTCGGCAAGAGCCCGGTTTCAGTACGACTCATGGAAATCCTGGCGGGACGCAAGGGTCAAAAGATTTCCAAGGAGTACATCCACCGCCAGTTGACCGGGAACAAGTACCTACCCAGCAAGCATGATAGCCGGTTGCATAAGCTCATCGGACGCCTGAAGAAGAAAATGGACGATCACCAGATCCCCGAACTCTGGTCGCTTCCGGGCGACAATCACGTAGTCCTCAAGCACACGATCGAGGTGAATTGATATGAAGCGCGGAAGGCGTTTCTCCCTCTCCTCCAGCCTCGCGGCTGCTGGGATCATCGGACTCGGAGCAGCCACTTCAGTCGGAGCCCGGGACTTCGAAATGCATTTCAGCACCGAGCCCGTCCAAGTTCGTTTGCGTGGCGTCGTCGAAGTGGTTCGGCATCCCGTAAGCCGGATCGTGTTGGGTTCGGCCACGCGGGTTTGCCTGAACGGAGCGGATTACGAACGGACCGTGATTCCTGGCTATCGGGTTCCCACTCGTTGGAGACTTGATTGGCGGGGCGTCGATGCGACCCGGGAGTATTGGATCACTCCTTCCCACGTCACCAACGCTCTGGAGCAAGTCTCCACCGCCAGCGGTCAGAATCTACAACTCGAGATGCGCGACGAGTTGATGGATCTCGCGCTTTTCTCGACTCCCAAGACGGAAGGCCCTTGTCTACCGTTGGCGGACAATCTCGAATTGGGCAGCGTCTATGACATCGAGGCGGGCTTTTTGTTCGTCAAGCAGGCAGAGATCGAGATCGAGGCTCCGGAAGTCCAAAGTTGGAATCCTCAGAACTTCCGGATGCGAACCCTGGTCAGCACCTACAAAGGCACGGGGATCCCCGGCCGTGATCTCGCGGGCCCTTTGCTGGCGATCCTGGCGCGCGGATTCCGCGGACAATCGGGCGGGGCGATTCTCGCTCAAGTGGATTCGGACGGGAATGTCAATGATCCGACCTTCCCCATCACTTTGGGGAGCTATGCCACTCCGAAGTTGATCGGCATGATCGTCGCGGTGGATACCGAAGGCAGGAGGATGGCTGCGCTTTCGGCTCCTACTGTCTATCAACGCCTCAAGAAGCATTTTCGCCAGCCCATCGCTCTTCAGGCGCTTCGGGCACGCTCGGTGTTTGGGGGAACTCTTTATACCGCTTTGAACGCAATCCATTACCGAGGATGGTTACCGGCATCCGGAACGGGCGGCATGGCTGATGGGGGTACCGGCGGCATGGCGGACGGAGGGATGCCGGTATCCGGACTGCAGATGGGCTCGCGTCGATGGCTCAGCTGGGGAACACGTTGGGCCGAGTACGAAGCATTGCCGCAGGAGCTCCTGACTGGGCTCGAGGCAGGGAACGTTCCGGAGGGGATCTATGAGGAGGACGGCGTCCTCAAAATTTCGCGCACTTCGACAGTTTTGCCGGAGTGGTTCGAGTTGGATCCAGCCGAGCGCGACCTCTACAGCATGAACTCATCCGGCGTGACCGAGCTCCAAGCTTCATATCAGAATCCACCGCGATGCAGTCTGACTCTCGGAATGCAGCGGCGTGACTCAAGCAGTTTCGGTACCCTGGTCATGCTCTGCTCGAGGGCCAGCTCGGAAGGTCAGGAGTTCTGGTTGAGTCTGGTGGGACCGCGCGACGATACTCCCAAGATGGACTTCCATCTCGAGTTGAAGCGAATGAGCTGCCCGACCAGCCAAGCCTGCGACCTTAAACTCCAGGGCACGATGTTCAGCGGAGCACCGGACGATCAGCTCGATCGGAACCCAGTGTTCTCGGATTATTGGCAGAGGGTTCAGTCCCTGAGGGTCGCCGAAGGCCGACCGATGTCGACCCAAGGTCTTCGACTTTTCCAAAAGGACAAGACGGTCCTGATGGTGACTCGCCTGGGAGGTTACCGGATCCTCACGGAAGGTCCCGGGGGGCAGGCACTCGAGATCTCCGGCCCGAGCGGGATAATTCCGGACAGCTTGATTTTCAGACGAGAACTTTTGAATCCGAACACCGACTAAGGACGCTCCTGATCAGGGCACCGACGATTGGCGGCCTTGATTCACTGGAGAGGATTCGACTGTGAATCCTCGTCAAAAGCCTGGATCGCCTGTCCAAACTGTTCGATCGACTGGGTCCTGACCATCGACATCCGGGGGATCTGGTAAGAGGCTTCGATGCGGCGATCGGCGCTCGGAGTGCCGACCACGAATGCCATGTCATAGTATTTGCGCGTGATGCTCAAGCTCGCCGGGCCGTGCTTGCCGTACGGATAGGCAAAGTAGGGGCGTGAGCCACCGAGCATCAGCTCCACCATCGCGCGCGAGTCGCGGACTTCCTTGATGAGGAGGTCCATGGTCAGGGAAGGGAGGTCGGCATGGGTCAAGGTATGGGACATCACCTTGAAGAGGGGATCGGCATCGATCGTCCTCAATTGCTCCCAGCTCATGTGGAGTTTTTCGGTCTGCGTGCCGACGTAGTTGGTGTGGACGAAGAACGAGGCTTTCATCGCCTGCTCCTTCAAGTACGGGAAGGCGAAATTCCAGTCGCCGATGTAGCCGTCGTCGAAAGTAATGAGCACGCTTCTCTCGGGCAATACGAAATTGCCGAGCGTGGCTTCGTGGAGTTCATCCAGTGTGATCGTCGTGTAGCCACGGGCCTTGAGCATCTGCATTTCAGCCTTGAACGTCCCGACCAACACGTCTGAGCCTGCGACCTGCTCAGCTGCAGTGGCGACGATGTCGTGGTACATCAGGACGAGTGGGAACCTGAAGCTCGACAAGTCGAGTTGGGGTCTGTCCTCCGGCTGCAGGATCGGCAAGTCGGCAGGCGGAGGAGTCGGAGGAGTCGGAGGAGTGGTCTGCAGTCCGGACAGGGGCTGTCGGGAGTGGTGTCCCAGGCGATGGTGATGGTGATGGGATCCGCTCGCGGGATCGCGGGAGCTTTCAAAGGATTCTTGTTGTTCGATGACGAACAGTCCACCGAGTATCAAGGTCATGCCGACGAAACCGTGACGGAGCTTCATGGTGCATACGAGTAGCAAAAGCTGGACCCTGGCGACCGGGGCGCAGCGTAGCCCTCAGTTCGAAGGAAACGAGGGTTCGCCGAAGGGTTAAGATCCGTTCGAGATGGGGTTTCGATCACCTGTCAAATGTTTCGACAGCTTCATGGGTCCCGGATTTCAGCCTCCGAGCTCGGACCAACGGACGAACAGGCGTTCGAGCTCGGCTTGCTGGCCGGACAACGCCCGAGTGATTTCAGTCAACTTGACCGAGTTGGCGAGATTCTCAGGCAGGAAACTGAGCGCGGTGAGGCGCTCGATTTCGGACTCGGTTTTTTGGATGGTGGCTTCCATCGTGTCGAACTCGCGCTGTTCCTTGAAGCTGAGTTTACGCTTTTTCTTGTCCTCGGCCACCGAGGGAGCGAGAGCGCCGGGTTCCGGCGGCTTCAGGTAACCGGGTTTGAGTCGCGCTTTGGCATCGAGCGCTTCATTCCGTTTCCAGTTTTCCCACTGTTCGAGTCCGATGAAAGTGGTGGTCTTGCCATGATCGAAGGCCAGGAGCTGCGTGGCGACCTGATCCAGGAAGTAGCGGTCGTGGGTCACAAGCAAGACCGCGCCCGGGAAGTCGACGAGGCAATCCTCGAGGACGCTGAGCGTTGCCATGTCGAGGTCGTTGGTCGGTTCGTCGAGGATGAGGAGGTTGGCTTCCTGGAGCATGAGCTTGGCCAGGAGGATGCGGCTTTGCTCGCCCCCAGAAAGTTTTCCCACCGCCATTTCCATCTGCTCAGGAGTGAAGAGGAACCGGTCGAGATAGCTTCGGATGTGGGTTCGCCCTCCGCGGAAATCGACGAAATCCCCTGATGGGCAAAGCGTTTTTGAAAGGGAGATTTTTGGGTCCAAAGACTCCCGGTTCTGCTCGAAATAGGCGACTTTCAGCAGGTCCGAGCGCAGGACTTCGCCCGAGTCCGCTTGAACTTCTCCGACCAGCACCCGGATCAGGGTCGACTTTCCGCAACCGTTCGAGCCGAGGAGGCCGATCCGGGTGCCAGGCATGAGCAGGAGGTCCAAGTTGGAGAAAAGGGACTGTGTGCCGAAGCTCTTGGAGACTTTTTTCGCCTCAATCAGTTTTTTCGGGGCGCGGTCCGTGGACTGGAACTGGATGCGGGCGGTCCGGTTCTGGTTGC
>JAYVNB010000106.1:0-5940 GCA_043759365.1 Bacteriovoracaceae bacterium | reverse complement strand
GCGCGTGAGTGTGATCGCGAGAGATGAAGCGAGCAGGCTTTTTCCCACTCCTCCTTTGCCACCGCCTATAGCCCAAATCTGCTTCACCCGGGAGTTTGCAGGGCGAGTCAGGTTCTCAAACGGATTCAAGAACTCTTCAGAATTTGGATCGGTGGATGTCATCTCCGGCTCGATCATTCCCAAGGTGGGTTTGACGCTTCCTTCCATGAATCGTCCTTTCAAAAAGGCTTTACGCCTCATCTACAGGATTTCGTTACCTAACACCTGTGTCAATCGGTCGTATTTGCCGATGTCATGAGAACTATCTTTATAAGCGTTCATTTTTGACTTCGAATCAAGTTGGGAACCGCTTGGGAAATCCCCAGAACGCGTAGCGGGCTACGCGCTTCGTGCAGCAACTGCGTAATTTTTTACCCTTAAAGGAGCCTGATTTACTCAGGTGTAACGCGTTTAGTTATAAAGTGCGGTCTGAAGTGGACGGAATTCTTAACGAAAATCTAAAATTCAAAAATGTGTGTTTTTCGAAAATATCCGCCATCTGGCACTTAGGTTGCTTCTGTCTCCTTTTGCACACACAGTGGGAGACAGGCTGTCTATGAAACGCATCGTTGAAGCGAAGCTCGTTCAGATTTTTGCGCCCGATCTTCAAGGTCGAATGGCGATGCGGACCGATCTCCACTTGGCCCGCAAGGTTTGGCACATGGGGATGGGCATCCTCATCGTGGTGTTCTACCTGGCTGGGATCACCCGGACCCACGGTGTGATGATGCTGGGCTCGGTCCTCGGTCTCTCCTTGTTCGTGGAGACCGCTCGTCTCCGAAACCCTGCCCTGAATGCGAAGATCATTCAGTTTTGGGGTCCGATCATGCGGACTTGCGAGACCGATCGCTACAGTGGCGTGCCTTACTACTTGTCCGCCTCGCTTCTTGCGATCGCCATTTTCCCTCAGCCGATCGCGGCCCTTTCCATCCTCTACCTCGCCATCGGGGATCCGATCGCCTCTTTGGTGGGAATCCTTCACGGTCATCGCGGCTTTCGTTTTGCCAATGGTAAAAAGTCGCTCATTGGGACTGCTGCGGGTGTGGCTGCCTGTATGGCAGTTACTGTGGCATATTTGAGTCAGATGAGAGTCGAGGGGACAGAGCTCCTCATCATGACCCTCGTGGGGGGCGTTGCAGGCGGCGCAGCCGAGCTTCTCCCTCTCGAAGTGGATGACAACTTCTCCATCCCGGTCGTGTCTGGTTTCGTACTGTGGTTCGCCTTCATTCTTTTCGGAATTTGACCTGAATGGGGACAATCCGGGTTCGTCCGTGCGGATTTCCCGGGTAAATTTTGCTCAACTGTCGAATCCTTGAGCAGAGCTTCGAATCGAAACGTTTGAATTTACTGGGATTTATCGAGTTTTTTACGACGAGCTCTTTGGTACATCGATTGCTCTCTCTCAGGGTGGGGTAATCAACTGTGGGATTAAGTTTCAAAACCAAAAACCGGATCGCACTTGCCGCAGGCCTCATTGCCTTGCTGAGCTTCGCTCCGGCTCAGGCGTCCTCCCGCAGGGCTCAAGTCTGTCCTTCCTGGTCGGCTCGCTCCGCTTCTGAAGTCGGCGCTAACAGCACTTTTTTGAATGGGCGGGGCTCGGGCAACGCCAGCTCGACGACGGATGACCTGATCGCGCCTGCGATGGCGAGCCAGATGAAGCTTCAATATGAAGACATGAATCGCAGTTACGATCAGCGTGCCACCTACAATCAAGTCTCCCCGGAAGAAGCCCGCCAACACTCGCAGGCTGTCCGCGATTTCTCGAAATCGATGGCCATTACGGTCGGTCGCTATCAACTTTCCCAGAAACTCGAGAAAGTTCGTCAATTCGCTGAAAACGATCCGATCCTCGGGACTCTGAAAAATCCCGCCGCCCTCATCGCTGCTGGGGTCGCGATTTACGGGGGCCAGCCCGTGCACGTTCGTATCGCAGATGAGGTTCACATGACGGCCAGGGCCCACGGTCCTAGCCGCGAAGGTCAGTTCGCAGTGCAGTCCTCGGTCGTGAACACCACGCTCGACGTCAAAGCCGGCAGTCGCAGCGATGAGGAGGAGCGCCAGCAAAAGGCTCTGGATCCAACGCGGCGCGACGAACGGCTTCGTTTGGGGTTTAGCCGAGGTCTGCCGGTTTGGGATCTTCAATCGGGCGTATCCTATGGCGGAACCACTGGGACCATGACCGCTTCAGTCAGCAAGCAGCTCAATCGGAACCTCACCTGCGTCGTCGACTCGTCCCATAACTTGAATACGAGCCAGTCGTCCGAAGAGTCCCTGAAGTTGCTCTATGGTTTGCGGTTCTAAAGTCCTTCAAAAGTCCTTCAAAAGTCTTGGATCAATCGAACCCGTCGGGCTAGGTTCCCGCTCCATGACCTCCTCCTTACTTGGACTTCAGGCTTATGAAAAAATTGTCCGTGAGCTGGCCTTGGCCTATCCGGAAAGTCGCGAAGTGAAGTCCGGCGAAAGCTCCGAGTACAAAGTACGTGAGAAAACCTTCGCAACGACGGGTTGGGACAAGAACAGGGATTTCCGTCTCGAAGTGAAGCTCCCGGAGTCCAGGCGCGACGCACTTCGAAGAACCCAGGTTCGGCCTTTTCCGGGAGACCTCGGCCAGCACGGTTGGGTCAGTTGCACTTACGGCCCAGGTGAAGAGTTTGAGATGGAGCAGGTGAGTGAATGGCTGAGCGAGAGTTTCCGGGCGGTCGCTCCCAAGAAGTTGGTTGAGCGGCTTCGGCAGAGTTAATCCCTCTCAAACTCGACGATCGTGGCTCCTGTGCCTCCGTGTCCAGCTCCCCCGTCGCGGAACTCCTTGATGTAGGGCAGTCCCTTGAGGAGTTTTCTGACGCCTTCTCGGATCGCGCCAGTGCCTAGGCCGTGGATGACCGTGATCTCCGCCAGCCCTCCGCTCCGGAACGCCTGGTCGACGTAAGTTTCGAGATCCGACATCGCTTCGTCCAGGCGCTGTCCCCTCAGGTCGATCTTCGGAGCTGGGGTGGCGGGTCGATCCAGGAGGATGCCGGAGGATTTTTTGAGTTTCGCCTGCGGGGTCTTGGCGTGCAGCGCAGCTTCCGTGGAGTTCAGCGGCTCGATGTCTTTGACCGAAAGCTGCATCTGGATCGAGCCCATCTGGACTTTTGCCTTGTTGCCGACGATCTCGAGCACTTGTCCCATGCTTTTCCATTTGGGGATCCGGACGGTGGATCCGGGCGCGAGTTTGTCAGGCGTCGAGGCAGGAGGAGAGTGCGTTTCCTTCAGGGTGATGACTTCGGCGATTTCTGGGGCTTCCTCTTCGAGAGCGGTATCGATTCGCGAAGCCGCGTTCGTAAAGCTCAAATTGAGGCCGGAACGGGTCGTGTCCAGCTCGCGTCGATTTTTCATCTCATCGAGCTTGCGGACGGAATCCCGGACTTCGTCCTGGGCCTGTTCGAGGATTCGGCGCAGTTTCTGTCGTGTGCGCTCGAGCATCTCGTTGACGGAGGACTCGGTGCGTTCAGTCCACTCCTTCTTCATTTTCTCGGCTTCTTCTCGGATTCGTTCCGCATCCTTGCGCGCTCGGGTGGCCTCGGCGAGATCGCGCTCCAGGGTGGCAAGCGTGTTCTCGAAATCCAGGTGTTCGCTCGAGAGGTACTTTTTGGCGAGGTCGAGGACCTCCCTGGGAAGACCGAGACGTTCGGCGGTTTCGAGCGCGCGGGAACGGCCGGGGACACCCAGGACCATGGTGTAGGTCGGGGTACGCCTGCTTTCGTCGAACGCCATCGAAGCGTTCATGATCCGCTCGTCGGAAATGGCGAGGGCCTTGAGGTGGGGATCGTGGGTGGTCGAAACGATCATTGCGCCTTTGGCCATGAGGGTCTCGAGGAAAGCCCGGCCGAGTGCTGCGCCTTCTTCAGGATCGGTAGCGCTGTTGAGCTCGTCGATCAGCACTAGACTCTGCGAAGTGACGTTCTCGAGGATTTCCTTGAAGCGGAGCACGTGTCCCGAGAAGCTGGAGAGGTGCTCTTCGATCGATTGCGAATCGCCTAAATCGACGAAAAAATCGTCGAAGAACGGGACTACGGGGGTGCCGGTCGCGGGAAACGGAAATCCGGTTCGCGCGCAGAGGCCGGCCAAGCCCAGGGTCTTGAGCAGGACCGTCTTGCCGCCCGTATTGGGTCCGGTGAGGAGCAAAGTCAGCGTGGGCTCGCCGAAATCCATTTCATTGCGAACGACTTGGTCAGCATTCATGGACCACCAGAGCAGCGGATGCGCGGTCTGCTCGAGGCGGAACTCGCGCTCCGCGGTGACTTCGATCGTCTTGCCACCGTAAAGTTGACCCAGGCGCGCGCGCGCTTGGACCGCATCCCAATGGGCGAGGACATCGACCGCGGAGTTGATCTCGTCAACGAAGGGCTGCAGCTTCTGGGAGGTGTCTTGGAGGACGGCAAAAACCTCCTGGATGAGGTCGTTCTGCCGCTGCCGGAGCCGATTGTTGAGGACCGCGACTTCGCGAGGCTCAACGAACACCGTTTGCCGGCTGGCTGAGGCCTCGTAGATGATTCCTTCGATCTCGTTCTGGGCCGAGATTTTCACGGGAATCACGAAACGCCCGTCCCGGACGTCGGTGAAATTCTCCTGAAGCACCCCCCGGGCCGAAAGCGTCTTGACGAGGCCGTCTAGGATGAAATGGATGTCCTTTTTCAGTCCGCGTATCTCGTTGTGCAATTGAAGCAAGCGCGGAGTCGCCCGTTCCGAGATCTCCCCTTCCGGGGTGAGGACTCGGTCGATGATCCGAATCGGTTGCGTGGAGTCCGGTAGGCTGAGGACCGCTTTCCTGAACCGTTCGCCGCGGATCTCATCGCGAGGGGTTTGGGCCCAAGAGTCGACGGCGTAAAGCCAGCGTCGGATGATAGCCAAGTCCGAGGTTTCCAGGACGGACCCCCGTTCGAGCGCTTCAAGAGGAGCGTCTGGATCAGTCAGGTCGGTGAGAGGCCCCCAGAGGCCATCTCGATCGAGCAGTCCGGAAATTTCATGCGTTTCAGCTTGAAGTGCATTGGCTTCAACTAAGTTTCCGGCCCAAGTCTCGGGAGACTGCAGCTCTTCGATTTCCCATTTTCCGGGTTCGGTGCGGGCTTGGGTTTCTGCCAAGCGCAAAAACCGATTCCACTCGAGCGGTTGTCCAGCCTGAAATTCTGAAGAGCTCATTCTGGAGCAGGGTCTATCACAGAATCCGTCACATCACCTCTTCGGCACATCCCTTGACAACCAGTGGCACCCGTCTGCAAAGATGGGGCTCCCCTCATGCGAGATCAATTGCTGGAATTTTTTCAAGAGATCAACCTGCGCCACTTCGACGGCTTCCTCGAGCCGCCCGTCTTGAAGTGGAACTCTCGTTTGCGCTCGAGCGCCGGACGATTCATTCCGGGAAGCCGGAAGTATTTCCTGCAGGCGCCTCCTACGATCGAGGTCGCCTCCTACCTCCTCGAGGAGGAGCGCCGCGAGGAATTGGTCAAGGACACCTTGGCCCACGAAATGATCCATTATTGGCTCTGGGTCAGGCGCAAGCCCTATGGCCATACCGACGATTTCTGGTCCAAGATGACTCAGATGGGGGTGAGTCGTTACAATCCCGTGCCGCGCACCCGACCCTATCGCTACGTTTACCGTTGCGTGGCCTGCGAGTCGGAGTTTCCAGCGCGGCGCCGTTTGGGGAGATTGGCCTGCGGCAAGTGCTGTAAGCGGCATGCGGAGGGGCGATACGACCTCCGCTTCCGGCTCGAGTTCTTCCGCACAGCTTTACCCGGTGAAATTTTTCAGCGCCCGACTCAGTCCGGCTGAGCCTTCCGGAGTCGCCAGGATCAGGCGGAAAAGGCTGTTCAGCGTCAAAGCGTGGGTAATGGTCTCGTTCTCGATGAGCGTTGGGAGCTC
>JAYVNB010000105.1:0-5953 GCA_043759365.1 Bacteriovoracaceae bacterium | reverse complement strand
CTCACCCCGGGCACGACTTACTACTACTACGCCAAAGCTTTGGCTTTGAATGGAAGCGGGATCGAGAGCTTGGCCTCGCCCGAGATCTCGATCACTCTTCCTTCCCTCCCTCCGGCCCCTACCGGGCTAACAGCTAAGCCTGGCACCGCTGACCCAGCACATACCGTTAATCTGGGATTTATAGGTGCCGGGTTAGGCGTCAACTTGTATCGAAGCACTGTTCCCAACCAGGAAGTTAAAATATTTAAGTTTGGGACCGATCCTCAATTGGACACCGGACTTGTGCCAGGGACCCGTTACTATTACTACGCAAAAGCCTTTCGACCTGATGGCGTCGAGAGTCTGCCCTCGCCGGAGATTTCAGTCACTCTCCCTCAGGTTTTGCCGCCGGTTGTGACTGGTCTGTCGGTAGTGCCGCTTCCGGCCGATCCAGGACACACGGTGACAGTGCGATTTCAAGGGGTTGGACTTGGAGTAAACTTGTACCGTGGGATGACTTCAGGTCAAGAGGAGAAGGTTTTTCAGTTTACGACCGACCCGCAACTAGATACCGGCCTCGCCCCCGGCACGACCTATTTTTATTACGCGAAAGCTCTCAACTCCGAGGGTATCGAAGGCCCGGCTAGTCCTGAAGTGCAGGTTAATATGCCACTGACTCCTCTTGTACTGTCTGCCACTGCGGGAGATGGTGTTGTTAATTTAAGCTGGACGGCGGTCCTTGGAGCTTCTGGGTACGAAGTCACAAGAGGCTCAGCTTTAGGTGGGGGCTGGGATAAATCACCGGTCAAGTCATGCGGAGCACAGTCCAATAGTTGCGTAGATAAAAGCGGGATCTTTAACGGTAAGACTTATTTCTATGTAGTTTCGGCTTACAATACAGATCCTACCTGGGTACACGTCGTAAGCCCGGAAGTATTTGCCACACCCGAACTTTCTGTTCCAGCCACTCCAAGTTTATCCGGCACTTCAAGTCTCTCCGACCTCGGAGTATATGGAGTCGATCTATTTTGGAGCGAGGCAGATGCCCGCACGACGGGATACTCTCTCACGCGTTCGCGATCCCCAACATCGGATTTCTTGCCCGTTGTGGGCTATAACGATGAGTTCTACTCGTATAAAAAAGCGCATGACACAAATGTTGTTCCGGGTGTCACGTATTATTATAAAGTAACGGCAAAGAACGGTGCCGGATCTAGTCCATCCTCGATCGTAGTTCCGGTCTACGTCACGCCCTATTCTGTGACGTTTCAGCCACAAGATAGCACCTATAGCGAAACGAATATTCCCGAATCAGGTATTACTTGTCCTAGCTATACTGACATTGCGTGGAAATATTCTTCCAAAGCAACGCTTGCTTTTCGCCTAGATCCCGCCTGGACGGACTACTATACCATTGTAGGTTTTTCAAACCCTAGCGATTACGAAAACACGCGAGATTGCAAACTAGTCCCTGGAGCGCAGGCCAATGACTATGTCTGCAAAGCATCTGATCCTAATAAAGAGATTAAGGTGCGTGTGAGCTGGACTTGGAAATGCCACAATAGCGGCGGTAGCATGGAAATTTATAAATCAGACAAAGTAGGAAATCGACTTAGTCCAATGATTATAGGATCAATGCCATTTTTCGAATAACCTAAGCTCGACTTTTGCCCTGTGTGCCCCCGCCCTCAAGGGAGGCGCAGTATTGAGCGAAGAGGAAATGCGCGCGATTCAACATTATCTGGAGCGAAAAAATAAAAAGATTCCTAAAAATTCAGACTTCGCGAAGGAGTGGATTCGCGCACTTGCAAGTTTGGGTGGTTTTCTTGGCCGAAAGGGAGATGGAGATCCTGGGCGTTTTATTTTATGGCGAGCTCACCTCAGGCTTCGAGACATCGCTCTTGGCATTTCTATAGTGGCCCCGTGAAAAAGATGTGGGTAAGTTTCAGGCTTAATGCCCGGCGTACGTTTCGTAGATGTCGCTCAGGGCATAAACCTTAACGTGCTTCACGAATCGTCCGACTCCTTTCAAGAGCCTGTTAAGGATCCAAAAGGCCTGAGCCGCCGAAAAATCCGAACTGAAGATGATCGTCCTTGGCGTGGAGGAAGATCACGGGCCACACTTGGCCCAACCAGCAACCATTGCCCCATTTGACTGACTCAACCAGAGTGGGGGCCGTCCTCTTCACCAGTATCCGAAGTGCAGTAATGGTTTTTTTCTGATTCGAGTGCTGGTCGGCCGCCCATTGCGTGAAAGTCGTGTATTTTTTCAGGCTTCCTCCGATTCCATCAATTCTCCACGGGTCGTAGCTCGACGTTTTCCACTTCGACCGGATGCCCTAAGATGCGTTGGCCGTGCTCAGAGAACCAAATTGGATCATCGGTGGTCGCGTAGCGTCTTTGTCCCACAGTGTGGACCGGATGCGGATTCGTGTTGAACTCGGGGTGTCGCCTGAACCAATCTTCCAGTCGCTCGGCGACGATGTCGCCCTGGCAAATTACCTGGATTTGCGGAGGAGTTGCAGCTCGAATGAGTGTGTAGAGTAATGGGTAGTGGGTACAGGCCAGCAGGATCCGCTCGGGGACTGCGGGTCCCTGGAAGAGCGGCTCTAAGTATTTGCGGACGAAGTACTCGGTTCCCGGCCCCGAGAGTTCTCCCGACTCGATGAGTGGAACCCAGAGAGGACAAGCCTTTTGGATCACTCGGAGACCGGGAGCTAGCTTGGCCGCCTCGATCGCATAGGAATCGGAAGCGACCGTTCCCTGCGTGGCGAGGACCGCAACCAATCCTCCTGTGACGTCTGGCCGTCGGAGCCCGGGCGGGGTGGCGGGGGGTATCCCGACAAGCGCCTCGACCGAGGGTCGAATGACGCCTAAGACCCTTCGCTCCGGCCAGCGTACGGGTAAGTCGAGCTGTTGGATGTTCTTGAGTGCCTTGGCAGAAGCAGTGTTGCAGGCCAAGACTACCACCAGACATCCTTGATCAAAAAGCCATTGCACCGACTCGCGCGTGAACTTGTGGACGATTTCCATGCTGCGCCCGCCATACGGGCTGCGAGCGCTGTCTCCGAGATAGAGGTAATCGTGCTCGGGCATCCGCTCGAGTAACGACTTGAGAATGGTGAGGCCTCCGAAGCCGGAATCAAATACTCCAATCATTTGGGCACATTCTAGATGAAGTCGGGAGCGTACTCAAAGTCTCTTTCCTTCAATCGGCAACGAGACTGCGAGCAGTGACCCTTTCCCGTGGGACTGCGTCAGTGCAACACTTCCACCCAAAAGCTGGGCCGCGCGGTTTGCGATCGATAAACCCAGTCCTGAGCCCGGGGCGAGTCTCTCGTCTCCACGGACAAAAGGCTCAAACAGAGTCCGTTTGACTTGTTCTGGAAATCCAGGTCCTTGGTCGGCTATCAGGTAAGAGATGCAGAAGAGTCTCAATGCTGGACTGGGAAACAGAAGCGAAATAACTCCCTGCTGCTCCGATTTGCTCCTGAACAGCTTCAGCTGTTCGACGAAAAATTCCTGAAAATCAATCCATCCTGGGGCGGGAGTCTCCAGGTAGGAGATTCGCGATGACGAGATCAGTTTTTTCGTCAATTCTGCCAAGAGAGACGCCGCTGACTCGACGTCGGCTAGTCCCGATAGGAGTTCTTCCTTCGTCCTCACTGTGCGAAGCAGGACTTGGAGGGTCGCCTGCATGGCAGCTACCGGAGTTTTAATTTGATGGGCCGCTCTGCCCAGGAAAAACCACATCAGTCGGTAGACATCAGTCGCCTGCTCGTGGAGCCCAGCGAGCTTCTCCACCACGGCTTTGACTTCGAGAGTTTGTGCCTCGGGAAGCACCGGGAACTCGTGGGTCAAGCCGAAGTCGGCGACTGCAAGTGCAGTGGTCAATCGCGAAATATCCCCGGTGAGACGCCGAACCAGGAAAAGCAAGAGCGCCACCATGCACACCAGCCCGCGGTAGGGGCGAGTTTCAATCCCCACGATTAAGCAGATCCAGGGTGGAACAAAATGAGGCGCGTCGCTGATTTCGCTGTCCACTTCGGGTCGAAACTCGGTGGCCTTCACGCGATACTCCCCCTGGATCGGGAGTGTGACGTTCCGATTCGCGTGATCGGGCATGCAGTTGAGCGCAGGCGCCCCTGGATTTTCCCGGAGGGTCTTTGTTCCTCGCGAATCAGTAAACCGAAAGAATCCACGGGGCTTGAGTCGCTGGAATTGGGAAAAAAAGTAAGTCGACATCTCGAAATCGAATTTGCCGTCGGGTCGGGCGCTGGCCAAAGTGGAGAGGGACAGGGTTTGGTTTTCCAAAACGGTATTCATCTCCTGCATCGCCAATTGAGTCTGGGCCTGGTAAAGGATTTCGAAGCTGGAAAGACCCAAGAAGACTTTGTTCGTCAGGGAAAGCGCGCTCATCGGATCACGTAGCCTTCGCCCCGTACCGTCTTGATCATCGAGCCAGCCCCGGCCGACTCGAGTTTTCTTCTCAGCTTGTTGATGAAGGCATCGATGACGTTGCTTCCCTGCTCCGCTTCTTCGGAATAGATATGTTCCGAAATTTTTTCACGCGACAACACATGGGAGCGGCGCAGGAAAAAAACTCGAGAACCTCGAATTCCCGGGAAGTGAGGCTCAATGCTCGACCTTCGCAAGAGACCAAGCGCGACAAGCTGTTCAGTTCCACCGGGCCCACGCGCAGAAGCGTCCCTGAAAACCGCTACTTTCTGCGGGTCAGAACGCGCACTCGTAAGAGAAGCTCTTCGAAAGCAAATGGCTTGGCCAGGTAGTCGTCAGTCCCAGCCCGAAACCCCTCTATCTTGTCTTGCAGCGTATCCTTTGCCGTCAGGATCAAAACCGGTGTCTGGGAGTCGCGCTGCCTCAGCTGAGTCAAAAGATCGAGGCCCGATCCATCCGGTAGCATCAGATCCAAGACCACGGTGTCGTAATCGTGCTCTTTCGCGAGGTGGATACCGTCGGCCAAAGTCGTGACCCAGTCCACGGCAAAGTCTTCTTCTCGGAGTCCCTTCTGGATCGCTTTGCCGATCAACGCATGATCCTCAACCAACAGTAGTCGCATTTCCAGCTCCTTCGCAGTTCCGATGATATCTCCATCGGCGGTTCATGTCCGGTTCATGTCCGGTTCATCTGGCCGCGCTATATGTTTGAAAGTCACTGCAACAAGGAGGTTTTATGAAAGTTCAGAGTCTAGGGCTTTTGTGTGTGATTCTATCGTCGCTTGCCTGCTTTTCCAATCGGGCTCAAGCCGAGCAACAGGCGCCCGCGGATCGGGTTAGCCTGCAGAAAGCTCGTGAAATCGCGATCCACGTTTACCCAGGAAAAGTCCAAGGCGAGGAATTGGAGTTCGAAGGAGGCAAGTGGATCTATTCCTTCGACCTGAAGAACACGGGAGATAAAAAAGTGCATGAAGTTCACGTCGATGCGATCACCGGTCTGATTCTCGACGTGCACGTGGAGTCTGCCGCAGACGAGCCCAAAGAAAAGCGTGAGGATGAGAAGCAGGGTTCAGGAACGTAAAGGGATGGGCCAGGTTCAAGATCGAAAGTCGACTCCCCTGGGTCGCCTATAGCGATATTGAGCCTGGCATCCATCAGATTTCTTTCGATTCGGCGCCGCAAATGGTTTACGAGATCTGAGCCGAGTAGAATTGGCCAGAGAACGCTCCGCCCCATAGTTCTAAGACCCCATACTTCTAGGAATAGAGAAGAGTTGAAATGAAAAATGAGAATCGGTCCGGAGTCGAAGAAGGCCTGAGCAAAGTCCCTGAACTCACCCTGGTGTTCTGGATCATCAAGATCTTGGCTACTACATTGGGGGAGACCGCAGGTGATGCGGTTTCGATGTCGATGAACCTCGGGTATCTGGCGGGTACTGCTATCTTCGCTGCCCTATTTTTGATCGCTGTCTTCATTCAAATTAAAGCGGTTCGATTTCATCCGGTCATTTACTGGAC
>JAYVNB010000104.1:0-5956 GCA_043759365.1 Bacteriovoracaceae bacterium | reverse complement strand
ATTACGGATCGATCGTTTTTTTCAATGTTTCCGAGGAACTCCAAGAGAAAGAGATCAGCACGCTTCAGGAGTTTAGGACTTCCGCAAGTTTGGGCCGTACAACAGACGCTTTTCTACTTGAAGTAGTCCCTCCTCCTAGCGGCATTCCGATCGAGCCCACCAATCGGGTCTATTTTGATCGTGTGGTCGTGAGCCAGCTCAGTTATCCCAAAATCAAGATCGCGTGCATGCGAGTCGCCGAAAGTACTGCGCTCGAATATTACGAGATCCTGATCGAGAACCTGCTGGAGCGTGCGAATACGTTTTCAAAGAAGCTCGAGCGCCAAGGCCGGTTTCTCGAGAGCTCTGAAGATCTCATCAAGTTCATCGGGATGTGCTTGAACACCAAACAGGAGGTCATCTCCAACCTCTACATAGTGGATTCACCCGACGAGACCTGGGAGAGCGTGGAGCTCGACAAAGTCTTCCAGGATCTCAAGATCATGTTTGAAATCGATACCCGTTATCGTGCGCTGGAGCACAAAATCAACATCATCCAAGAAAGCATCGAAGTGATCGTGGATCTGGCGAAATCCAAGCGGGAAACCAAGCTAGAGCTGATCATCATCCTGCTCATTGCCTTTGAAATCGTCCTTTCGCTGATTAAAATCCTATGAACTCGGACCAAAACCCTATGGCTGGTAGCGTTGCTCCGAAAATTTCTTGCAAAAGCGGGGAGTTGTCTTTAGCGTTTGAAGGGTACCCAATCCAAACGGGATTCAAGGAGCCCCCTGCGCCATGACCAAAGCGGACCTGATCAACGTGATCGCCGAAAAAGCCCATCTGCAGCACAAGCAGGCGGAACTCGTGGTGAACATGGTCTTTGACATGATGTCAGACGCGCTCAAGCGCGATGACCGCATCGAAATCCGGGGATTCGGTTCCTTCGTGAACCGAAGTTACGGCAGCTACCAAGGACGAAATCCCAAGACTGGACAAGTCGTCCAAGTCCCACCCAAGCGGGTACCCTTCTTCAAAGTCGGCAAAGAGTTGAAGGAAATGGTGGACTACGACGCTGCCAAAGCAGCTGGCGAGAACTCCGGCGGCTGAGCTTTCGCTCTCCTCCTTTGCTGATCGAGGTCTCGGTTCCAGGGAGAACCGCGAATGCTGAGCAGAGCACGAACCGCGTCAGATCAGGCCTGAGTCAGTGGATCTCCCGGAGTTACGTCATGAGCCGGCGGAAGTATTATTTTAACCGAGGCTAGCGCGATCCTTGAATTGAAGCCAGATCAGCACCGCAATGGCGGCAAGGATGCGATAGGCCACGTATACACCCATGCCCTTTCGTTGGATGTGTTTCATGAAACCACCGAGAGTCAGCACCCCGAAAAATACCGTCACCAGGCACGTGACGATGAAGGTGATCCAACTGACGTCGCTCGAGGGCGCTGCCGATCGAAAGCTGACTCCTTTGAGATGCAGAAAAGCGCTCGCTCCGAGGATCGGTAGCGCGAGGAAGAAAGTGAATTTCGCAGCTGATTCGCGGCGGTAATTTCGGAAAAGGCAGAGCAGCATCGCAGATCCCACCAAGCCTGCGCCGGGAATGAGGGCGACGATCATCCCCACTCCGATCACTGCGGCGTCCATTGCATTCCAATCGAACATGCCTTTGGATTTGCGTCCGAAGTAATCGGCGAATCCAAGAAGTGCTCCGAACGCCGCCAAAGTGGCCACTGACCAGATTGGATCCTCTGAGAGGTGTTGGATCGAATCATTGAAATAATACCAAGCGATGGCGATAGGCGTGACCGCGATGAGCAGGAAAAATGGCATCCTCTCGTCCAAGGTCATTGGATATTTGCGATAGATCACCACCTGGAGAAAAGAGGAAATCATGCTCGCCCAGTCGTGTCGAAAGTAAAGCAACAGCGCTAGAACGGAACCGAGCGACAACGCGCCCAACATTGCGGGTTCTGGCGCAGTCAGTCCGAAGAGCTGAGGCACTAACGCAAGATGGGCGCGTGCGCCCACGGGCAGAAATTCCGTAACACCCTGCAGGATGCCGAAAACGATGCCTTCAAAGGTCGTCATGAAAGGGGGATCCTAGGATTGGAAGTTGAGCAAGAAGTTGGAGGTGCGGGTCGGATTCGAACCGACGAATCAACTGATTTGCAATCAGTGCCATTAGCCACTCTGGTACCGCACCCCACTCCTGTATATGGGTAACAAGTGTGAAGGAGCTTTGTCAATCCGGTGTTTCGTCTACAATGAAGGAACCATGGATTGGAGCCGGACTAAACCTGCATCAGCCAGTCGGCTCGACAAGCTGATCAATTTGGTGGAGTCACTGTCCGAGCAAACAGGAGCGACAGAGCGGACTAGTCCTGCGTTTGTGAAACTGGTTTCCGAGGTGTCCAGAACGCTCGCCGGTTTAGAGACGTTTCCACTTGATTTGCTGGGCGGCGAGGCTGATGCGGTGGCGCAAAGCGTTGCTTCTAGATTGGGAAAACAAGTGGAAGTCGCTTTTGAGCATCCAGGAATTGAGTTTCCCTTCCAGTTCAAGGAACCCTTCTCGCGTGCACTGCTTCATTCGATGCGCAATGCGGTCGATCACGGAATTGAGTCTCCGGAGGCGAGGCGCAAGTTGGGCAAGGACCCGACTGGGAAGATTCGACTGGCCCCGAGGATCAGAGGCGAGTCCTTGGAGCTGCGGATTATTGACGATGGTCGTGGACCGGACCTCGAAGCCTTGGTTCGGACCGCCTTGGAAAAAAAAGCGGTCGCCCCCATCATGGAAGGTCGCTTGCTTCTCGAACAGAAGTTGGAGCTCTTGTTCTTACCTGGTCTTTCTACAGTAATTCATGCCGACGCCATCAGTGGGCGTGGGGTTGGTCTCGAAGCCATTGCAGCTGAATGGAAAGCGCTGGGAGGCCAAGCGTTGGCCGAGTTGCCTGAGACTGGGAGTGGATTCGAATTGATCCTGCGCGCGCCTCTCGAGCACTTTGGAGCCGAAGCGATTCCAGTCGAAATTGGCGATTGCCGCCTTTGGATTCCCGTGGCGGAGTTGGTGAAGGTTTCGCAGAAAAAAGGGATTTCGCCTCTCGATGTGCGCGAGGCGCTTGGGCTTTCAATGACGCGGTCCCGCCCTGCGGCGAAGCTGGATCGACTGTTTCTCCGGTCCCGGATCGGCGACTCCGTTCTTGCGGTCGATTCAACGGGATCCTCTGAATTCAGGTCATTCAGGAAGCTCGATCCAATTTGGACCGACCAGGGTGAGGATTGGTTGAGGCGCTGGCTGGTTCGTTTTCCGGCAGCGTTCGCAACGCGTGCTCGAGGACAGATTGGAGTCTATGCTTCGGCTGAGATGTTGGCTTCGCTCGTGTCTTTGAAGTGATCGCGACCGCATTCCCGGACCATGCAGCTCGACGCTGAATCAGACGCCGGTCGTGTTGGAGCCCCAGATGTATTTATGAAGTTGGATTTGCACGCGAACGGGCAAATGGTCCTCGAGAACTCGTTCAGCCAACCATTTCGGTGTTACTCCGGGGAAGGAGCCGGGAGAACCCATTGCAGGCATGGCCGGCGAAAGTAGGACCTCTCCTGTTGGGAGTCCGGTTTCGATTAGATTTCGCGCGAAATCATAGTCTTCACCCGATCCGATCACGAATTTGATTTCGTCGGTCTGTTTCAGCCACTGAAGGTTTTTGCGGAATCCCCCGCGGCTCATTCCACTCGAGGGCGTCTTGATGTCCATCACGATTCGAGCTCGCCCCGCGAAATCGCGAATCGAAACCTCACCGTGGGTCTCAATGCTCACTTGATAGCGTTCCCCGTTCAGCGCGTCGAGAAGCGCGGACGTTTGTCTTTGAAGTAAGGGTTCGCCTCCCGTGAGGAGCGCATGCCTAACGCGGTAGGGGGCAATTTCCGAGATCACTTCCGGTATCGTCATCTTTTTTCCGCCTTTGAAGGCGTACGCGGAGTCGCAATAAGTGCATCGGAGGTTGCAGCCCGTGAGTCGAATGAATGCGAACGGAAGCCCACTCAGGGAGGTTTCTCCTTGGAGGCTGTGAAAAATCTCGGTGATCAGCAAGTCTTGGAATCCCACGTGCGGCCAGTCATATCAGAAATGGCGAGGCCCGAGGCGCTTTCATGCGACTCGGGCCTCTGGTGATTTGAAGAAGGGGTCCTTGTGGGGGACCCCCCTTTGAAATGCCTTGGCCCTAATGGCCATAGAGTGCACCTCCTTTGGCAACCCGGCTTGCGTAGACGGTCGGGGTAAACCGTCGTTAGCACCGTAGCTTTGCGTCCCGGTCTTTCGACCGGTTTGCCCTTTTCAAAGGGGGTTTATGGGGAAAACCCGCCTCTTCAATCGGCCCTTGCTCCGTGGGCCCGAACCTTTCTAAACTTCTAAAAACATCGTAACGCGACGAGTCTTAAACCGCAAGATGTGTCGCCAACTACTGGATGTATTGAAAGAAAAGGAAAATATTGAACGGATCAAAAGACTGTTTATTTTTGTTCCTTAAAGGCTCAGTTTGACTTCCGCTCAGGCTATTCCGAGAATGGGGCGATGTTTCTTCTTAGCCTCGCGCTGCACCTAGCCCCTTGCCCGGCGGCACGCGCAGCCCCACCCGAGCCAGCCCTTCCGGTGCACGTTTCTGTGGAAAAGACGTTCAGCGAGGAGCTGGAACGAGATTTTCCTTTGAGAACCATAGGGCGCCTCCAAGTGACCAACCTCCGCGGCAATATTTCCATCATCGGTTGGTCGCAGGACAGGATTCGAGTGAAGGCCGTCCGGCGAGCCAAGGCCATGGGAATCACTGAAGCGAAAGCCCTCTTCAGTGCCGTCGACTTTCGGTATCGCTCCGTGGATGGGGATATCGAACTATCGGCCGAATATGGAAAAAGCTTGGGGATCGAGGAGCGATTGAAGGAGAGAAAAAACCCAAGAACTTCGATGGATATGGTCGTTTATGCGCCGTCCACGTTCGTCCTTCGAGCTTGGGCCGGAGTAGGTGCCGTCAGCATTCGCTCATGGGGTGCTTCGCTCGACGTTCGCACCACATCGGGTTCGATTTCGGTGAACGAGCTCAAAGGGGACAGTTTCTCCATTCTTTGTCCGGCTTGCGCGATTACAGCTACCCAAGTCCGGGGCAGTCTTCGTTGCATGGCGGGAACGGGGAAGGTTCAGCTGAGATCGGTTAAAGGAAAAGAAATCTATGTCGAAAGCACGTCTGGCAGCCAAGACCTCGAGGCAGTGGAAGGGGAGCAACTCTATGTTTCAAGGCAAGGCCCCATTCACGGAAAGCGAATGGTAGGCCACGTTGAGTTCCATACGGGATCAGGTCCGATCCAACTTTCTGAAATTTATGGGTTTGTCAGCGGCAAATCCGAAACCGCTCCCATTCAAGTGCGCGTGGACCTTTGGAAGTTCGTCGATAAAGCCCTGATCGAATCCAGCCTGGGCGACGTAACGCTCTCCCTGCCTTCAGTCTTCTCTGGAGAAGTCGATCTACGGAGCGAGACCGGACAGGTTCAGTTGGCGTTTCTCAGCCAGCCCATCCAGGACGCCCACGTTCAGGGACCGGAGCCGGCGAATCACATTCATGCCCGAGTGGGGTCAGGCGGCGAACAGCTGCGGATTTATTCAAAATCCGGGAATATTCAACTTCTCAAAAGCCATTGAATGATTGTATAAGAATTCGAGAAAGCACGCCGAGGCAGTTCCTGAAGAGCCTCTTGGGAAAAAACTTTTTTAAAAAGAGTTTTTTCAGTTGCGGCGCCCAGATGTTTTCGGTACACCCCTAATCACTCAGCGATGAATGAGTCCTGGCGCTTCGACGGTCTTCCTCAAGGAAGGCGGTCGAAAGAAGGCCATCTGTTCTTTGACAATTTGGGATGAATTTTTTGAAAGAGAAAGCGGGCATTTTGGGCAGCTCTCTCGGACGAGACGCGACTTGAGCCTTCGGGTTTGGGA
>JAYVNB010000103.1:0-17539 GCA_043759365.1 Bacteriovoracaceae bacterium | reverse complement strand
GGTTCGCGAACTCGGCGCGATCCCCGATCTCCCGCAAGAAGCTCCGGATACCTGCCTCTTCGCCCGCCAAAAAGGAGTTGATCCCTTCCTCGCTCAGGAGAATCGTGCCTTTCAATCCATTCCGAACTGAAAGTTCCCGGAAATACACCCTCCAAGAAGGCAATTCGCCCAAAGTGACGAAGCGGTAGAAGGCGATGTTCAGGATACCGATCTTGGATTCCACAGGGATCATTTAAAACGAACCTTCCTTCCCGTCCATTGACAAGTGCCACCCCTCTCCCTTAAATCGACCCACGTGCCAACTCCCTGGAGCTTCAAACAGAAAATCGGCGCTGGCTTAGCGCTGCCCACCCTTCTCGTGGCTCTGATTGGAGGAATCTCCGTCTGGGCTCTCCGTTCCGTTGTCCTCACCCGCAACCAGATCGCGTTCCAGCATATGAGCGACTTGCGCTCAGTCGAAAAACTCCGCCTCAATGCCCAACAAAAGGCTTCGATTTACCGGGGCTTCCTGCTGACCCGCAGCTGGCTTTACATCGAGGACGCCAAACTAGTCGATCGGGAGTTCAAGAGCATCCTGGGCAGCCTCCAGGCGCATGCACCGGATCCCGAGGAGAGCGGACTCCTGCAAGAAATCGCGCTCGCCGACGGTCGCCACGAAGAAGTATGGGGTCGGGCGATCGCCTCGCGGAAACAACGCAGGAGCATCGAGTCCATAGCTGGCTACTTCGACCAGACCGTGATGCCTGCTTTCGACCGGCTCGAACGGACCTTGCGTCTCTACGCTCAAAGCAAGGAAGCGGACCTCCTCCGCGCCCAGACCGACTCAGAAGCCGCATCCCGACGGGCGATGCGGCTCATCCTGATCATCGGGGTCCTTGCTCTGCTCTCCGTTGGAACTGTGGCCTCGCTCTTGAGCCGCGCTTTGTCCCGTTTCCAGTTCGACTCCCTCCAGGCCGTGCGGGCGCGCGACGACATGATGGCGGTAGTTTCGCACGACCTCCGGAACTTCCTGACTTCCATTCAAATGAGCTCATCCGTTCTGTTTCGGAAGGCCAAACAGGACACCCAAGGAAAGCTTCCGGTCCAACTTCTTCAAAATATTCAAAACTCGGCCCATAAGATGAATGTCTTGATCCAGGACCTGCTTGACTTGGCCAAGCTCCAGTACGGTGAGTTCCCGATCGAAAAGCACGCGGACGATGCGGTCTCGCTGGTGAAAGAGCTGATTTCGATCCTCGCTCCCCAAATCGAGGCCAAGAACATCCGGCTGGATACCCAGTTTCCGGAGGCCGGAGTTCCAATCCAATGGGACCGGCGACGCATGAGCCAAGTGCTCGCCAATCTTCTGGGCAATGCAGTGAAGTTCACTCCCGAGGGCGGACAGATCACACTGGCGATCGAAGTCGAGCCGAAGCTGATCCGTTTTAGGATTTGCGATACGGGCCCGGGAATTCCTCAAGAGCTCCTGCCGAGGATTTTCGAGCGTTACGTCCAGGCCCGCGAAAGCGCCCGCCACGGAACAGGACTGGGCCTCTCAATTGCCCTGGAGATCGTGCGTGCGCATGGAGGTGAAATCGGAGCGCGAAACCAAGCTCAACAGGGGAGCGAGTTTCACTTCACGTTGCCTACCTCAGCGGACGACGCTCACGAATGCGCCGTCCTACCAGGCTTGACTCAAGAAGCCTCCTCTGTTGCCGAGATTCAATCCGGACTGAAGGAACGCTCGTAACCCGCCTCGGGTTCGCGGGTCTGGTGCGCTTTCCTGAGAAAGCAGTTGCCGATCGCCAGAGCCTCGATTTCGGTCCCGAGAAAGCAGCGAAACGCATTCTCAGGAGTGCCCACGATAGGCTCACCCCGAACATTGAAGCTGGTGTTGGCTAAGACCGGGCAACCCGTCAGCGTTTTGAAGGTTTGGATCAAATGATGAAACCGCGCATTCGTCTCGACATGGACCGATTGAACCCGGGCAGAGTAGTCCACGTGAGTGACTGCGGGGATCTCCGAACGAACCACGCTTAATTGCTCGATACCCGAACACGCAAGCTCCGCCTCATTCAACGGCAACCGGTGACGCTCAGACACATCGGCGACCAAGAGCATGTACGGGCTATCAACATCGAGCTCGAACCAGTCCTCGAGATCCTCCCTCAGGACGGCGGGGGCGAAAGGACGAAACGACTCGCGGAACTTCACTTGGAGGTTCAATTTCTTCTGCATCCCGGGCGAGCGAGGATCAGCCAGAATGGAGCGGCCTCCCAAGGCACGGGGACCGAACTCCATCCGTCCCTGGAACCACCCCAAGGCTTGGCCGCTGACCAAAGCCTGAGCTGAAGCAGCGAAAAGCTCCTCGTCACTCAGGACTTCGAAAACCGCGCCGCTAGCCCGCAAGCGGCGCTCGATCTCCTCTTGGCTGAAACTGGGTCCCAGATAGGCGCCTGCCATGGAGTCACCGCCTCCCGAGGGGCGGAATCTGGGCTTCCCGAAAAAAAGGTGATGGGCCGCCAAAGCCGCTCCCAGCGCACCTCCGGCATCGCCTGCCGCGGGCTGTATCCAGATCCGATCAAAGGCTCGATCGCGGAGGATTTTTCCATTGGCGACGCAATTGAGCGCCACTCCACCGGCCAGACAAAGTTGACGGGCTCCCGTCTCGCGGGCCAGTGCGGAAGTCATCCGGAGGACGACCTCTTCGGTCGCTGCTTGAATCGATGCCGCCAGATCCATATGCGCGGCCAGGAGCGGTTCTTCCGCCCCGCGAGGTCCAATCCCAAAGAGCTCTTCGAACTTCTGCCGGCTCCACATCCGTGCGCCTGTGCAGTAGTCAAAGTTCTCCTGCCGCACTCGGAACGATCCATCGGTCCTCAGGTCAAGGAGTCGCTCCAGGATCAGATTCCTGAACCGGGGGCGACCATAGGGCGCAAGCCCCATCACTTTATACTCGCCCGAATTGACCCTGAACCCCAGGTAGTCCGTGAAGGCCGAGTAGACCAGTCCCAGCGAATGGGGGAAATGAAGCTCCTTGAAGATCTCCAGCTTCGAACCACTTCCCATGCTCGCGCTAGCAGTGGCCCACTCCCCCACTCCATCCAAAGTCAAGACCAGAGCCTCTTCGAAAGGCGATGGAAAAAATGCACTCGCCGCATGGGAGAGGTGATGTTCGGAAAAAAGGAGCCGATCGCCGCGACCATCGAAACCTGGAAAAATCAGAGACAGCTCCCGTGCCAACCGCTGACGGAGAAAAAGTTTATCCTTCAACCAAACCGGCATGGCTCGACGGAAAGTACCGAAGCCCCGCGGAGCGAATGCGAGGTAGGTCTCCAAGAGGCGCTCGAACTTCAAGAACGGCTTGTCATAGAAAGCCACACAGTCGACGGAGTCAGCTCCAGCTTGCTCCAAACACGCGCGGATGGCATTCGCTGGAAATCGCGCATCATGCTTGCGACGACTGAATCGCTCCTCCTGTGCAGCCGCAAGAATCCGCCCATCCTCGATGAGGGCGGCTGCGCTGTCGTGGTAGTAGGCCGAAATTCCCAGGATTCTCATCGGTCTTCAAAAGAAGGTGTAAACGAATGGTGCGATCGCTGTGCCGCTCGTGAGCACGAACAATCCGCCCAAGACCAAAAGCAGAAGGAAAATGGGAAACAGCCAGAACTTTTTCCTGACCTTGAGAAATGACCAGAAATCCCTGAAGAACTCGAGCATCCGTCTTTCTCTCCCTGTCAGAACAGGTTTCGCAGCGACTGAGGCGCTGGCCCCGGGGGCGTCCGCGGGATCCAGAGGCTCGTCTCGCTGCGATGGGCATCCCGCAATCGCAAAGCGTCGTTTCCAATCCACCGTCGAAGGATCCCCAAGGGTGTCACGAGACCGTAAAACACGCCACCCAACACCACTGGAGCCGTGACCGACTGAAGCATCAGTCCGAAACGATGCCAGAGCCCGTTGAAAAGAGCCAGTCGAGCCGGCGCGAACTCACCCAGGGCAAGCATCGCGATTGCGCCAAGCGCCCAAGGCGCGCGGATCGCTCCATGCCGGGCCATCGGCAATAGAGCAAAGGCTAATGCGACACCGCCCAGGGTGCGGGCAAACACTCGGTCGGATGGCGGCGGTGAGGCGTCCTCGAATCCTTCGGTTTCAGTCATCTCCGAAGAAATTTAGCGACAAACCGCTCGCCTCGGCCAGGGAAATCGAAGGTTTCCGAGAGTCGCCGCACACAGGCCCACGAGAGCCGTGAGCGCCAGCGCCATCCAGAGTCCACTCGTCACGCACATGCCGACAGGAAGCATGAGGTTTGCCGCATAATAGAAGACGTGTTTTCGGATCGGCACCAGCCTCATCCAGCGAGAAACTCGAAGCCCCTCGAACGCGAGCATGATCACCACTCCCGTCACGTACCAACCGAAAAGATTCGACCAAGGCATCCCGTAGAACGGTCCCGACCTCTCCCAAATCCAGAAAGGGATCAGGTGGCTCATCGCGGGATCGAGAGTCAGATCCCACATCAGAAGAAGAAGGGATCCCAACCCGACACGCAACAGGCTCGAATTGCGGTTACGTCCCGCGTAGTCGGCCAGTGCAAAGGCTGGGACCGACATGCTGAACCAGCTCGGAGGGATCAGAAACGGAACCCTCCCTGCGAACTTGGCGCCTAAAAGCGCTGTATACTCGTACTTCCCGAAGGGGATTCCGTATCCTGTTCCCAGGAACTCGCTTATTCCAGAAATCAGGCAAACCACGAGAAAAGCGCCTACCCATCGGCCTCCCACATGTTCGATCAGCAACGCAAACAGCGCCAACAAGGAAGCGACGATCTGGAGCTGCGCGAAGAGAGGATAGGAAACCGCGAATACTCCGGCGCTCCACGGAAACCGAGCAAGCAGTCCTGGATGGAGTCCAAAAGTGGCGTAGCCGAAAATGGAGACCGCATTGACACTCAACAAGGCGATCCAAAAAAACCGGGCTGTCTTCAGTTCTGGGGAGCGGTCACTCATGCGGAGCCTCCACTTCCCTGTTTAAGTCTTCTTGAACTCGAATACAACCCTGGCCGTTCATCGGGCCCCAGCGAAAATGAAAAGCAGAAGCACGAGAAACCGCATAGACCCCGATTCACCGCTAAATCGAGAAATTCGTCAAGACCCATGACCTTCGACCTGACTGGGGAGAGCGGACGGCCTGCGTTTTTCGACCTGTCCCGCAATGGAACATCCGCTCCCTTTTCGTCGAAAGGCGAGCCCTGGATTCATCGCGCCTCACCGATCGCGCACGAGAAGGCGTTTTGCCCAATTGAACTGTATCTTGCGACCAGAGGACTCCGGCGGCATTGCATTCGGCAGGAAATCTCCAACTCGCGGACTTCGTTCTGGAAGCGTGAACTTAGGTTCCTCCCGCGAGTCAATTCTCCGCTCCTCCCGCCCACGACTGCGGCGCGCCTTGGAGCTGGAGGACCCGCCCCTTACGATGCGCGATAGCAGAACCTAATTTCTCAAGGAACCGAGGTCCCCATGTCGACACGGAAAGTCGCAAGCATCCTGATTGGACTTGCTCTCTGGCACTCCTCCTCCGCACTCGCAGCCGAGATCCCTTTCATCGAAGGTCAAGTCATCGTCCGGTTCGCACCTCAGGCTTCGGCAAAGTCGGTCTTGAACCGCCTAGACCGGAACCTTTTCGCGGACACCAGCGAAGTCCTCGTTCCCGATCTGAACCTCCATCTGCTCAAGCTCAAGCCAGGTGTCGGGGTCAAGCAAGCGCTTGCCAGGCTGAAGTCTACCCGCCAAGTGCTGTACTCGCAGGCCGACCATCAACTCTCGCTTCGCGAGAAGTCGCCGAATGACCCGCAGTTCGCGCAACAATGGCACCTCAAGAGCGCCAGCGGCGCCGATATCCGGGCAACCCAGGCCTGGGAGCTCGGAACTGGCGGACAAGACGCGGACCACAATGACATCGTCATCGCCATCGTGGATGGCGGCATGGACATCACCCACAAGGACCTGGCTCCAAACCTTTGGACCAACCCGGGCGAAGTCGGCGGAAACGGAGTCGACGACGACGGCGACGGATACATCGACGATGTCCATGGCTGGAACGCTTTCACCAATACCGGCACCATCCCCACCGCCGATCACGGAACCCACGTGGCCGGGATCGCTGGCGCGAAAGGCGACAACGCAACCGGAGTGACGGGGATCAATTGGAACGTGAAACTCATGCCGATCGCGGCCAGTTCCGGGACTACTTCGGTCGTCATGAAGGGCTACAACTACGCTTTGACCCTGAAGAAGCTGTGGCTTTCGAGCAACGGCCAAAAAGGTGCGAACGTAGTAGTGACGAACTCGAGCTTCGGAGTCGACTTCGCCAAGTGCGAAAGCGGCGATTTCCCGGTTTGGAACGACATGTACAATTCTCTCGGACAGGCGGGCATCCTCTCAGCGGCCGCCACGGCCAATAATAACGTCGATGTCGATGTCCAGGGCGATGTCCCCACAGGGTGCTCGAGCCCGTACATGATCTCCGTGACCAATACCACCAGCGCCAACATAAAGTACCTGTCCTCGGGCTACGGCAAAACCACGATCGATCTCGGAGCGCCCGGTACCGACGTGCTTTCGACCATCCCCGGCAATACCACCGGCAAGAAGACGGGTACATCGATGTCCACTCCAAATGTCGCAGGGTCCGTGGCCTTCATGCACAGCGTAGCCAGCGCCGCATTCCGCGCGAAAATGAAGGAGAATCCCGCGGACGGAGCTTTGGCGCTCAAGCAAATCCTGTTGAGCACGGTTGACACGATCCCGAGTTTGGCGAACGTGACGGTCAGCGGGGGTCGACTGAATCTAGCAAAAGCGAGCCAGACGATCTCAACCTACAACGGAACCAGCCACTAAGCGCCTTCAGTCCCATCGACTTCGCCCGCGGCTCGACCCTGATTCCAGGTCCGGGTCGCGGGCAAGGAGTCCGTGGGATCCACTCAGGGATTGATCGGCCCGCCCAACTGCGAGGGCGCTGGACCAGACCCAGGCACGTCGCCCCCGTAAGGGTACTTCGACCACTTGAGCCCGTAAAAGAGATAAGCCGCAACTGCCACCACACTCTCCCGGCGGATTTCCTGGGTACTCACACCCCGGTCTCTGGACAGGCTATCGGCATTGAAGGCCTCCCAGATCCTTTGGGTCCCGCGGATCCCGATGAAAGCGTAATCTCCGGCCAACTGCCAACTGAGATACCTTTGGTAGAACGAACCGGCCTTCAGCGAAGCGCGAGCCGGTGCCGGGAGGCAGGTGAACAGCATGAGCACATCCATGTAGGTCTGCGAATCCTTCAGGGCGGAGCGACCTTGGGTATCCAGTCTCTCGACGAGGTCCGCGGCGGTAGTGGCAATGAAGATTCCACGGGCGCCCCACCTGAGGCCTGCCCGAAGAGCTGCCCAAGTCGCTGGCATCGCGGCGGCCGATCCTCCGCCAGAAAATGGAATCGTCGCCACTTCCGCAACCAGAGCGGCCGCGAAGGCCGCGCTGGAAACGGTGTCGCGGTTGACGTAGATGCGAAGGTGCTCTTCACTGGACTCCGCGTCGATCAGTTCAGAAAGGCGTGTGACATCCCACCCGAAGCGATGGCTCGAGTAAAACCGCGACAGGCTGGAATGCATCAAGCCGGCGCGCTCTTCGGTGGTTGAATAGCGATTGAGGAACGCATCGATGAAACCGGAGAACTGACTCAGGAGGACGGATTTGTGTTCATCATAGGCCACCCATGCTTCTGGCGAAGCGCCCTGCATGGCGTGAGAAAGCTCGATCAAATCATCATTCACCTGCACGGCCGCACGATCCAACGAGGCATTTCGCAAAGGGCTCAATCGGTTGGCCAGGAGGCTGGAGCTGCGACTTGCCCTTTCAAGTTCGACCACTTCTGAAAGGAGACTCCGAAGTCGCAAAGTGGTCGCACGGACATGTCGCTCGAGCAAGGCGGGATGGGACTTCGCCATCTCCTTGAGGAGCTCGTGGCGCAACCAAAAGCCTCCCCGTCGTTTCTCTGTTCTGAACAAGCGGGAGAGGGTAGTGCGTTCTCCGCCGAGAAAACGTTTCAAAAGCGCCTTTGCCGCCCTCTCCTCTCCTCGCGCGAAAGCGGCGCGGGCTTGGATCAAGAGAGGATCGGATGCGTCTGCCGCCTGAAGAACCGTTTGAAGCTGGTCCGCTTTTTCACGCGCGCTGGGCGCTGCGTCCGCTCTCGCAGAGAAGGGCACCAGAAACTCGAAGGACATCCATAGGAGATAAATCAGGAAGAAGCGTCTCATCCGAACCCCTCAAGGGATCCAGATCTACCTCATTTAACGCTTTGTGTCAAATTACCCATTTCTGAGTGACATGGTCAGCAGCCGACTTCTCCATGTCCTGATGGAGCAGGCGCTTGATCCAAAGGTTTTCGGCTTTGAGCTTCAGACGCTCCTCGCGCTCGGCCTCATAGCGTTTTTGAAGCTCGAAAAGCTTGCTTCGGAGGACTTCGTTCTCGGTCCAAAGATCGTCACTGTTCATGAGGGTCCCTTACTTACACTGATGTCATAGCAAAACCAAGCTCTGGTTCAATCGTGCAAGTCGCCCGAGTCAAGAAATCCAAGCCGGAGCTGGCGGAACTCCCCCACTTCGAAAATCGTGCCAGCGGCTAATCGGGAACGGGTTCCGATTTCACTCGGAAAACCGCCTCAAGGGTATCGGATCGTGAATCCCAAGGTCGCCTGATAGTCGTTCTTGCTCATGTCCGGGAATTGATTGAACACGGCCGTGATGCCTCCAACAAGCTCGAAATAGCTCGCCAGACTCACCCCCAGACCCACGCCCGCGTACGGATCGTAGGCAATTTTTCCGATGGTCTTCGAGGTCGCGCCGGACTGGGTGACTTCGTGGGTGTTTCGGGTCGCCTGTCCCCCTGCCCGCAGGAAAACCGAAACGAAGCTGCCTTCGTTGACCTGGGAGCGCAGCCCGAGTTTCAATCGCTCGTCGGTGTCCTGGATCGTCTGACCCTGAAGCGGAAAATCCTCCCGATCCGAAGCCTTGGTCAGCTCTCCTTCCAAGGACACGCGGGGAATTCCGGCGCTCACACGAACTCCATACATCAGTCGGCCATGAGTATGCGGAGTCGGAGCCACCTTCTGAACTCGTTCAAATCCGATGAGCGGCTCGACCGTGACTACGACCGGGAGCGCAGAAGCCATCGCCTCCGCCGATCCCAGACCCGCCATCCCGACACTGGCCGCGATTGAAAGCATCCGTCTACGAAAAGCACAAACACCCATAGTCGAACAGTCTATGTGACCCGAGCAGGTTCCCTCAATCGGCAAAAAAACCCTGCGTCAAAACCATGTCAGAGCGCTCATCCCCTTTCACGATTCCTTCACTCAAGTCCTGTGAGCTTCTCGCCGATCCCATGAGAAGCGATGAAGCACCTCCCCTTGAGCATCAAACTGAATACCGTCCTCCAGTTCCTGATTCCGGTGGGAGCCATGCTCGTGGACCCAGACCCCTGGCGCTCAGCTTCCGTTTTCGCCCTCATGCCGATCGCAGGCTCCGCGATCTTCGGAGTCAAGCGTTGGAGCTATCCGATTTTCGCCTCGGTTCTCGTGTTCACGGCCCAGCGCTACGTGGACTGCTGGAAGATCGATCCGAGGATCTTCCACCCGGCATTGCTCGTGATGATCCTGGCCCTGGATGCTCTCACAGTAGCCTACTTCCTGCTTCCAGTGGTCCGTCAAGCCTATATCATCCCCAAAGCTTCGTGGTGGGAGACCCGCCCGCGATATGAACTTCGCCTTTCTGCGACGGTAGTCAAAAATATGCGGAAATCGCGTGCGACCATCGCCAACGTTTCCGAGGGAGGCGCATTCATCCGAACTTCCGAAGACCTTGACGCCAAAGACCTCATCGAATTGAAGTTCGCGGTTCTCACCCAAGATTACCAGCTTCGCGCAGTGGTGACCTACGCTCTCAAGGGAGCTTCATCGGGCTACGGCATTCGCTTCGAGCACACGCCCGAAAGCCTCGAGAGAATGCGCAAGCTCTGTTACTGTCTTGAAGTCCTCGATGCAAAAAAGGAGCGCATCGAGCACCGCATCATCCGCCACCCTCTCGTGAGTCGGCTGCGCCAAAAACTCGCGGCGTGATATGACGATCCCATGAGTGCGACTTTCCGGCGAGCATTCTGAAGCTTCCTTCCTGCAGCGAAACCAAATTCATCGCTGACGGGAAAAGTTACGAAATCGACCAGCGACTCAAGGCGCTGCGTCCGGACGTGATCGTGACCCAGATCCAATGCGAGGTTTGCGCCGTCAGCGAAAACGACCTCCGTCAGGCCGTCTGCGACTGGACGGGAATGCCACCGAGGATCGTGTCCCTCAATCCCAATCAACTCTCCGATGTCTGGTCAGACATCCGGAAGGTCTCGAAGGCCCTTGAGTCCCCGGAGCGTGCCGAAGACCTGATCCGCTCACTCGCGTCGCGCATGGAAGCCATCCATCAGTCCAGCGCCCCAAGCGGAACCACCTCCCTGCCCCGCGTCGCCTGCATCGAATGGATCGAGCCTCTCATGACCGCGGGAAACACTTCCTTTTATTACATAAACTACAGGTACAAGCCGGGAGGCACGACTGCCCGCCCGGACACTTTTCAAACCGGGAAACTGAATGGCTCAGGGAACGACGTACACCAGCAATCCGGGGTCAATCCAAATTCAGCTCGAGCCGAAGTCGAAAAACTCCCCAGGGAAACCGTGCTGCGGGGATGTCGGAATCGGGGTGAAGTTCAGCCTAGGACAGTCGGCATTCGACTGAAAGCAACCCGGGAGGACATTTCTGTAGCGACGAATTTCAAGCATGGAATCAGAGTCGATTGGTTCATTTTAAAAATAAGGGTGTCGACTGGATCAGCGAAAATCATCGTAAATTCCTCCTTTCACCAGAAATAACTGGCGCCCTCCGAGAGTAAGCGAAAATCGGGCCGTAATCAATCCCCTGTAACAGGAAATAATTTGGACTCGCAAGTGGCACCATCGGTCGGATACACCTGGAAAGCGCATGACCGAAGAACGGCTTCAACCGACCCTGGCTTCCTTGCTTTCCGCTACCGATAGTCCTTTCGTGCACCGTGATTTGAGCTGGCTCCAGTTCAATGGCCGCGTTCTCGCCGAAGCACGAGATCCGGAAAACCCACTGCTCGAGCGCCTGAAGTTCCTCGCGATCTCTTCGTCGAACCTCGATGAGTTCTTCATGATCCGATTTGCGTCGCTCAGCCGCTCCATTTCGCATCACGTGCGATTGGGACAGCCTGCCATCGCAAAAGGCCTTCAAAGCATCCGCGACATCATTCTCCGCGAGGTGCAAGCCTTGAAGCTTCGGCAAAAGCGGGTTTTGGAGGGACTCGCCGGCGAGTTATCCACCCATGGGATCGTCATTCCGAAGAAGCTCGACGAGTCCATGCCCACTCTCGATGCCGCGCGCTCGGTATTCACCGAGCAGATCTTCCCTTCCCTCGGCCAACCTGAAACCTTCCGCTTTCGCAGTCTCACCCTTCTCGGAAACCTCCAGACCGCACTCGTTTTCGAGGACGCGGGGTACTGGCTGCCCGTACCCAAGACCATTGCTTCCGCCTTTATCCATCTGCCCAAAAAAGGCAGTGCTGAACCGCTCCGAATTTTTTTCCAGGATGAGCTGATCGAGACTTTCGCTGCCACCGCCTTCGGCATCGTGGGGAAACCCCCGAAAATCGTGAGACTCACGCGTGACGGGGATTTCACCGTGGACCTCGAGGAAGAAGACACGGAGTCCATCCCGGATGTGGTCCGAAGCGGCATCGGCCGGCGCGAAAGAGGAAGAGCCGTTCGACTCCAGCATTCCGAAGGGCTTCCCGCGACCTTCATCCGGTCCGCTTCCGGAATGCTCAAAATTGACCCTTCGCAGTGCCTTCCCGCCCCTCGGACGGTCTGCCTACATGGCCTCTGGTCGGTGATCCACACGATTCCGGAAAGTCTCCATTCGAAACCCGAACTCTTTTACCCGCCGATCAAGCCAGTCATTCCTCCGCAGTTCAAGACCCAGCGTAAACTCTTCGACCATCTGAAGGTGAGGGACATGCTCCTTCACCACCCCTACGACTCCTTCGATGCGTTCGTCGATTGGATCCGCATGGCCTGCAAGGATCCCCAGGTGGACGCCATCCAGCTGACCGTCTATCGTACCGATGCGGTCTCTCCCGTCATCGACGCCCTCAAGGGTGCAGGGAAAACGAAAAAGATCCGCGTGATCATCGAGCTTCGGGCTCGCTTCGACGAATTGAACAATCTGCGGCTCGCCGACGAACTCCGCAAGTCCGGTGTCGAAGTCGCTTTTGGGTTTGGCAAACTCAAGATGCACGCAAAAATCGCGCTCGTGACACGGACCGAGCATGGGCACACCCAGCTTTACACTCACCTCTCGACTGGAAACTACAATGCCGTCACTGCCCGTCATTACACAGATCTGGCGATCCTCACCGCCAACCCGTTGATCGGCCAAGACGCCCAGCATTTTTTCGACTCTGTCTGGCAGGGCAAGGTCCCCACCCAATTCAAGACGCTCCTCTCGGCACCCGCGCGGATGCATCGAAGGATCCTCGCCTTGATCGACGCCGAGACTAAGGCAGCCGGCCTGGGTCAGAACGCCCGGATCGTCGCCAAGGTCAACGCGCTAGTGGACGAAAGCGTGATTGAAAACCTCTACAAAGCGTCCAACGCAGGCGTGAAAGTGGACTTGATCGTGCGAGGAGCTTGCTCACTCATTCCTGGAGTGAAGGGAATGAGCGAGAACATCCGCGTGATCAGCATCGTGGACCGTTACCTGGAACACAGCCGTATCTATTCGTTCGAGAGCACCGGGACCATTTACCTCTCGAGCGCCGACTGGATGCCGCGGAACTTCTTTTCGAGACTGGAGATCGCGTTTCCCGTCCTGGATCCCCGAATTCACCAGTACCTCCGGGATATCGTGCTTCCGACTTACCTCGCGGATACGGTCAAGGGTCGCGAGCTCACATCAAAAGGAATTTGGCGATCCCGCAAGGAAGCACTTACGAAAGCAGGATCAACCAAGCCCGCGATTCGTTCGCAGTTCGCTTTTTCGGAACTGGCGAAAAACGCCTATCGAGGAACTTCGCTCGAATGAAGGATAAGACTTCAAAGACCTTGATCCTGATCCGCCACGCCCACCGGGATACGAACCCAGGACGGGGCCTCGACAACGGTCTTAGTCCGAAAGGCCGCAAACAGGAGAAACGTATCGGCCGGCACTTTAAGGCTGAGTTCGGTAAGAAATCGCGACCCGTACTTCTCAGTAGCCCGAAGCAGCGCTGTCTGGAGACGTTGGCGGCGATTTCAGAAGTCACTCGGATCGCAGTGGCGATCGACCCCCTTTTGGACGAAGGCGGGGATGTCGCCCGACACGTTCAATCCTTTCTCTCAGCCTGGAAACGCTCCTCGGCTCCCCTGACAGTAGCCGCCTCACACGGCGACTGGATCCCGGAAGCGATCAGGCAACTCTGGGGACTTGGCATCGAAATCGATAAAGGCGGATGGCTGGAGATCCGTCTCGAATGCGGAGAGTTCAAACTTCATCGGCTGATCCAGGAACCTTGATTCAACCGCTCTGGGCGGAGAGCGTCCTTCGAAAAGTTTTTTCAAAATACGGACTCTTGAGTTCGACATTGAGTGACTCAAGCCCGGTGAGCTTGCGCCCAGCATAGATGAGCGTCAAATGGGATCCGATGAGTCGCACGGATTTGAGCGCTATTTGAGTATCGGATCCCGGGTCCAGAGCGTCCACCACCCTCAGAAGCGCGAGTAGCTTCTGGAATGCGTCCCGGCGCTCCTTACTTTTGCCAAAAGGAACCTCCTTGCCGTCGAGCTTCACGCCCTCGTGATGCAGCACCAGCCGCGCGATCATTTCCGTTTCCCACTCCTCCATCGGAGGCAGGTCGGTGTTGCGGATGATGTAGCTGGAATGGAGCTCATGTTGGGCAAGACTAACCGACTCCCCCAAATCACGCAGGATCACCGCGGCAGATAGGTAAATCTGCCAATGAGGCGCGAGCTTGTGGATCTTCGAAAGCTTCGTGAAGAGCTGCCCTGAAAGCCGCACCACCCGCCGCAAGTGGAGCTCGTTGGCACCGAACTGGATCGCCTTATCGTAGAGATCCTGCTCATGGAGCGAAAGATGGGAAGTTTCACCTTCTTTGAAAAGACGCACTTCCTCCTCGAGAAGGCCGTCCCGGAGCGAGTACTCGGTGGTCTCCGCTTTCTTCGCGCCGAGCACCGACATGCATTCGTCGAACAGGATCGCACCCGCGAGGATCATGTCCACTCGTTTGGACTCCATGCCCGAAAGCCCGAGGAGCTCGGTCGTGGTCATGGAGCACATCTGCTCCACCCGATCATGCAGGAACTTGGCATCGATCAGCGTGCCTTCCTTGTTGAGCTTCAAGAGCTTTCCGAGCGCCTTGATGGTCCCTGACGAACCGATGACCCTTTCGACTTTGGGCCAGCGCTCGCTCAGAATCTCCTGAAAAAGGGTGTTCCGTATGAATCTGCGAAGCTCCTGCACGTGAAGCATCTCGGGAGGGCTCTTCTTCAGGAACAGCTGCTGGAGGCGGGCGGTTCCCAACGGAAAACTCATGGAATGAAGGATTTCTTTACCGCGACAGATGCTAATCTCCGTGCTCCCGCCTCCGATGTCGATCAGCGCGAACTTCCCTTTCGGGAGTTTTTCCTTCGAAAGCACGCCCAGGGCGATGAGCTTGGCCTCTTCGACCCCCGAAATCACCCTGACGTCGATCCCGGCTTGGGTGCGGATGGTCTCCAGGAACCTCTCACGATCCGCGACTTCACGAAGGGCACTGGTTCCGAAGGCGAGGACCTTCTCTACGCGAAGCTTGCGGGCCACTTCGCGGAATCGCTGGAATGCGTTCAAGGTCCGGGTGATCGCCTCCTTGTCGAGTCGGCCACTCAAGAACACCCCCTGTCCCAGCCGGACCATGAGTTTTTCGCGATGCAAGCTGGTCATTTTCTTGCCCGGTCCGAACTGATGGATGTCGAAACGGACGGAGTTGGTGCCGAGATCGATGATGGCGACGCGCATGCTAGTGAGCTTAACCGATGAGTCTCAAAAAGCCACTCAAGCTCCGCGAGTCCAAGAGATCATCGCGGTGCCGAATGCATCGAGATCCCGATGGAGCCGACCGCCTGAGGCGCCAACCCATCCCGCTCCCTCGGCGAGCCGTCCGGAAGGTAGAGACCAGTCCCGTCCCAGGCCGACTCGTCGGAAGCGTAGATCGGCATGCGCTCCGTCCGCGCTCGATCGACGAACGCGATCCGCGCTGCATTCGGACCTTGAGGATCCTCGTCCCAGTCCATCGAGAGCAGCACGGCATCGACACCGAGTCGCCGGTAGTCGGAGTAGAAAGTTCCCGGATAGTCCACGCCATCCATGCACGCCATCAACCCAAACCGGCCAAAAGGCGTATCGAACGCGACTGCTTCGCGACCCGGCTCCGCGTAACACTGATCGATCCAATACAAGTCGCGCTTACGGTATTTGGTGACGTATCCCCGCGGTCCGAAAACGGCCAAAGTGTTGAAAAACTCTCCCGTTCCAGGGTCGATTTCAGCGAGGTCGAAAACCAGGTAAACCCCATGGGCACGAGCGAAATCCTCCCAATACCGCGAACTCGGCCCCCGGGGAATCACCTCTGCAATCTGCGTGACGTCACGGCAAATGCGGTTGCCACAACGACTCTGACCGGGCCTGCACCAAAGTTCCCGTCGGCTGGCGTAACCCGTCAATGCCCCTTCCGGAAGCAAGATGAGACGCGCCCCCCGCCCGATCGCCTGTTCGGAGAGCCGGGTCAGCCGTTCGCGATGAAAATCGCGATCTCCCCATCTCGAATCCGCATTGTACTGGATCAAACCGATGGTCTTGGAAGCCAGCGGAAACTTCGACAGTCCCCAAGCCGGGGAGCCTTGCGCGGAGGCCAGCAATGTCGAAGCGAACAGGCCGACGCCGATCCGGATCAGTGCTTTCATGAATTGAAGGCTACCACCTTATTCCTTCCAGGTCACCCGAGGCGAGCCTCCCGCCGACAGGTCCCCTTCAATCGTGATCGTTTGATCAGATAAAACGATTAGGCCAAAGTTCTCCTGACGCGCCCGCGGGTAGTTCAGGAACCAAGCCGTCACGTCAAAAATGAGTTTTCGGTCGCCGCTCAGCCGCTCCAACGGCTGGTCCACTGGGTCGTAATCCCCTCCAGGCAGGATCCAGCGCCCTTGGGGCCAGAAAAAGGGGTAAGCGAAATCCCACGTCCCTCTCATCATCCAGGTTCGAGTGAGGGACCGGACATGGAGAGCGCCCTGCGCCGCCGTCAAATCCTCGGCGCGGCTCAAAGTGAGTTCAAGCTCCACTTTCTTGTCGCCGCCGAGCGAGACCCGGGGTTCGTTTTCCTTGAGGCGCTCGAATCGCAGCAAGAGCCGACGCTCCGGTCCAAGTTCATACCGCTCCTGAGTGAAGCTCACGGGGTCGTATTGATCCGTGATCGTGGGTGATATCAGTTTCACGCCGTCCAAGGAGTGCACCGCTTCGTGGGAGCCGGCGGGTTTGAGCGCCCCGCAACCTGCCAGGAGAAAGAAAGCAGCCGATATCCTCTTCATATCGCGCCTCAAAAGAAAAGACTCACGTTGCCGGTTACGCTCCCTTGAGCGGCCCCCTGCCCGAGAATGTTGCCAAGGTAATCGAAGTTCGCGTTCCGGGTCGAATCGAGCAGGTACCTTCCACTGAGCCCGAACGCGAAATCCTTCTCGGTCCAAGAGACTTCCGGCCCGCCCGAGAACACCCGGTACCGACCCGAATCGATTCGATCGTTGATGGTCACGACGCGGAAATAATCGCCCAAAATAACATCGGCAAACCCACCGATGCGTAGCTTCGAGTATTTGGCGCCTGCCCGAACGGTGCCTTGCACGACCTCGCCGAACTCATAAGTGTTATCCACTGCCCCGATCTTCTCCCGCGTCTTGCCGCTGGTGCTCAGGCTCACGGAATTCTCGACATACCCATGATTGAAATCCTTGGCCATGACCACGCCTGCCGTCGCCACATCTCGCCCGATCGGCGAGTTTTTGAGCTCGTCATTGGACAAAGTATTGAGTGCGGCCGATGCGTAGGCGCCCACATCGAAGCCTCTTCCCGACCAAAGCCTCAACCGAGCCGACAATCCCAAAGGGCCTGCCTGAAGTCTTTGGCTGCGTCCGATGAATGACGCTTCGATGCCGATCCCGAGCGGCACCCGATCGCTGCCGAAAGGATACAGGTAACTTTGAAGAACATGCATGCTCTCGACCGGGAAAAGCGCCGGTCCCTGGGCGGGACTAGCCCCTTGGAACCGGCGATAGGAATAACCGATCGTCGAAGGCTGGCGGATCCGCGCATCGGCCGGAATTGGATAGGCATCCGCCTGACCTGACCTCGTCTCATCCGGAAGCACGC
>JAYVNB010000102.1:0-6013 GCA_043759365.1 Bacteriovoracaceae bacterium | reverse complement strand
AGAACAGGTCTTCGCGAAACTTGAGGGTCGCGACCGCCGCTTTGAGGTCGCGGTGGGTGGCAGCGATGATCCTGACGTTGACCGGGCGCATTTGGTTCTCGCCGATGCGCTTGATCTTGCGTTCTTGAAGCACGCGAAGCAGCTTGGCTTGCAGTGAGATGTCCATGTCGCCGATTTCGTCGAGAAACAAAGTGCCGCCTTCGGCTTCTTCGAAGAGACCCAGCTTCTTCTCAGTCGCGCCTGTGTAGGCACCCTTGGCATAGCCGAAAAGTTCGCTCTCCAGGAGAGTTTCCGGGATGGCCGAGCAGTTGATGGCGATGAAAGGCTTGTCCCGACGTTGACTGTGCGAGTGGATCGCTCGTGCGATCACTTCCTTGCCGGTTCCGCTCTCACCGTGGATGAGGATGTTGGCCATGCTCGGAGCCACACGTTTGGCTAGGTCGAACACGGCGCGGATTTTCGGATTCTTTCCAACGACGCCTTCGAAGCTCCAGCCTCCCTGGATATTCTTGCGCAGAGTATCGTTTTCGGCTTCGAGTTGGCGTACGTGAAGGGCGCGATCAATCGAAATAGTCAGTTGGGCGAAGTTCAGAGGCTTGGCGACGAAATCCAAAGCTCCGGCTTGGACTGCGCTCACAGCGGACTCGAAAGTCCCGTGGGCGGTCATGAGGATGATGGGGGTTCTTGGAACCAAGGCTTTGACCCGTTTGACGAACTCGATGCCGTCCATATTGGGCATCTTGAGATCGGTGATGACGATGTCGAAATCGGCGGGTGCTTTTTGTAGGCGTTGAATGGCCAGCAGGGGATCGTCTTTGCCTTCAACCGTGTATCCACGCGGGCGGAAGTAGTCGGAGATCAACTCGCGGAGATCGAGGTCATCATCGACAAGCAGAATGCGGCCTTTGGTGGGTTTTGTCATGCGGGGAGCAGCTTGAGCAAACACCATGCCGACCTCGACGCTCCTTCGAAGGGCATATATCGGGCAAATGAAGCGATGCGCGAGGAAGTGCGCCCCCGAAGCCGGGCAAAAAGCCGCGCGTCATCCGTTCAGATTGCGCGGAATTTAGGACGGGCACTCTATCGAAACAGGAGGCTCGGCACAGCGGTTGCTGCATTCGAGAAGGGTGACCCTGCAGACCTTCGGATGGTTCGTCACGCTCGCGCTGCTCCAAGCTTTCGGTGCATCTTGTCAGCGCCAGAAAAGCCCTGAGTTGCGCTCCGCTGGCGAGCCTCGGCCCCTAGCATTGACCTTAATTTCTCCGAGCCCATCTCCGAGCACTGCCCTGTCTCTGAAAAAGTCGGATAGGACGTCAGAAAAGCCACAAGAGGAAGTTGAAGACGCGCGAAAGAACCGCCTGAGTCGAGAACTGTCCGGCAGGATTGACCAAAAACGTCTTGAGTCTGAGGAAGTCGAGGGAGAGATCGGCGCACTTCAGGCCGAGATGGCGTCATCCGCCTCCGGTGAGCGCGAGCAAGCGGGTCAAGTCGCGCAGCAGGCGTCTCTTGAGCGACTCCAAAGCGAAGATCGCGCGATTCAGTGGCAAGCCTATCTCGAGGAACTCGGCACACGCATCCAGCAACAGGAGGCGGTGGTTCAGGCGCTTCAACAGCAGAACCACTATTGGGGGTCGCTTAACATCGATACCGATGAGTTTCGCGCAGTGAGGGAGCGTCTTGCCCATGAGCTTCCCCGATTGCAGGATTATGAAGCTCAACGCACTAACGGACGGGCTCAAGCACGGTTGGATGCAGCACTCCAATCGAGTCGGTCTCCACGGGAGGAGCAGGAGCCGCTGATCAGGGAGGCCCTGCAGGGCAGGATCGAGCAGTTGGAAGCGCAAGCGGAGAAACTTCGGCAGGAAAGGCGAAGGGCGGAGCAGCAACTCTCCCGACCTATCAGGTGAAATCCACTTCATGGAAAATCCTGAAGATTTTTTCAGATGAATTGTGAGCAAGATGGGAGCATGAAAGCTCGGATCGTTTCGTTCCGTTGCATTTTGAGGAACAACCTAGGGCAAGTGCTCAGTTCCTCGTTTTATCGTGAACTGTTGACCGGGGTCGGCGGTGCCTCCGGGATGATGGCCGGTTTGGAACGTGGCTTGGAAGGCGCCAAGCGCGGGGAGAAGCGGCGGATCCGATTGCCGGCTTCTGAAGCCTATGGGTTCTATCAGCCCTCCCAAGTTCATGTGGTTTCGCGCAAGAGTTTACAGAGCGCGGACGCCTTGAAGATCGGTTCTCAAGTTCTCGGAAAGGATGAGGAGGGCGGCACGCAGTTCTTCCGGATCATGGCTTTTTCGCGTGACCAAGTGACCTTGGACGCGAATCATCCTTTGGCGGGGCAAGATTTGACGTTCGAAGTCGAAGTGACGGAAGCGCGGCGCGCGACCCCGGCCGAAGTGGCTGCTGCCCGTCCCCCTCGACTGCTTTCCCACTGAGGGATTCGAGTTGCCAACCCCGGGCGGGTCGCCTAAATCTCCTCTCTATGAAAACTTTGCTGCTCGCTGGGGTGGGCTGGATGATCGCTTGTGGTTTCTCGGCCGGAGTCAGGGCCGATCAGGTCACGACCGACCCCTACCTCTACATGGAGGAGATCGAAGGCACCCAAGCGCTGAATTGGGCTAAACACCAGAACGATCGGACCCTACCTGTCCTGAAGGGCGATGCGCATTACGCCGGAATCGAAAGCAAGGTCCGCGCGATCACTTTGGCCACCGACCGGATTCCGACTCCGGCCTATCAGGCGGGGAAAATCTACAACTTTTGGCAGGATTCAACTCATGTCCGTGGGGTCTGGCGCAGAACCTCCTTAGCCGAATACAAGAAGCCGGCTCCCGCATGGGAAACCCTCCTGGATCTCGATGCGCTTTCGCAGCAGGAAGGGGAGAACTGGGTCTGGAAAAGCACGAATTGCCTGGCGCCCCATTACCTCCGTTGCTTGATCACGCTTTCGCGCGGAGGCCAAGACGCATCGGTCGAGCGCGAATTTGACGTAGGGACCAAGTCCTTTGTCGCCGGCGGATTCACTGTTCCAGAGGCCAAGGCGAGTGTGACCTGGCTCGATCAGGATAGGGTGTTCGTCGCAACCGACTTCGGTCCCGGCAGTTTGACGGATTCCGGCTACCCCCGGATCGTGAAGCTCTGGACCCGGGGTACGCCGCTCGAATCCGCGAAAACCGTTTTTGAAGGCAAGTCCACCGACGTTTCGGTCTGGGCATGGACCTCTTATCGCAAAACGGGGACGCTGACCCTGTTCGGCCAAGACACGAGTTTCTTCACGAGCGATCTGTTCGTGATGAATCCGAAGGATCTGACTTCGCACAAGTTGCCCTTCCAGAACGATGCGATCCTGAACAGTCTCTTTCAAGACCAACTACTGCTGCAGCTGCGTTCTGATTGGTCGGTGAACGGAGGTTCGTTCACCGCGGGGTCCCTGGTCTCGATCAAGCTGGCCGACTTCGAGGCCCCGAGGCCGACTCTCGTGTATGCCCCGAACGACCATTCCTCGATTTTAGAGGCAACCCCCACTCGGAACGCGCTCTACCTCTCGATCCTGGAGGACGTGAAGGGAAAAGTCTTGAAGGTCACTCGCAACTCCACGGGCTGGAAACAACAGGCCTTGTCTTTTCCTGAAGCGGGCTCGATCAATCTCTTGGCGAGTGACCCTTTTGGGGGCGTCCTCCTCGCGCAGTACGAAAGCTTTCTGGTTCCACCGACGGTTTTCTCGGTGAAGAGCCAAGCCCATCGAGCCGACGTGATCCGTCAACTTCGGAAAATCCCGGACCGTTTCGATCCAAGCTTGTTTGAAGTGAAGCAATTCAGTTCCATAAGCAAGGACGGCACCCCGATCCCGTACTTCGTGATCCAGTCCAAACAGCTTGTGGCGAACGGGACGAACCCGACCGTACTCTATGGCTACGGAGGCTTTGAAATTTCGGAGACGCCTTTTTACCTCAGTTCGACTGGCAAAGTCTGGTTGGAAGGGGGAGGCGTCTACGTCCTCGCCAATATCCGGGGAGGCGGGGAGTTCGGTCCCAAGTGGCATCAAGCCGCGATCCTTCAAAACAAGCAGAAGTCCTACGACGACTTCATCAGCGTCGCCGAAGACCTCATCGCTCGTCATCTCACTTCGCCGCCACACCTGGGAATCATGGGCGGAAGCAATGGCGGCCTCCTGGTCGGAGCGACTTTCGTCGAGCGGCCGGACCTCTTCAATGCCGTGGTCTGCCAAGTTCCGCTGCTGGACATGATCCGATACCCGAAGCTTGGGGCGGGTTCGTCTTGGATCGGGGAGTACGGCAACCCCGAGGATCCGGTGATGCGCGATGCGATTCTCAAATATTCGCCCTATCAAAACGTGAAAACGGGAGTGTCCTACCCTGAAGTGTTCTTCGAAACTTCAACCAAGGATGATCGGGTCCACCCGGCCCACGCCCGCAAGATGGCGGCGCGAATGGAGGAGCAGGGGCACCCGTTCTATTATTTCGAGAACACCCAAGGTGGCCATGGCGCCGCGGCCAACCTCGAGGAGAGGATTACGCGGGTTTCGCTCGAGTACACGTATCTCTTCAAGAAACTCGCCGGCTCCGCAACCCCTTGATGGGGCGGTAATTATTCAACTGAAAAAGTAGACTCGCTGCTTCTCGGGGATTCTGACGAAACCCTGATGGACGCGGTGCGTTTTTCGTGCGAACAATCCCCCACCTATGAAAACTTCGATTTTGTCGTCGTCGCTCTTTGCTTTCCTGATGGTGGTGCCTTCGGCTTTCGCAGACACCACCTCGGCGAGTGCGCCTAGTGCACCTTCGACCGAAGCCAATCCAATCAGCGCAGATGGTGCGTCAGTCACCACTTCGACCAGCAACTGGTACGGAACAGCCTTGGATTCGTTGTACGTGAACTACTTCGCCAATTTTCACGGCACTCCCTTGAATGATCCTGGATTCTTCAAGACCCCGAACACGAACAGCGCGATCGGCAAGCAGGGTCGGAATATGTATTTCGACAGCACCCTGACCACCGCCTACAAGATCACCCAAGACATCGGCATCGGTCCGGAAATCAACTTTGACCTCGAGCCTGTACTGGGTCGTGGCGCCACCCTCAAGGACTCGGGCATCAAAGCTTACAATCGCCATCAGATCCAGTTCGGCGGCTTCAACGCATCCTCAAACCTGATCCTTCAGGCCCCGACTGATTACTCCCGCCAACAAGGGATCGACTTCAGCGTGAAAACCACTCCCAACGTCCGCTATGACGTTCCGGCTTCGCGCTTCACGGTGGGTTCGTTCACGGAAGCCAAGGCTTACCTCGGTGCGAACACCGGCAAGAAGTCCTTCAAGCTCTACGCGGGACCCTATGTCAACTACCAGCTCTCCAAGTCCTTGGCTCTCACCACCGTCTACGAAATGGAGGCCAATCATTTCACCGGTAAGCCGACGTTCGATTTCACCAGCGTGAACACTGATCTTCAGCCTGGCGTGCGTTGGAACATCACCAGAAACGTCCTAGTCAACCCGTACGTGAATCTGTACACCGGCAACAAGATCACTGCTGCGAACTCGTCGATTGGCGCAATCATCAGCGCTACGATCCTCTAATCAACGCCCACTGCCTTGCACTTACAGAGGTTTTACAAGCCACCGGCTGCGGAGTCGATGCTTTCGTCTTATGCTTGAAGGGCATGAGAAAATTGAAACTTCGCAATAGGCTCGAATGGCTTTTCGCGATCCTCGCGATGGGGAGCGCCGCTTGGCTTGCCCGGGTCGGGTTCGGATTCGAAGGTGCGGTCGGTCACGTGAGCCCCCTCTGGATCGCAGGGTACTGCGTGCTCCTCGCACATTTGACCATCGCCGCAATGAGCCTGGGCTTTCATCGCCAGCACACTCATCAAGGGGTCAAGCTCCATCCTTGGGTCGACTTCCTGATGCAGGCTTGGCTCTGGGTTTTCACGAGCATGGCCAAGCGTGACTGGGTTTCCGTCCATGTTTATCATCACGCGCATTCGGACGAT
>JAYVNB010000101.1:0-6020 GCA_043759365.1 Bacteriovoracaceae bacterium | reverse complement strand
CCTCTCGTGAAGCGCCATTTCCCGGACAATCCCCACACGCTTGAAATGTCCAGGATCGGACGATCCTCGGGCTTCGGGGAACTGAAGGTCGGGGGAGTCGACCCCCTCTTCTCGCTCAATCATACCTGCGCCATGCTTCGGGCGAATCTCAGTCGACTGGCCAGACGAACCTGGTGCAGGACGAAAAAGCCCGAAGGATTGGTCCACCATTTGGCGATCTATCAGCGCTTCCACAATCAGAGGCTGACTGAGATGACGAAGCTGCCAACCGATACTCCGAGATCAACAGGCTAGGGAGGCAGTTCGCATTGGATGGGAAGGGGCGTATTTTAGGAGTGATCGTGAGTGGTCTTCTCCATTTTTTTGAAGCTCTGGGAGGGCGGCAGGAACCGCAGTCGGAACTGGCGGCTGGCGGCCACGCCTTGGGGTACGTGTTCATCCTTGAAAATGAAAAAGCCGCGCTCCCATAAAATGGGGCGCGGCTGGGATTTTTTCAGGTTATCGGCGCTTCAGTGTGCGCTTTTGCCCGTTTTCGCGGTCTTACGGGTCTGCTTCTCAAGCATGATCTCGTCAATGATGGCCAGGGCTTCATGGCGGAGATCGTTCTCATAGATGAACCGGTAGAAGTTCTCCATGTCCGGATGGTGCCGGAAGTTCTTGAAAGACGCCGACATTTCGGTTCCACCGCTCGCTGCCGCGATGGCGGCTGCGTTTCCGCCACCACCGCCACTTCCAGCGCTGGCTGCTTCGTCTTCGGCTTCCTCGAGTTCGTCTTGATCGACTGCGGGAGGAGCTTCTTCCGCTTCTTCGGGTGCGCTCATTTTGGCGGACTTGCTGCTCTTCTTTTCGGCTTTCGCCGGAGCGGACGTCTTCTCGATGTCTTTGTCTTTTTTGCCGGCGGCTTTTTTCGCTTCAGCTTTTTTTTGGGACGGGGACATGGTCGTGTTTCTCCTGCGGCTACCTGGATGGTGGATGAGTACTCTAACCGTTCGGGCGGCGTTTCTCAAACCGTGGCTTGAAGTTCTTCCGCCGGGGGTTCTTGAGGCTTCAAGATGCCATATCTATGAAGCTTGTTATATAGGGTTTTAATCGTTATTCCCAGGCTTTGGGCGGTTTTTGTCTTGTTTCCGTGGTTATAGGACAAGGTCCTGAGGATATGGCTCTTCTCGATGTCATCGAGCGACATGTCGACTGTGAAGTCGGCTGCTTCGGTCTTGGCCTTCGGCATCCGGATGCCAAAGGGAATGTCCTCGAGGCGGATTTCGTTGTTTTCGGCCAGGATCTTCAGGCGCTCGATTGTGTTCTGGAGCTCGCGGATGTTGCCGGGCCATTCGTAGTTTTGGAGGACTTCCATCACGCGCGGGTCGATGCGCTTGATCTGTTGGCCGGCGCCTCCGAAGCGTGAATTGCGAAGGAAGAATTCGACCAACGTCGGAATATCCTCCTTGCGCTTGCGGAGCGGCGGCATGCGCAGGGTGATCGTGTTCAGGCGATAGAAGAGGTCCTCGCGGAACCGGGACTCCTTCACTTCGGTCTCCAGGTCGCGATTGGTGGCGCTCACGACCCGAACGTCGACCTTGATCGGTTTCTTGCCGCCGATCCGGTAGAACTCGCCCTCCTGGAGAAAGCGCAGCAGCTTGGCCTGGATCCCGAGGCTGAGCTCGCCGATTTCGTCGAGGAACAGCGTGCCGCTGTCTGCGGTCTCGCAGAGCCCCATTTTCTGCACGACAGCACCGGTGAAAGCGCCTTTTTCGTGACCGAATAGTTCGCTCTCGAGCAGCGACTCCTGAAGTGCGCCGCAGTTGACGGTGACGTAGGGCTTGTTCTCGCGATCGCTCTTGAAGTGCAGACGACGGGCGATCAGCTCCTTGCCGGTGCCGCTCTCGCCTTGGATTAGGACGGTGGCGGTGGTGGGGGCGATCTTGTCGACCATGGTGATGATCGAGAGGATCGCCTGGGCGCGGCCGATGATCTCCTGCGTCTTCGAGTCCTGGTTGACCAGCGTCTTGAGTGCTTTATTCTCCTTCTGAAGGAGTCGCTGCTGCTCGAGGATTCGCTCGTGGGCGCGACGGAGTTCGAGGGTCTTGTCCTCGACCGCCTGCTGGAGTTTTTTGTTGAAGGTTTTAGCTTCGCTGTAAAGGCGCTGGTTGGTGACGGCCACCGCGATCTGGGAGGAAACGCTCTCGAGCGTGATCACGTCGCCTTCGTCAAACGCATCGATCGAGTCGCTCTCGATGTTGAGCACTGCGACGATCTCGTTGTCCTTGATGATCGGGACCGAGAGCTCCGAGCGAGTCAGAACGGGAGTGGAGAGGTTGGTGTAGTTGGGGTCGGTTGAAACGTCGTTGGACAGGAAGCTTTTCTTGGTCCGGACCACGTGTCCGATGATGCCTTCGCCGGTGCGGAGGGTGTGACCTATCTTGATCAGGTTGTGGTAGGCACCGGCCTGTGCCCGGAGAGTCGCCGCCTGGTCCGAACCGACGCTCCAGATGTGGATGCAGTAGTAGTTAAACTTGCTTTGGATAATGTTGACGACTTCTTGGTAGAAGTTCTCGCTCTCCAGAAGGCTCTGGAGGCGCGTCGAGAGCTCGTTTAAGAGCTTGAGCTGAGTGGCTTGCTTATCTTTTGATCCCGATGACAGCATGTAAGTTTCTCCCGAAGACGGGGTGCACAATATAGTTTTTACAAGCGAACGTCAATGGAATTGCTGAGTATATTAGTACGGTAAAATTCTTCAATAAAATCCGGCGGACGAGTTACTCTTGTCCCTCATGAAGCGGATTCTCAATTTCGGTGCTGGCCCAGCGATATTACCTACATCCGTCCTCGAGCAGGCTTCCCGGGGGGTGCTGGAAATCGGAAACTCCGGCACTTCGGTACTCGAGACCAGCCACCGTGGAGTTGAGTACGAGAAAATCCATTTCGGGGCCCAGGCGCGCCTCTTAAGGCTGATGGGCCTGGATCACTCCGACTACGCGGTCTTGTTTCTCGGAGGGGGCGCCAGCCAGCAGTTTGCGATGGTTCCGATGAACTTTATCCGAAAGGAGGATTCCGCTGATTTCGTGCATACCGGAGAGTGGTCGGCGCGCGCCATCCAGGAGGCCCGGCACTTCGGCGAAGCGAAGATCGCAGGAACCTCGGCGGACGAGAAATTCTCGTTCATTCCGAAGACGTTGACGTTGGATTCATCCGCGCGCTACGTCCACATCACGACCAACAACACGATCGAGGGTACCCAATTCAAGGCTCTTCCTGAAACCGGCGCCGTCCCCTTGGTCGCGGACGCTTCCTCGGACTTGTTTTCGGCCCCGAGAGAGTTCCGGAAGATCGCGCTGCTTTATGCAGGAGCGCAAAAGAATCTCGGTCCGGCGGGGGTCACGATCGTCGTGATCCAACGGTCTTTCCTGGACCAAGCCCGAGAGGATATCCCGACTATCTTCTCGTACAAGACCCATGCGAAAGCAGAGTCACTTTATAACACGCCGCCGGTTTTCGGGGTCTATGTCGCGGGACTCGTGCTTGAATGGATCGAAAACGAAGGGGGGCTTGCCGAGATCGGCGCGCGCAATGAGCGGAAGGCCAGGATAATTTATTCGGTGCTCGACGAGCGTGCAGGCGTTTTTGAGTGCGCGAGCCGAGAAAAGGGTGACCGCTCCATGATGAACATCGTTTTCCGACTGCGGGATCTTTCGCGGGAAAAGGAGTTCCTGGAGGGCGCCTCCCGTCTGGGGATGGAAGGGTTGAAGGGGCATCGATCGGTGGGGGGCTTCCGCGCGTCGGTCTACAATGCGTTTCCGGAGGAGGGCTGTGAGGCATTGGCCCTCTATCTGCGGGGGTTTGGAACATGAGGGGCAGTTACCTGGTTTTCATCGCGCTCGGCACGTTCGTGGGCGGAGTCGGTTGTTCGGGCCTTCCGGTTCGCCAGAAAGACCTGCTCATTGAAAAGGTTTCTGACTATCGCCAGTCGTCAGCCCGTATCGAACTTTCGCAGGGAGCGGTGAAAGGGGAGATCGACTACCTCACTTACTTCCTTGAGGGAGGCTACGGCGGACGCGGGTTCGTTCCGGAAGCGGATTTTCAGGGGGTGCTCCTGGATCTTCGCAAAATCAATGGACCCAAGTCTTCGGATGAGCTCTGCCGGGAGATCGATGAGGTGCTCTATGAGGGTATTCAGGACAATCACCTCAAGGCGACCTTCGCCTCCGAGCCCTGTTATTACAAACGCGCGCGGGACCTGCGGGAGGGGACGGTAGGTAACAACTTGTCCCAGAAACGCGAAGGCATCTGGCACGTCGAGATGAGGTCGCTCCATCACCGGAAGATTGCAGTGATCTCCTTGACCAGTTTTCCCCATGATGAGGACGTCGCGTGGGACGGATTCATCGATGCGGTCCATGGCGCGCTCCACGAAGCCGCGGGAGCCATCATCGATCTGCGCGGAAACTCGGGGGGTGCAGACGGCATGGGTATGCGTCTCGCAGCGCTGTTCTACGGAACGGACAGTTTTCCGCTGCCGCGTGGCAGGTCCGTGTCCTTGCAATCGCCTGAAGCGCTGGCGATGGTTCACAACTACTTCCGGATTGTCTCCTGGGAGCGGGGGGCGGTTGGAAAGCCGATTCCGGGGGGATTCGATCTCCGGATTCGGGAGTACCGCGAAAAGTTCCAGGCCGCGCTGAGCGGTAAGCTGCCCGTGCGGGAGACGGAGGAGATCAAGCCGCTTGAACATTGGAAATTCGATCCTTCCAAGGGATTCAATAAACCTATTTACCTCTTGATCGATTCGCGGACGGAGTCGGCCGCCGAAAAGACGGTGGACGCTTTCGAATCTCATCCACGCGCGAAACGGATCGGGCAGAACACACCGGGAACCCTTCAGTCCGGCAACGTCGGATTGATCGTGCTCCCCCGGAGTCGGATCCAAGTCCGGATTCCCACGCAGTTCACGGAGTATCGGGACGGCCGCTTCATCGAACGGACGGGAATCGCCCCTGACCGCCATGTGCCTGAAGGCTCCGACGCTTTCCAGGTGGCTTGGGACTTGATGGGAAACGTTCCCTAATTTCCCAGACGTTCCTTCATGACCCCGATCAAGCGGCGGTGAAAGGTCTGGGGCACCAGATCGTTCCGCACGGAGAGGAAAACCTCGCCCTGCACGATGGGCCATGCGGGAACCCGAACTTCCTGGATTTCGCCGCGTGCCCATTCGCGGGATGCCACGATCTCAGGCACGAAGATCAGCTGATCGGATCGAAGGATGATTTGAATTCCGGCGCCTGCGGTGGCCGTCTCGTGTCCCATCATCCGCTCGGTCCACGGAAGCGGGCATTGGTCAGAACCGACCAGGAAGCCTTCCTGCGTCCAATAAGTGGGGGTGACGAACGGGAATGACATGATTTGCTCAGGCGTCGCCTCCCTTCCCAGGGGATGGTCCTTGCGCGAAAAGAGGCGCCACCGCAGCGTGCCGAGCGAAGTCGAAGTCCACGATCTCGTCCACTCCAGAGGCCCGATGTGGACTGCAAGCTCGAACACTCCGTTCAAGCCGAGGGCGACGAGCTGGGGATGGGTGGTGTCGAGCAGTCGGAATCGCGAGTCGTCCTTGCCACTTCCGAGGTCGGTCACGCAATCCGAGATGAAATGGGTCGTGAGGAAGCTGTTGGCTCCCACCGTCCAGACGCGCTGCGAAGTCTTCCGCGTGGACTCCGGAGAGCCCTCGAGCTCTGCAGCGATCTCACAGATTTTCGAAGCGGTTTTCCGAAGGTTGACGCCCTCTCGGGTCAAGATCACTCCCGAGGCGGAGCGTTTCAGCAGCTTTTGCCCAAGCTTGAGCTCGAGCCTTTTGATGATCTTCGAGACATGGGCGGGCTTAAGCCCAGTCTGCCGCGATAGCTCACGCAAAGAACGCAGGTTGCCTGCGCGTACGAAGAGCTCGAGCTCTAATAAGCTTACGTCGTGTAATAACGAGTGCATCGCAATGCGTTATATTCGAGATGGATACACAAGTCCACCCTCGGCATCGTTCT
>JAYVNB010000100.1:0-6023 GCA_043759365.1 Bacteriovoracaceae bacterium | reverse complement strand
ATTTGCCAAACCAACAGCACCCCCGGATACCAACAGACCTTCGGAAAAGGGTCCGCCAACTGCTACAATAATTACGCTTTGAACATAGCGAATTTCAGGGGGGGGGGAGGGGTCCGAGGGAGCGTTTCAGCATCTAAAATACGACGGAAGCCGCGTCTGCCGGCAACTGTCCGATTCAATACAACACCTGGTATCACTTGGTCGGCGTATATGGGTCAGACCGAATAGCCAGGCTGCACATCAATGGGCAGTTAGTCCTGATTTCGGGCGCTGCAGTGCATGCTTTTGGAGCTGGGGCCGATCATATCTGGATTGGATCCGATACCGCGAACTTTTTTCCTGGCATCATTGACGAAGCGGCAATGTGGAACCGGGCACTTACCGACGGCTCGGCCGATACCCTGAACGAAATCCTCGAGCTCTACCGCCGCGGTATGAACCGAATCCGCTACCAAGTGAGAAGCTGTTCCGACTCAGTCTGTGTAACTGCGGCTCGGGAGCGGCTCCCCGCTCACCCGAGCTTGTGAAATCGATGATCTCAGCATTTCAGGAAACCAATAGAGAGCTCCTTGAATTCCGGTTGGCCGCCTGCCCTCCCCTCCCCTCGCAGCTTTCTTCTATGCCGGCAATCCGAGTTCCATGACTGCCGCTTCACTCACCATTCGGTCGCTCGGATAGAGGGCTTGGATCTGAGAGACTTTTTCCAGAAAAACGGCGGCGTCAGGTGCTTCCTTCTTCAGCTCCTCCACGTGTGCCACCAATCGATGCGAAAACTCTTTGCCCAACTTGAACTGGCGCACGCCGCGCACTTTTCCCCCCCTTCCTTCCACAAGGATGACCGACAGCTTCATTCCGTCACTCGCGCCCGTGGATTCAGCAGCCTGGTCGGGCCATGCTTCGGACCGAAGGGTCGCTACGGAGTAGGGCGCGTCGGCCCACTCGAGAAGACCGGGAACCTGGACCAGAAAGAACAGTCCATCCTGAGGAAGGAAGAGAGCGAATCGAAAATGCTCGTTCGTCTCGAAGACCCGGACTTCGTCATCGGTGAGGCCATTCAACTTCAGCACGAGGTTCAAATGCTCACGCGTGTAATCCAAAACTGGACCCTCGGAGACCGGTAGAAAATCGCCTTTGAACTTCTTGCCGATTTCAATTCTCATGACCTTCCCAAACCACATCCTAGGCAACTCCGCGAGCGAGGATATCCTCCGCCCTGCCGCAGTGCAGATGACACGCATCTAGCCGATCGTCCTGAAGAAGGCTAGAATCCCATCATGGCCCAAGGCACCGAGAGCTTCTCCCGCGAGTTGATCCGAACTTCGCTGTTCCATGGAATGACACCGCTTCGAGTGGAAGAACTCCTGAAAATCGCTGTCCTCAAAACGGTCGATCCCGGTGCCATCCTCGTCGAGGAGGGAGGCCTCATCGCGGGACTTCACATCATCGTAAATGGACGCGTGGAAGCCATCAAGCAGGACCGGACTCCGCTCGGAGCACTCGAGAGCGGTAGCTTTTTCGGCGAGATCTCGATCCTGGGGCAGACCCTGGCTGCCACGGCCACGATTGTGGCCGCCGCGCCCTGCACCTGCCTGATCATCGGGCGAGCGATCTTGGACGAATGGCTCGGCGAGGACTTCGAGCTCCAATCCTATTTCTTTCGCAATCTCGCTAGCGAGCTCGCTCTCCGCCTCAACGCGACTACTGAGAAACTCAACTTCGCTCAGACAAAGACCTAAGCCAAGTACCGACTTTCAAAAGGCCAAGCCAGCGGCCAGACCCAAAAAAGGCGTAAAACCGACTCGATCCGTGAACGGTCCGCCCATTTTGAGCATCATGGCCTCGAGATCGACGTCGACCCTCCCGAATGTCTGCCGGATCCCCAGATTCACACCGAGGTCGGAGGCCGAATCCTCGACGATCGCGGTGCCCGCGCTGCCATGAAAGGAGGATCGGTAGTAGTGAAGGCCCGAGTAAAGCGCTGTGTCCTTCCCGAATCGGTAACTCACAGGGACGCCGACATCGTATTGATTAGCGGTCAAAACGGTGGATAGAGACTGGGACCCGGTCACGGTCTCGTAGTTGATCGTTCCGCCGCCCGAGTAGCGTCCGATACCTATCATCGCGCTCAAGGCGAAAGGGCCGCTCACAAAAAACTGCTGCTTCACTCCAATGCTCCACCCCCCGCCGCCCGGACTGAACACAGTACGGAGTTGAAAATCCAGGGACGGAGTCACGCCCACCGTGGCTTTAGCGCCGATCTGATTGCCGCGAAAAAGCGAAGCCGACTGAGGAAATCCCACTCCGGCGAAGCTCGCAGCCGCCGTGGGCAATACGCGACTTGTCCCGATCGAAGCTGAGACTCGGACTTTTCCTGAACCGAGGGCTTCACCTGTCTCGTGACGGAGAACCGGCATCGACACGGACGCGCAACCCGCCACGACCCAAACAATCCCGCATAGGTGGGCACGGCCAACGAGCCAAGTCCTCATCGAATGCCTCATGTCGATTCAGTATATCGAGTTTAAAAAAACTCGATTGGATTTCAGGAGCGCCCATACCGGTTGGGGCTCCGTCAAATAACCGACTCCAAGGAGTTGATCCCGGATCAATTGAGATCTTTGATCACGATTGTGTTCGAGCGGTCGCCGCTGCCCGCGACCCCGGCGACCGTGCTGACGAGCGCGGGTACCGCCGTGAGGTTCAACGGGTCTTTCGAGTAAACTTGCTTGGAACCGTTAGAAGAGGGGAAGCTCGCCGAGACCCCCGCAGTCGTTTCATTGGTCGTGCTCACTAGAAGCAGCGCCAAAGTGAGGTTACCTAAGCGCTTCAGATAAAACAGATCGAGTCCACCGCCCCCGATCGAAAAAACATTGGCTTGGGAAGTGAAGAGCGACAGAGTCATATTGCCTGAAAAATCGGGGCAGAGGAATTGAATGCGACCCGACGCCCATCAGATCCGAAACTGGGCGTGAACGCGTATCCTGTGCTTTGGGTGGCGGCGTTCACCCCGCTGATGAGGACGGGGGCTTGGGTCACGTCGAGCGGGTTTTTCATGAAAATCTGGAACTGATCGGTAATGCCTCCGACGTTTCCTGGGAAATTCGTGGACTCAGGCGCAGGCGTCCCCCGTTGCCGCAATTGTTACCCGCAGGCGTTGTCCCATTCCAAGTCGAAAGCAGCACGGGGGGCGAGGCACCACTACCAGCGTCGATGTACCGGATGTGCTAATTCGGCTATGGACAAGATTGAGCACCCGGGGCGCGCACGCGCTCAAGGACAGCCCGATCGCTAAACAGGCGATCAGGGAAAGAGGATGTTGCGCATTCGAAGTCAACGTACTGCTACGGGGAAACACGGATGGTCTCCCCCAGGGTAACTCGTCCAAACTGAAAGCCATTCGTGTCAATTCAGACCTAGGTCAAGGTCGCTCACATTTTCTCTGGAACCTGGATCCCGAGAAGTCCCAAGCAGAGCACGAGTTGATCGTGGGTCGTTTTGCAGAGGTTCAGCCAGGAGGCCCGGCAAGCGGGATCCTCCTCCCGCAGGATATGACAGTCCTTGTAGAAAGTGTTGAAGGCTTGCGAAAGACTGAATCCGTAGTCGGCCAGGTGATGCGGCTCCGAGCCGGAGTAGGCGCGTGAAACCGAATCCGGTAGACGATGGAGATGGAGCTGGAGATCGCGCTCGGACGGGAGCGTCGCCACTTGGATCGAGCCGGGCTTGAATCCAAGATCCCCCGCTTTGCGAAGGATCGACTTGATCCGGACAGCGGCATAGAGCAGGTAAGGGCCCGTGTGACCTTCAAACTGGGCAAAGCGCTCGAGATCAAAAACGTAATCGGCGATCCGGTTGTTCTTCAAATCTCCAAACTTGAGCGCCGCAATTCCCACTTTGTGAGCGATTTCTTCAAGCTGGTCGGGGGAGTACTCCTTGTCCATCTCCAGCTCGTGAAGCCGCTTTTTGGCTTCCTCGTTCACCATCCGGATCAATTCCTTCAGCTTGATGACGCCGCCTTCACGAGTCTTGAAGGGCTTGCCATCCTTGCCGTTCATCGTACCGAAGCCGGTGTGGTTCAGCTCGGTTTGACCGGTGATTTCGGCCTTTCGTGCCGCTGCGAAGACCTGCTTAAAATGCAGGCTCTGGCGTTTGTCGACGACGTAGAGCACGAGATTAGCCCTGAAGTGGTTGACTCGGTACTCGATCGTCGCGAGATCACTGGTATGGTAGAGAAAACCTCCGCCGGATTTGACGAGGATGACGGGAGGGGTCTCAGGATCCTTTTCAGTGGCGATCGGAATGATCAGAGCCCCTTCGCTCATCTCCGTGATGCCCTTTTGTTTCAGCTTCTCAACGAGGGGAGGCATCTTGTCCTCATAGAAGCTTTCCCCCAAATGATGGTCGAACTGGATATCGAGACTGCCGAAGTCCCGGTTGAGATCCCGAATGGTGGTTTGCGCAAAGTGCAGCCACAGGGCTTTATAGCCGCGCCGGCCCGACTGAAGCTCGTGAGTGGCCCTCAAAGCTTCGGCGGCAAAAGTAGGATCCTCTTTGTAGCGTTTGGCTGCAACCGGATACATCGCTTCGAGGTCCTCGATCACGACCGGAGACTCCGCCGGATACTCCCCCGTATAGACGGGATTGAAGTATGGAAGCTCAGGGTGCTTTTCCTTCAAGGAGATGATGAGCATCCCCATCGGCGTCCCCCAGTCCCCAAGATGATCGTCCCCGATCGGATGATCCCCCATAAAACGGTGCAGCCGCATCAAGCTCTCGCCGATGATCGAGGATCGCAAGTGACCGACATGCATCGTTTTGGCGACGTTCGGCCCGCCATAATCGATCACGACAGTTCGGGGGGCCGCAACCTTGGGAATTCCCAAGCGGGCATCGCCCGAGAGTGCGTCCGTTTCGCGGGCCAGAAACTCGTCACTCAACTTGATATTGACGAACCCTGGACCGGCGATCCCGAGCTCGAGAGCATTTGGACCCAAGCGTTCGGCAGAAAGTTTACTCGCCGCAGCTAACACAGCCTGAGCGACTTCCCTCGGGTTTTTCTTCTGAGATTTTGAGGCCCCCAGCGCTCCATTGCATTGGTAATGAGCTAAGTCCGGACGATCCGAAAGGGTGACCTCTCCCCAGCGCTCCTCGAAACCTAGGGAGACGAAGGACTCGACGAAAACCTGGGTCAGCCGCGACTTCAAAGATTCCATAGTGAGGTTTTATATACCGAAATCCCTCAATCCTTCACCCTTGTTCATCAAGAATTTCAGGCCAAAACCACGGACTCCCGATTGTTAACACCGGCTCAACCTCGATCGCTTTTCTACCGATCAGTCCTCATGGCACGCGACGAAGACCCGTGGAAAAGGTTCAGGAACCGTCAAGGCGCAGAGAAACCCAACGTCTCTTTCACCCGCGCCAAAGCCGCAAGCGACGGGATGATCTCAAGCTCCACCTCCGTCGATTTGGGCGAGATCATTCAACAACTTGAAGTGATGATGGACCAACTCAACAACCTCTATAACCAGTATTTCGCCGGTTCCGAAAAGCGCGCCCCAATCGAGAAACGCAAGCAGCTGAACTCCCTTCTGCAAAAGCTCCAGGATGCTCCTAAAACTACCCTGCAAGCCCGTTTCCGGGCAAATACCATGCTGACCCGCTGCCAATCCCAAATGGAGAGGTGGGACAAATTGCTTCGCAAGCTCGAAACCGGTGCGCTCAGACGCAGATTGGGGACGGGCTGACTCGGCGGCCTGGCATTCGGTCCTCTTGATCGCGCTGCATGCATCGGGGTGTACGACCATCATCAAGTATGCTTCCAGAAACACCCCGGCGATCAACCTCCAGGCGACATCGAGCAATCCCAGCTTGGTTCCCGACAATCAGATCGCGATCGGTTTTCCTAGTCGACTCCAGTAACGTCGTCCGGGCCACGTTGGCTGTTCCTGCTTCGACCAAGAAGGTGCGCGCCCGCGCACCTTAGACCCCCAATTCTGGGGGGGGGGGGGGCAACAACTATCGCC
>JAYVNB010000099.1:0-6040 GCA_043759365.1 Bacteriovoracaceae bacterium | reverse complement strand
CAGTGAAGGAGAGTTGGACGGACGTGATGCCTTTCAACCGGATGCTCGTGAAACTGAAGAAAGAAATCATCTCAATGGGTCGACCTGATGTCCGGCCGTCGGAAAAGACAGCACTCCGGTTGGAGCCTATTGAGCTCAAGCGCTGGCTGGATGAGGGCAGATCCGTCACTTTGCTGGATACGCGCAACGATTACGAAATCCGCTTGGGAGCCTTTCGGGACGCGAGGAGCCTTGGGTTGAACCATTTCCGGCAGTTTCCGGAGCGACTCGAGGCGGCCGTCGCTGACCTCGGCCCGGCGCCGGTGGTGATGTACTGCACGGGCGGGATCCGATGCGAAAAGGCCGGGGCAATGGCTCTGGATCTGGGTATCCGGGACGTCTATCAGCTTGAAGGCGGGATCCTCCGGTATTTCGAGGAGTGCGGCAGCGACCACTACGAAGGCGAGTGCTTTGTTTTCGACCAACGAGTGGCGGTCGCGCCCGATCTCTCCCCCTCGCGTTCGACGGTGCAGTGTTTTCGGTGTCGCATGCCTTTGACCGATATCGATCAATCCTCGCCCCACTATCGCTACGAGCAGTCTTGCCCCTACTGCTTCGAGGGCCGAGGCCCGGAAATTGTTGATCCCATCGAACCATGATGGTCCAGGTCCTTGGCTGGGTTTGTTCCTTGATCCTCTGCCTGACAGTCCTGAAGCAAGTCCACAAGCAATGGTCGACACGATCGAGCGAAGGCGTCTCGAAGTAGCTCTATCTGGGTCAGATCTTCGCCGAGCTCGGATTTGTGGGCTACAGTTGGTTGGTCCACAATTGGGTCTTCGCCGCGACCAACTTTTTTTGCTTCTGAGCAATTTCGTGGGCTTCGGGATCACTCTCCGTCAACGTAGAAAGTCGCGGAGCTCGGAGCTCCCGAGCCGCTCGGCTGTTTAAGCAGCCCCCACGGGATGCAGTTGGTATGTCGCTTGCTCATGCAGTGCCTATGCAAAGGCGTGCCTCGCACCAGGAACTGCAGGAAATCGCTGACTTCCGGGCATTGGAGCTGGAAGTGGTCCTGGAGAGTATCCATGAAGCGATTTACATCGGCAATGAACAGGGCATCGTGCGCTGCAACCGACGTACGCTCGAGCTGTTCGGTGCGGAATCCATCGAGGAGTTGAGGGCTCCGATTTTCGAGTTGGCGGAGAAAATGGACGTGCGCCATGCGGTGACCCGTGAGCCTTTGAAAGCCGAGGAAATCCCCTTCGTCCGAGCGACCCTCGGGGAAAGGAGCGTGAGCGAAGTGGTGATTCGGGGGATCCGAGATCGGCACATCCGGTTTTTGAGGGTTTCGTGTTCCCCCTTGCTCTTCCGTGGCCAAATATTGGGAGTAGTCGGGTTCATGTTGGACGTGACCGATCGGCGAAATGAGCTCGACCTCGAGAAGGTAGCGCGAAAAGCATCCGAGGATCTGGCCGGCACCCTTCAGGAGGAACGAGATCTGCGGGAGCAGTTCGTGAACACTTTGACCCATGATCTGCGCACTCCGCTGACAGCGGCAAAGATGTCGGCCCAATTGATCCAGCGGAAACCCGAAAACCAGGAACTGGCGCAGAGTCTGGCGGGACGGGTGGTCGAGAGCCTGGGGCGGGCTGAAAAGATGATCCAGGACCTCCTGGATGCCAATCTTGTGAAGGCCGGACGTAGGCTTCCGCTCGAACTCGAAACGTGCGAGCTCGTGGGCGTGGTGCAGGATGTCCTCGATGATTTGGCCAGCGTGCACGGGGATCGATTCGTGCTGGTGGCACCAGAAACCATTGCCGGAACCTGGTGTTCGAGCCAGCTTCGAAGAGCGATTGAGAACTTGGTTCAAAACGCCCTGAAATATGGGGATCCGGACACCCAGATCGAGGTGCGTCTCCAGTTGCAGGCCACGGAGCTTTGGATCAGTGTTCATAACGATGGGCCCGCGATTTCCTCAGAGGAATTGCCGATGCTTTTCGAGCCGTTCCGTCGACTGCGGACCGCGATCAAAAGTGGTAAGCGCGGATGGGGTCTTGGACTGAGTCTGGTTCGTGGCGTGACCGACGCTTACGGGGGCACGGTAAGCGTACGGAGCGTGAGTGGGGAAGGGACGACCTTTACTTTGAAGTTGCCACGCTTGAAACCCGTAAATCTGAAGGCGGGTTAGAGGGGGGACTGCCGGCTCAAGGTTGCTTTTTGGCGGGGGTCGGAGAAGCCGCGAGCTTCCGGTTGATGCGGACTGCAAGGTCTCCAATGGAGTCCTGAAGCTTATCGGCCTGTTCAAGTTCGAGCAACTTCGCCTGAAGTTCGATAGTCAGGACGGGAATGTTCCGATCGGCCCACATGAAGCGACCTAGACTGCCCGGAAAATTCCCTAGGCGTCGAGCCGGCAGGCCGTTCACCCGGGGAAGACTGGTGACAGGGCCATCGAAATCCAGGAGACCGTAGGGGGTATGGATTGAGACGATCAGGTCGGGCTTGAACTCCTCGATCAACGACATCGCGCACCGGACTTCAGGCTCGCTGCCTGCGGTGTGACCCGGGAACCGACGCGGGTGGGAGCCGGCCATTTTTTTCCAGTAGAGGTGTGCGTTCTTGGTCCAGTCTTGGGTCGGGAAATTACGATTGAGGTCCACCCCGTTAGCATTGCCGCGGGTGTTTTTCTCCCAACCGTCGGGATTGAGGATCGGAACGACCCTCCACTGGTTGCGGGGCTCGAGCTCTGAAAGGCGGTGGAGCCAATCGCGAGCCAATGTCCCGCTCTCAGGTTCATCCCCGTGGATCAAGGCGAAGACCAGGATGCGTTTCGCCGGCGATTGCCCAGGATTCGAAGCACCGGAAACGGGTGCCGCTGAAACTCGATCCAGGTAGTAGATCGGGGATCCACTGGCCGCCACGCACCGCGGCGAATGAAATGCCCCTTTGCAAATCTTCTCCAAGCTTTCGCCCGGGAACTTGCCGGGAAGCTTGGAAAGATCCTTGCGGCACTGCTCCTCGGGACTGACGTTTACCGGGCTGGCGTTCGAAGCCTGGGTGCCCGTGATCGAGGGAGTCACCGCTGGATCTCCCCCTGTAGTCGCCCAAGCGGGAGCCGCTGCCGGACCGAGAAGGACCAAGGTGATCAGACAGGCCGGGAGTTTCTTCAGGGAGCGCCTGGCGTGACTTCGAATCATAATCGGGTGGGGAGTCGAATTTCCTGAAGAAGTCTTCAGAAGAGATCGTCTTCCTTATCGATCCCTTTCTTGATGTCGTCGATGTCATTCTCGGCGGAGTCCTCGTCGTCAGACGGATTGGCCTGTGCGTGCTCCAGCTCGTCGATGCCTCCATAGAGGTCAAGATCGCGAATCATCTGGGCGTAACCCTCATCGGTAGCCAGATCCATCCGGATCGCCAACAGGATCTTCTCCGGGTATTTGTCCACGAGCTCCCGGATGTAGCGTTGGAGCACGCCCTGCTCCATGATCTGCTCTTTGCTTTTGATCTGCTTCCAGTACTTGATGTAGCAGATTCGGGAGTACCCGATGGTGGTGGCGGGAAGAGTGCAGCCGATCACTCGGCACATCTGAGCGCTGGACCGGGTCTGGGAAGGCATCCGGACTCGTCCGCCCGGGGAGCCGTTGCCCGGCTTGCTACGAGGCGCAGAATGTTTCTTCGAGTCGGCGGGAGCAGGTTTACCGGAGGGTTTGGAGCCGGCTATTTTGGCCATAGGTGCGCCTTTTCCGGCTTTAACGGGATGATGCTTCACAGGGTGTTTACTCGCAGGGGGTGGGCTTGGGGGACTCTTCTTCTTACTCTTTGCGTTTTGTTTCAAAGGAAATCCCTCTCCTTGTTCAGATTCTAAGACGAAAATGGTGGAAACGGATCATTTAATTTTGCCCAGGCCTCTGGACCCTCTCGAAGCTCGGCCAGGGTGAGCAGGCAGCTTCCTAGGGACTTGCGAAGAGCGAGCTGATCCATGTCCACCCCAATGAAGACGAGTTCCTGCCGCCGATCGCCATGGAGCGGATGCCAGTCCACTTTCATCCGTTCCAGGCTCTCGGGGTCCATGGATTGCCACTGTTCCTTGGGCAGGACAGCGAGCCAGGCAAATGGGGACTCGAACCTCGCTGAGCAGCCGGCTTGTGACCAGACGCAGGCGAAGTCGTTGCGGGAGGCGAGCCAGAAGAACCCCTTGGAGCGGAGGACTGAACCCAGCTCGTTCTCGAAGAAGTTCCAAAGGCGTTCGGGATGGAAAGGGATCCTGGAATAGTAGACGAAGTTCGAGATTCCGAACTCCTCCGCTTCGGAGGTTTCTTCCCCGCGCAGTTTTCTCATCCAACCGGGGGCGATTTCGGCTTCTTCCATCCGGAAGAGGCCAGTTTTCAGGACATTCCCGACTGCAGTTTGAGCGAAATGGGTGTGGAGAATTCGTGCCCGCGGATTGAGTGCATGAAGAGTCGCTTCAAGGCGAGCGATCTCCTCGTCCTCAAGGAGGTCGATCTTGTTGAGAAGGATGACGTTCGCGAACTCGACCTGCTCGACCATGACGTCGCTGAGGTTCCTCGTGTCAGTGGCCTCAGTCTGGGCGCCGCGCTCTTGGAGCGAAGCGGCATCGCGGTAGTCGGCAAGGAAGTTTGGTCCATCCACCACGGTCACTAAAGTGTCCAACCGGGCCTGGGGCAGCAGAAGTCGTCCATCGGAGTCTCGGAACGCGAAGGTCTCGGCCACCGGGAGGGGTTCAGAGATCCCCGAGCTTTCGATGAGCAGGTAATCGAACCTCCCTTCGTCGGCGAGGCGACCGACTTCGATGAGGAGGTCCTCTCGCAAGGTGCAACAGATGCATCCGTTCGAAAGTTCGACGAGTCGATCCATTCCGACTTCGAGCGTCCTGGTTTGAGCGACTTCAAGCGCGTCGATGTTCACTTCGCTCATGTCGTTGACGATGACCGCCACCCGCAGTCCTTCGCGATTCTGGAGCAAATGACGAAGCAAGGTGGTTTTTCCCGCGCCAAGAAAGCCCGAGAGGACGGTCACGGGGAGAGGCGGCAAAAGTGAATCCGAGGAAGGGGCTTGGGGGAGCGAAGGCATGCAGGAAAGAGTATAACAGTAAAACGGTCTGGTGCGATCTAGGTTCCATGCTATGCTCGCTTCAGTTTATGGCGAAAAACGCACTCGTTATCGTCGAGTCGCCGACCAAAGCGAAGACGATCCGCAAATTCCTACCGAAGAACTACACCGTTGAAGCGAGTATGGGCCACGTTCGGGACCTTCCGCAATCTGCGGCGGACATTCCCAAGGACCTCAAGAAAGAGGAGTGGACGAAAACTGGCATCAACGTTGATAAAGAATTCGAGCCGCTTTACGTCATCCCAAAGGGGAAGTCCAAGATCATCGCTGAGTTGAAGCGCAAGCTCAAGGATGCGGATGAACTTTATCTGGCGACCGATGAAGACCGCGAAGGCGAAAGCATCTCGTGGCATTTGACCGAGATCCTCAAGCCCAAGATCCCGGTCAAGCGAATGGTTTTCCATGAGATCACGAAGAAAGCGATCGAGCTGGCCCTGACCCAGACCCGGGAAATCGACACCCACTTGGTTCGAGCTCAGGAAACGCGACGTATTTTGGACCGCTTGGTGGGATACACTCTCTCCCCCTTGATTTGGAAAAAGATCGCCTACGGACTTTCGGCCGGTCGCGTCCAGAGCGTTGCGTTGCGATTGATCTGCGAGCGTGAGCGCGAACGCATGCGCTTCCAGAAAGCGAATTATTGGGATATCGCGGCCGAGCTGATGAAAGTCGGCGGCAAGGCGGGCGAGATCTTTGAAGCGAAGCTGATTTCGGTCGACGGCGTCCGTGTCGCTTCGGGCAAGGATTTCGACGAAACAACCGGCAAGCTGCTGGCTGGCAAAAGCGCCCGCATCCTCAATGAGGCGGACACTCGTTCGTTGGTGGCGAAACTCGAGAGTTCGTCCTGGATCGTTCAATCGGTCGAGGAAAAGGACTCCACTTCGCGCCCTACCGCGCCTTTCATCACTTCAACCCTTCAGCAGGAAGCCAACCGCAA
>JAYVNB010000098.1:0-6050 GCA_043759365.1 Bacteriovoracaceae bacterium | reverse complement strand
AAGTCGTCTACGATCTTATCCCTGTCCTGCAGCGTCCTGGACTGGAGGGAGTCGTCCGCGGTCTAGGATATGGGTTTTGGGGTGAATGGAAGCGACCGAAGTCCTTTCCAGAGTTGGCTCGGGATGTTAAGAAAGTCTTCAACGTAAACGGATTTTGGGTTTCACAACCTTCCCCTGCAAGGATTCGCAGACTCGGTTTCGTGGCTGGTCAAGGCGCCGATTTCATCGGAGCCGCAAAAGCCGCGGGCTGTGACGTGTTCTTGACCGGGGAAGTCGGGTACCATGCTGCTCTGGGCGGTAGTCGCCAAGGGATGACGGTGATGGAACTCGGTCATCGGGAAAGCGAAAAGTTTTTTCTCTCCACAGTGGGGGATTGGCTTGCGAACGAAGGGTTACGAACGGTTAAACTGGACGTGCCCACTCAAAAATTCTGGTTAGGAGGAAAAACGTGACCCAGCCGCTACCACTCAGGGACCAGCTCAAAGCACTCGAACACCTGCAGGAACTCGATCTCAAGATCGATCACCTGAAGAAGAAAAAGGCCGCGCTTCCCGTCGCGATGAAGGCCCTCGAGGATTCCTTCCAGCGTTCGCAGAAAGCCGTCGACACCAAGGGCGGAGGCATCGCCGACCTTGAGAAGCTCAAGCGCCAGACCCAAGCCGCTTTGGAGCTCAACAACGACCGATTGACCCGAGCTAACGGAAAACTGGAGAACGTCCACAACAGCCAGGAATTCCAAGCCGCCAACAAGGAAATCGACCAGCTCAAGAAGATGAATCTTTCGCTTGAGGAGCAAGTGAGGAAGTCGGATATCGAGATTCTCGGTCACCAGACGGCCCTCGGCACTCTCAAGGATGGATTCGAGAAGGTGCGGGGAGACCGCGACGCGCAGTTGGCTGTCGTGAATCAGGAAGTCGCCCAACTCGACAAAGAGATCGGCGCGATGACCACCGAACGCACCCAGTACGTTTCGAAGGTCGAGCGGAGTATTCTCGGCGTGTATGATCGAGTACGCGGGGTGAAAGCTGGGATCGGTCTGGTACCCGCCGTGGGAGGGCGCTGCAGCGGTTGCAATATGATGCTGCCTCCCCAGCAATACAACGAAGTTCAACGGGCAAACAACGTACAGGCCTGCCCGAGCTGCCACCGGATCCTTTTCATCCCAGTCGCTCAGTCTTCGGGCTGAGGGCTTACCAGAATCGAGGTTGAGGGAGTCAAATCCCTCTCGTTAGCGCGCAGGACGGATGACCGCTGGTGGGGGAGTAATCCCCCACGGGAGGAAAGTCCGGGCTCCATAGAGTAAGGTACTGGCTAACGGCCAGGCACCCCGTTCGTGAGGACTGGGTGACGGAAAGTGCAACAGAAAGCAAACCGCCGGAACTTTCGGGTTCCGGTCAGGGTGAAAGGGTGGGGTAAGAGCCCACCGCACCCGCGGCGACGCGGGTGGCACGGCAAACCCTACCTGGAGCAAGACCAAATAGGGGGGCTCGGCTGTCTCGGCCATTTAGTCCCCGGGTAAGGTTGCTTGAGGCCTGTGGTAACGCAGGTCCTAGAGGAATGGTCATCTCCATCCTTCACAGGATGAAGACAGAACCCGGCTTATAGTCCTGCGCGCTTTTAATTTCTTAGGTCCCTTTACACATCCCTCGGCCGGTGGTTTCTTCATGGAAACCGTGAACCGGGGGGGGCATTCATGTTCAATCTCAATCGTTTCGGCCACGCCGTAGGGCTGGCCTTTCTTGTTTCCGGGGCAACCGCCTGGGCAGCACCAATTCCGATCAGCCACAATTACACCGAGATTCAAGCCTTCATGATGGGACTGGCATCCCAGTATCCGGCCAACGTCCAGATGTTCGACTTGGGACGGAATGACCAAGGCTCGATGATCCAGGGCCTCAAGATCGGCTCCGGCGGCATCCACAATCTGGTCGTCGGGACCCATCACGGCAACGAGCATGGCTCCACCGAAGTGGCCAAGGCCTTTGCGGCAAGCGTCGCGGCCAATCCAATCCAAGGCCAGACGATGTTCGTCATCCCCGTTCTCAATATCACCGGTTACAACGCCAATAGCCGACGCGAATCTCTGGGTGCTACCACCATTGATCCTAACCGCGATTACCCGGGACCGTGTGGAACCGAGGGTCCTTACCTCCTCAAATCGACGAAGCTACTCGCTGACTTCGTCGCGAATCAGGGCATCGTGGCATTGGCGACGCTTCATACGTTTTCACCGGCCGTCGTCTATCCCTGGGGAATCTCCTCACATGACCTCGACACTCCCTACACTTCGCTTTGGCAGCAGCTGGTCCAAGCGGCCACTCTGGAGAGTCAGTACCCGACCGGCAATTCAACCGAAGTGGTCTATCCGGCCGACGGTTGTTTTGAGGATTGGGCTTTCTGGAAGCAGGGTGCGTGGGCGATCCTTTTCGAGTTGGGCACGACTCACAGTCCGAGTTCGGCTCAAGTCGCCGACATGCAGGCCAAGAACGTTCCCGGCCTGAGAAGGATGTTCGAGATCGCTCCCCACGAGCGTGCGGACCGGCACGATTTCTCTGGTCGATGCGATGCCAGCTTGAAATCCCTCGACCGCCACAACGAGTAGTGCTTTCTGAAATGAATCAAGCTTCGTTCCGGATTCCTTGGGCACAGCTGGGTTGGGTCGTTGATCCCCAGTCAAACCAGGGAGATCCAGAACGAGGCCCGATTCGAATCCTGGTCATCTCTCCCTGGTGCCCCGATTGCGTCGAGGCCACGCCCGCCTTCAGAGAATTGCGGAGTGAGGGGCGCTCTCCGGTTTACTTAGCTGGGGAGTTTGCACCTCCCGAGGCGATTCGCCAGTTTGCCAGAGACCACCACCTTGAGTTTCCGCTTTTGTTCGGAAATCCGGAAAAAACACAAATTGCGCGTATTCAGGCTCGGTTTCATCAAATTCGAACAGCGTTCGGAGACACGCGCACGTGGGGAGTACCGGCCCTGATCCAGGGCAGGATAGAACTCGGGGTGCTTGCCGTCACTGACTTGAACCTGACCTTTTAGCTCTTACCTTTTCATTGCAGCGGTTTGACGTGGGTGATAAGCAGCGCACATGAAGACATGGGGTGTTTCGGACTCGCTCAAGATGTACAGCATCGAGAACTGGGGAGACCAGTATTTCAGCATCAACCCGGCTGGAAGCCTCACCGTTCATCCCCGTCGCGGCGAAGGTCCTGGCATCGACCTGACCAGTGTCATCGAAGAAGTGAAGTCCCAAGGTTTGAACTTGCCGGTCCTCATCCGCTTTCAGGACATCATTCGTCATCGAGTGGTGGCCTTGAACGAGGCTTTCCGTAAATCCATTGCGGAATTCAGCTATGGCGGTCGTTACCAAGGGGTTTACCCGATCAAGGTCAACCAGATGCGCGAAGTGGTCGAGGAAATCATCGACGCCGGCCGGCCCTATGATTACGGATTGGAGGCGGGCTCCAAGGCCGAACTCGTCGCAGTGATCGCGATGAACACCAGTCCCAACGCCTTGATCCTTTGCAACGGGTATAAGGATTACGCTTTCATCAAGACCGCCCTCATGGGCATCAAGATGGGCAAGCGCGTGATCATCATCATCGAGAAGCTCTCCGAACTTCACCAAGTCATAGCCGTAGCACGCGAACTGGGCGTGACTCCGATGATCGGAATGCGCTGCAAGCTCTATTCGAAGGGCAGCGGGAAGTGGGAGTCCAGCGGCGGCGAATTCGCCAAATTCGGCCTGACTACGCCTGAGCTCCTCCAGGCTGTGCACATCCTCAAGTCCGAAGGACTCCAGGACGCATTCAAGCTTCTCCACTTCCACATCGGCTCCCAGATCTCGAACATCAAGTCGGTGAAGGACGCGGTCAAAGAAGGCACCCGCATCTACGCCAAGCTCCAGAAGATGGGCCTGAACCTCGAGTTCATGGATGTCGGCGGCGGCCTCGGCGTCGACTACGACGGCTCCCACACCAACTTCGACAGCTCCATCAACTACACTCTGGCTGAGTACGTCTCCGACGTCGTCTACTCGATCCAGGAGGTCTGCCAGGCCGAAGAGGTCAAGGAGCCGAACATCGTCTCCGAGAGCGGGCGCGCGATCGTCGCCCACCACTCCGTGCTGATCGTCAACGTTTTCGGCTCGATCGAAGTCGGATCGACACCGATGGCATTCGAAGAGACCCCCGACGAAGACGACGTCGTCAAGGAGATGCGTTACCTCTCGCAGAAGCTCACCAACAAGAATCTGCTCGAACACTTCCATGACGCCGTCCAGCGCAAGGAAGAGGCGCTCAGCATGTTCAAACTGGGTTTCCTCTCGCTCGAGGACAAGGCCAAGGTCGAGTACCTTTTCTGGCAGATCTGCAAGGTCCTGCACAAAAATGCGGCCGGCCTCAAGTACGTTCCGGACGAAGTCGAAGCGCTTCAAAAGTCGCTGGCCGACCAGTACCTCTGCAACTTCTCCATTTTCCAGTCGATGCCCGATCACTGGGCGATCCAGCAGCTCTTCCCGATCGTGCCGATCCATCGCCTCGACGAAGAGCCGACCCGCCAGGCCACCTTGGCCGACATCACCTGTGACTCCGATGGCAAGGTTTCGAAGTTCATCGACCTGCGCGACATCAAGGAGACTCTTCCCCTGCACCCGCTTCGTCAGAACGAGCCCTACTACTTGGGCTTCTTCCTGATGGGCGCCTACCAGGACATCATGGGCGATCTGCATAACCTCTTCGGACGCGTGAACGAAGTCCACGTGTTCCTCGATGAGACCGAGCCCGGCGGCTACTACATCGAGGAAGTGATCAAGGGTAACAACATCGCCAATGTCCTTTCTTGGATCCAGTATTCCGCTACCGATCTCGAGAAGCGTGTGAAAGAGCAGATCGAGGCCAAGGTTCGCGAAGGTGGAATCAAGCCGAAGGAGGGCGTCGAGCTCCAAAACTTCTACGAAGAAGTCCTTCATGGCTACACTTACGTGGATTACGAGCGGAGGCCAAAAGCCATGATTCAAGCGGACGATGCAAACCGTGCTTCAGCCAACAGTGAGCCCGCCAACCCGCTCCCGATTTGATCAAGCACGGCGTGCCTAGTGCCTGAGGTGAACCTCACCCCGCTTGCTCCATGCAGAAACGCCCGGTCCGCCTCAAGCGGATCGGGCGTTTCTCATTTCAACACTTTGTGTCCGACCGATGAGTTGGCTCCCCGGATCGAAAAAAAATAATGGCCAGAATTCACTGCGAATCGAGGCAGCTCTCTCGCAGTACGATCAGCTTGTCGATCGCGCGGGCCAGATCGTTGAAGTCGCCCAATCGTCCTGGGCTCCCGCCTGCATCGATAAACTGCGAAAGAGCGGGCTTCATCGTCGAGCAGTAATGTTCGAGTGTGATCTGACGTGCGCAAAACTGGATGTCCAGGAGAGCCCAGTCGAGCTTCAGGAGGGAGGCGCGGGGAATCAGGCCCGCATCTGCGAGCTGCGAAGCATGGTCATGGGTTTTCTGAACCAGCGCCACGTCCTGGGTAGGGCAATTTTGCGCGATGACGGCATGGGCTTGCGCCGACAATAGAAGGACCGGGATGAGCCAGAATTTTTTCATGTTGAGGCGAATACCATTGGAACCAAGGACCCAGCAAACCTGGAATGGTCTCCACCCGGAGTTGGCCCATGAACTCGCCTTGCTTTCGGCGACCCTCAGCGCTGAATCCGGTGTTTCAACCAGAGGTTCCAGACTTCAGAGGGGTTTTCTGCCCAATAATGAGGGGAGTGGGGCGCGAGGTTGCCGCGCGAAGCCAATAGGTCCCAGAGGGCTGCGACTGCCCCGGCTCCGGCATTGTGGGCTGCGCGGATATCGAAATGACTGTCGCCGACGTAGAGGATATCGGTGGGATCGAGTTTCATCCGCGAAAGCGCCAAGTGAATGCCTTCGGGCGACGGTTTGGAGGAAGCGACGTGATCGTGGGCGACCACGGTCACGAACCAGTCCTTCATTCCGTGGTGGTCGAGGATCATTTCAGTGGTATCCCAGCTGCGACCGGTGACGATCGCCAGT
>JAYVNB010000097.1:0-45187 GCA_043759365.1 Bacteriovoracaceae bacterium | reverse complement strand
AAGAAGAAGCCGTCATGCGCGCCCATCCCATCAAAAGCGCCGAAATCATCCAACCTCTCACCCATATTCCGTTTTTCAAGGCGGTTATGCCCGGCGTTCGCCACCACCATGAGCGCATGGATGGAGCGGGTTACCCCGACGGAGTCTTCGGAGAGCAGATCCCCCTGACTGCGCGAATCATCCTCATTTCAGACACTTTCGATGCGATGACCACGACCCGTCCCTACCGGAAGGGGCTGAGTTTCGATATCGCGTACAAGGAGCTCCGAACCTTCGCAGGCCGGCAGTTCGACCCTCACTTGGTGGAGATCTTCCTGAAAGCGCATCCCCAATGGGGACGCCTTGAAGAAGAGATCACCGAGGAGTTCATCTCCGCGGCTCAACGCCGCAAAGCCGCGTAAGGATCCTGACACTTCTCCCAGCCCAGGTCACCCCTCCGCCCCTTCACACTCTGAATGCGCTTAACTTTGTGAAGATCCTCCTGCTACACTGAAGTAGCCATGGAAAGACCTCGCATCCTGATCATCGAAGACAATGCGGAGACTCGCCGTTTCCTGGAAGCGATGCTCGGCAAGGAGTTCGATATCATCACCGCCGAAAACGGCGTGATCGGAATCGACTACGCCCGGAACAAGTCTCCGGATTTGATCTTGCTCGACATCATGCTTCCGATCCTCAGCGGGTACGACGCCTGCAGCCTGCTGAAAAAGGACGAGAAGACCAAGCACATCCCGATCATCTTCCTCTCCGCCAAGAATAGCGTGACCGACATCACGCAAGGCCTCACCACCGGCGCCGACGACTACATCGCCAAACCTTTCGATTACAAAGAACTGGTGGCGAGGATCCGCGCAAGACTCCGGAAGTCGGCTGACTCGGTTGCGCAACCTCTCCAGATCGGGGATCTCCGCATCGATCCCGCCAATCGCGAAGCCACTTTCAGCGGAAAGAAAACCCACCTCACGTTGACGGAATTTGACATCCTCCGCTGCCTGGCCCTGAAAGCCGGAGCTGTCGTTTCGCGCGAAGAGATCCTGAAGGAAGTCTGGCGAGATGGATCGGCCGGCACTAACGACCGCACGATCGACGTCCACATTCGCGCATTGAGGAGGAAAATCCCTCCGCTCACCAAGCACATCATCTCCATCTACGGAGTCGGGTACAAATACGAAAAATGAGCCCGCGTGGCGAATCGCGACACCTTCGAAAACAGCTCCCTCTCCTGACCGTGCTCTCGATGTTTTCACGGATGAATCGCCCAGTTCGAGGTGTTGCAATTCGACCTATTGGATTCCTGGGAGTGCACAGATAAGATCGATTCCAGGAGAACCCAACCCATGAAAAGCCAATCCCTGATCACCGCCCTCATCCTGACCAGCTCACTCCTCAGCATTTCGGCCTTTGCCCGCGAAGTAGGTCCCTGCCGCAAGATCAAGCAGGCTTGCGAAAGCGCCGGCTTCAAAAAAGGCGACCATAAGTCCAATGGAAAAGGCCTCTATGTCGACTGCATGAAGAAGATCATGAGCGGCGAAACCGTTCCGGGTGTCAGCGCCTCCAGTGATGAAGTCGCGGCATGCAAAGCCAAGAAGGAACATCACGCCGCCCGAAAAAACGGGTCCTGAGCCGACCTCGGCTGTAGGTCCGAAGAAGGGGTCGCCCCGGAACCCCGGAGTGTCCCCCTCTTCGTTTCCCACCCCTCGCAATACAATCCTCCTTGAATAGGTCCCAAGAGACACACTGGCGAGAAAAGCCGGCCTTTCCTACAATGGAAGCATGGGCCAAACCGCTCCATTCCGGCTCCGCGCACTTGCTCTCTGCATGGGAGCCCTGCTGGCTGCGATTACCCTACCCCTGTCCGAGGCCCGGGGCGAATTTCTCAGAAGCGATCGTTACAATCGAGAGCGCAACTTCCAACGCCAGAAGCGCGAGCGGAACCACTTGCGTTTCGAAAAGCAAAAGGCGGGGATATCCGAACGCCAGCGCCAGTGGCAAAGAAAATTGGAGCGCGAGCACGAGCTCACTCTGCTCGAGCGTAAAAAAATACGCGAAGCACAGGAGTCCAGCCGTGACGTCCAAAGGGTCAAACTCATCACCCGACGTCAGGAGACCCAGACGAGACATCGCGAACGGGAGTCGAAGAATCAAACTCCCCGCTGGAATCAGTGAATCAACCCGACCGCGGTAGGTCGCTCAATGCTTGATCTCAAGCCGCTCGTCGACAGAAACCGCTTTCCCTTCCTGTACGGAGATCGTGACGACTTTCTCCATACCGAGGACTTCATTCACCAGCTTGACGCTGTAGGTCCCGATCGGGAACTTCTCGTTTTCGAAGGGAGTGTGCCTGACTAGGGGCTTGTCCGAGCTCGGCGTGCGTGCGCCATCGCGTGGGCTCAGGAAAGCGTCGGAGCTCGGAGTCGTGCGAATCGTGAGAAATCCGAACTTCTGCGGCTCCAGCTGGATCTCCATGGAATACTCGGCGCGCCCGGAAAGGTCGCGGGAGCTGAGTACGAACTCACGCTTGACCGTCTTGTAGTTCGGACGTTCGATAACCAACTCAAGAGGCTCATCGAGCGCGACGGGAAACGATCCATTGCTGGACTCGACCGCCTTTCCGTTGATCGAAACGGTTGTTCCAGGTCCGACTGGGAGCACATTGAGACGTAACGGGATGCCCCGGTTAACTCGGCCAGGATCGTTTCCCGATGCCACCGATCCCCCGACCACGGCTTGAGTCGTCCCTCCGCCCAAGGTCACGCTGACGCTCTTTTTCTCGCCTCGCCGTAAAGTGACTACACTGCGGTAGCTTCCGGAACTCCAGCCATTCACCGCGATCGAGATCGGCGCTCCGCTCGGGAGATCCGTGAAGTTCGCCGGCAACTCCGTTGCCACAAGCCTGTCGTTGATCTTGACCTCGACCCCTTTGGCGTTCCCTTCGAGGGTCAGCGAGCCCGTGGCGGGACCTTCGGGATGGACGATGTCGGAAAGGATCGGGACCCGGAAACCGAACATGGGTCCGAGGTAAACAGCGGCCGCGAGCGCGGCAGCGACAAAGATCACGGGCTTGGCTCCGCCGCCCGAGGAACTTTGCGGCTTGAATTGCCGTGGAATTGATTTGGAGTCGGCGCTGCTCCCCTGCCCAGGCCGACGGGAGGGGCTTGCTCCGCTTGAGCCACCCGAAGGGGTATTGCTCGAGGTCGAAGCGCCACCGGTCCCGTATGGACTCGGACCTTTAAGGTTGGCCGCACGCAAGTTTCGCGAGTTCTGCATCGCCGCGCCGCGATCCACGTCCATCTTCTGCCCGCGCGTCGCGGTAGTGCGAGCGGGATTCTCGGAGTCGCGCGCCTCGAAAACGGTCGTGGTCTCTTCTTTTTTCTTCGCACCGCCCGATTGCGCCACAAGCTCGATCGCAGCACCGCCGTTCTGCTGCCCCGCGCTCGTGGAGTCTGATCCCGACGCCAAAAGCTGCTCAGCCTTCTCGTTCAGTTTCTGGATTTTCTTGCGATCTTCGACGATATCGTCCTTGAACAGGTCCTTGGCGTAATACGAGAGGTCACCGGGATTGAAGTCCGGATTGTAGGAGTAGACGAATTTGTGAAGCGCGCGCCGGAACTCTTCCGCTGTTTGGTACCTTTGGTCGCGATGCTTGGCCAGCGCCTTGAGCACGATGTAGTCGAGCTCCTTCGGCACCTCGGGATTCACCGTCGAGGGCGCCTTCACGTGAGTGGAGCTCGCTTCGATCATCTTCAGGACGGCCAAGTCGTTCTCGCCTGCGAACAGCTTTCGACCACACAGCAGTTCCCACAGGACCGCTCCCAAAGCGAAGATGTCGCAACGGCCGTCCAAGTGTTCGCCAGAAATCTGCTCAGGAGACAGATAGCTCGGTTTGCCCTTGATGATTCCGGCTCGAGTAGACTCGCTGTTGGTGGCCGCCTTGGCGATGCCGAAGTCGATGACCTTCGAGTTGCCTTCGTAGGAGATCAGGATGTTCTGAGGGCTGATGTCCCGATGGATGATGTTGAGGGGTTCACCGCTGATCTTGTCCTTGAAGGCATGGGCGTACTGCAGCCCTGAAGCCGACTGCTCGATGATGAACGAGGCCAAATCGATCGGGAAACCTTGCTTGATCTCGTTGAAGCGCTGAAGGAATTGACGGAGGTTCTTCCCATCCACGAACTCCATCGCGATGTAGGGCTGATCCTGCTCCTCGCCGAAATCGTAGACTTGGACGACGTTCGGGTGGTTGAAACCCATGGTGACCTGGGTCTCGGAACGGAACATCTCGAGGAACTCGGCGTTGGCGCCATAGCCCTGTTGGATCCGCTTGATGACGAGTAAGCGCGAGGGGCCCGACGTGGAAGCCAGGCGCGCGCGATAGATCTCGGCCATCCCCCCTTGGGCGACGCGGTCGAGCAGGAAATACCGTCCGAATTTTTTGAGGACTTCACTCATCGAAGCCTGACCCTCTTCAGGTTGTTTCGGTCCGGTGTCCGGCGAACTGTAGCAGAACCTCGGAGTATTCCACGGGGTTCCCCGATTGTCCTCCGATGCTCCTGGGAAGGGCAAGCATTCCCGGCACCTGCTCTCCAGGCTGGCTAATCCGCTGAGTTCAAGTAAAATAAAAGCTGATGAACTTCTCGACCTGGATGGCGGCTCTAATTTCAGTCACTTTCCTCTCAAGCGCCCTACCTGCGGCCGGGGCCTGGGAACGTCAGGACAATGACGGGGGGGCCTGCCCACTGCCCGGGGAGAACCTTGAAAGCAACCCTTCCCATCCCGGGGCGCCGGCCGTCTTTCGCCTCGGCGGCTACCTGCACAACCTGAGCAATCAGGAAACCTTTCGCGAATCGCTGGCGGAACTCAACCGTTGCGGCGACGCGACTTGGGCCTGCACCAAGGCCCAGATGGATGACCTGGGACGCAAAGCCTCCCCGAACGAACTCGCGGCAATCGAGGAGCTTTGCAACCAGAACGCCACCCTGCCCTGCCGGGCGGGCAAAGCCACACCCTACGATCGGACCGCCAGCCTCAGTCTCGAACCCGGCAAAGGCACATCCGATGACGGCGTGAAGGACTGGCTTAATGCCATTTTCCAGCCGGATTTCCACGCCACTTTTGAGTTCATCGACCGCGGCTGGTCCGAGACCCAGAACGTCTTCACGATGCTCTTCGAAAAATCCTACAAACAGAACCGGCCGCCCATGGATTACACGGGCGAAGAGAAGGCGCGCCTGAAGGAGGCTTTCAAGGCCTACAGCCAACTTCAGGTCGATGTGGCCGCCAAAGCGATCCAGTCCATCAAGTCCAAGGAGATCCGGACGCTGGTGCTGATCGCGCTCACCGTGGTCCAGTTCAAGAACATCGCGGGCAACAACGACCTCATAGCCAAGGGCAAATGGGGCACGACGCCCGCCGTGATTACCGTAAAACGGTTCAAGAACGGATTGAGCCTGGGAGTTGCGCCATTTGCGCAAAGCAAAAGCGCTGAGCTCTGGCTGGGTTTCAATCGGAAGTTCTGATTCTCACTGCAGCGCATGGAGAAGCTTGGGAATGAACCCGCCGAATCCCCCGTTGGAGAGCACGGCTAGCAGGTCCCCTTTGCTGGCCGAACGGGCGACCTGTTTCACTCCCTCCTCGACGGATACCATCACATCGGCCTCGAGCCCTCGTTCCCGGATATCAGCGACTAGCTGCTCGCTTGAGAACTGATCTTTCGCATCGATATTGCTCTGATCGAAGGGGATCGCGATGAAAGTGGATGCAGCCTCGCAGAACGCTTCAGCATAATCCTTCTGAAACACCTTGCGCCGTGAAGTCGCGGACCGCGGCTCGAAGACTGCGACCACCCTGCGCTCAGGGTACTTGAGCTTCAATGCGCGAAGTGTCTCTCGCACCGCGGTGGGATGATGGGCGAAGTCATCGATCACGAGCACACCTCTCACTTCTCCCCGCTCCTCTTGACGACGCTTCACGCCCTGGAAGGAGGCTAATCCTTCACGCGTCTTGTCCTGTGCCACGCCCAAGCCTTCGCATTGGATCCAGACAGCCAGCGCATTCATCACGTTGTGAAAACCCGGAAGCTGGACGCGGAGGTCAGCGACCCTCTGTCCCCGATCCATCACGTCGAAACGCATCCCCTCGCCCTCGGCACGCACGTTGGCGGGCCAGTAACGGACCCCCTCCGCCGGACGACTGGCATAACCAATGACCGGAACCTTGGCTTCGACGATCAGCCGCCGAACCGAGTCGTAATCTAGGCAGGCGATCAGCTGTCCACCGGCGCGGATCCGGCTGAGCAAGCCTTGAAAAGCTCGGAAAACCGCCTCAAAGTCCGGATAGATGTCGGCATGATCGTATTCGACCGAGGTCAAAATGACTTGATCGGGACGATAGTGGTTGAACTTGGGAACCTTGTCCCAAAAGGCGGTATCGTACTCGTCCCCTTCCAGGACGAACGGCGTCCCGCTCTCGAGCTTCGATACTTGGAAACTTTGCGGGAGATCCTTGGAGACTCCCCCGATAAAGTACGACGGCTCCCGACCCGCCTGGGAAAGCACGTGTGCGAGCAGGCTTGAAGTCGTGGTTTTGCCGTGAGTGCCAGCGACTACGCAATTGCGGGTTTCCTTGAGCATCAATTCTTCCATCGCTTCCGGAAGCGAAGAAAACACGTAGCCTCCGTCGATGGCGGCGCGGGCCTCCGGATTCTGGGGAGTGATCACGTTGCCGATCACAACCACGTCGGGCTTGCGGGGGAGGCCGGTGAGATTGGCGGCATCATAACCCGAAAAAAGCTTCACCTGCGCTGCTTGGAGCACATCGCTCATCGGGGGATAGATGTTCTGGTCGCTGCCTGTGACCTCGATACCCCGATTTTTGAGGAATACCGCGAAGGCCCCCATGAGCGTCCCGCAGACTCCGATCACATGCACCGACTTGATCTTGTCGAATGGAGGGAGCGGCTTCCGTTTGGCGGCGGTTTGGGATCGAAAGTCATTGCACAGCGGGAGTGTGGTCATCACTTTGACATGATGAAGGAGAGGCGCGGACCGAGTCAACGGCCTCCGTTCGAATCCGCCTGTTTGACCGGGGGCGGTGAGGAAGTCTCGACGGGAACCGGGTCGGCGTTCAATAAAGCTCGTTGAATTCCGACGGGTACGAAGGGCTCGCCCTTCCTAGAAGCCGAGATCCGCCCGCAAGGCGTTGTGAAACCGGGGTCGAAATTCACGAATCGCAGGATTCTCGCGCGAAGGATGAACTCGATTGGTCAAGAGCGTAACCGCTATGCCGGCATCCCGGTCGATCCAGAGACCTGTCCCCGTGAAGCCCCAATGACCCACGGAGCGCCCAGAAAAACGACTCCCGACCAGCGAATCGGGTCCCGAAGGGGTGTCCCAACCCAAGGTCCGGGTACAACCTACCGGAAGCGCGACCCGCCTCCACGCTTGATGGATCGTTTCGAACGAGAGGAAGCCCTGCGCTAGTCCGCGAGCGAACCCCAGGACATCTCGCGCACTGCCGAAAGCTCCCGCATGGCCGGCATACCCGCCCATCGCCCAAGCATTGTCGTCGTGCACTTGGCCCTGAAGCACCCCCCCTCGCCACGGGCAAAGCTCAGTGGCGGCGACGGATTCATCATTTCCGCGACGCGTATCACGATCGACCCTGCGGTAACTCGCGCCTGAAACGCCCATGGGTTTCCAGACCAAGTCTGTCACCGCCCGGTCCAAGTCCATCTGGAGCGCCTTCTCGAGAGCGAACCCCAGTAAAAGGAACGAGAGATCGGAGTAGACCATGCGCTCGCCCGGCGCCGCTTCAGGTGCAACCTCCACGACGAACTCGCGCATGGCACGCTGCCTCTCCGAGATGGGGATACGGGCAAGCACCGCCGGATCCTGTCCGAAACGATCGCGCAGCATCTGCCAAAATGGCTTCCAGGCAGTCAGGCCCGCGGTATGGGAAAGAAGATGGGAAAGGCGAATATCGGGAAACGGGAACTCCGGAAGTAGCGAAGTGATCGAAGTGTCCCAGGATATCCATCGGCGCTCCACGAGGAGCGCGGCCAAAGTGGCTGTCCCCATGACTTTCGTGAGCGACGCCAAGTCGAATACCGTGTCCACTCCGAGACTCTGGGATGTTGGAACCACACGCCGGACACCTTCGGCGTGGGCCAACATCTGCTCAGGCTCCGTGATCGACCACAGGCCCGCAACCATTCCCGGTGCGACTCCCGCGGCGACACCTTCCTTCAATGCAGCCAAAGTCCGTGGAAAATGATCTGGGGGAAACTCGCGTGCGTTCAGCATCTCCCCTAGAGGGTACCTCTTCTCAGGCAACCCCGAAAAGCGTGAACAGGATCAGAATTGCAGGATCCAGCAATCCTTCCTCCTCAAGCGCCGTCAGCTCTGGGTGGTTTTCAGGGCCCTCACGAGGAGAAGCGCCCCAAGGCCTGGAGTGAGGCGGGAAAGCTGCATCAAGGAGCGATCAAGCCACGCCCCTTTTGACCGCAGAACCGGGAGGCTCCTCACGCTCTCGATCCTCCATCCCGTCTCCTGACAAAGTTCGCGTACTTTCACTTCATTGAAGTGACGAATGCGTTCTCCGCCATGGTCCTCCGGAAACGCACCCGCACCCCGGGGCGTCCGCCCCTGAAGCATGCGAATCCGATTTTCCAGACGGTTCAAATTCATCACCGAAAAAAGCAATACTCCCCGCCTCTTGAGGACACGAGAGCATTCGTACATGAACTCTTTGGTATCGAAGACCGTTTCGAGGCTTTCAGCGACATGAACTACATCGAAGAACTCGTTCTCGAAGGGCAGTCGTTCGCCGGGATCACCCACTGTCACTTGGATACCCGCTTTTTCGGCAGCGAGCGCCGCCGCTGGATTGGGCTCGAGCGCCCAGACCCGATTGTTGCAATCAAGCATTTTACGGCTCAAGGAACCCCCTCGGCAACCGATGTCGAGGACCCTCATTCCCACACCTACCTGCTCCACCAACCAATCGACCCTTCCCGGAACCTGTAAAAGATCTCCCTCGTTCGCCAATCGATCGGTGCTGCTTTGCCAAGTTTCGAGTCGCATCAAATTACCAGGCTTTCGTGGATCAATTGGCCCGTCGAAAATCGCCGACTCGAAAAAGGTGCGGCGTCTAAGGACTCGTACCTTCCACGAATCATCAGTTCGGCCAAAGCCAAACCCGCCCCGTAGCTGTGCATCACGCCGTGGCCGGAAAACGAATGTGCTTCGAAAACGCGTCCCAGTGCCGGGCCGGAAAGACCTCGGGCTTCACCGATGATCGCGGTTTCGTCGGGTGAAACCTCGTAAAGACCCGACCAGCCGGTCATGTGGCGAAGTCGTTCGAATTTCGAGGAGCGTTCATACAAGGCGGGCCAGATCAGTTCCTGGAAAAAGCTCTCGCCATCGTAATCGAAATTGACTCCCACAGGCTCACCTCGATTGGCGAAACCGGCTAATCCTTGAGTCGCCTCTGGATGGAAATAAACCCCCGAGGGGTCGACGATCATTCCGTAAGGAGTCAGGTCGACGTCTCGGCAGTCGAAAGTGCAGACCTGCCTACGAACCGGTACAGACGGACAAGAATAACCCAGGATCGTCGCGATTTCCGGTGCCCAGGCACCTGCGCAGTTGACCACGCGGGCCGCCCGATACTGTTCCGGGGTAATCGCAAAGGCGTCCGCCCGACCCGAAAGCACAGCCGCTTTCATTTCTTGGGTGAGGTTCTGCGTGAAAACCTCGCAGTCCAAGGTGATGCCTTGAGAGCGGGACTCCGCACGCCGCGCCAGTCTTCGATCATCGAAAACCACCCCCAATGCCCGAGCCTGGGCGCGAAAGTGGTTCTTCAGCAGGTTGGTGTTCAAAAGCCCATCGCGTGAAGCGAAATGTGCTCCCGCCAGATCGTCGGTCTTATCGATGAACGGAACGCGTCGCTTGAGTTCAGAGACGTCCCAGAGCTCGACCGGCCAACCCAGACTGAGCTGGTTTTCCCGAGCCCTGAGGGCACCCGGCATGCTCGAGGGCGTGTGCAGCCAGAGGTAACCGCACTCACGAAAGCCAATCTCTTCCGCGACTTTCGCGAAATACTCGATCGAGACCTTCGACATCTGGATATTGACTGGCTGGACGAAGGAAGCGCGGACCCCTCCCGCATTCAACTCCGAACTGCTCAATGTCCCTTCCAAATCGAAGTCAATGACCCGGATCCCAGTCATTCCCATTTGGGCCAAATGCATGGCCACACTGCTTCCGACCAAACCCGCGCCAATGATCAATGTCTCGACATGATGCATAATATCTGTCCCGCGTTTTTGACGATTTGACTCGGTCGGCACCGAGGCGTCAATACGAGAGTCGATGAAAATGCGGGCAATACCTGCCGGCACCCCTGTGCTCAGGGGTAAAATTCAGGCGGCAGACGCGTCACCACATCAGTTCAGTGTAGGTCTCGGCGATGATTTTCGGCTGCCCGGCTTCTTCGGCGACATAGAGAATTTTGGTGCCGCGCGCCCGGTGACCCACTCCGCCCGACCGCAGGGTGGAGCGGTAGTTCTGGGTAAAGGTGATGACCGAGTATTTGGGATGCCGATAGTAACTCACATCCTCGGGTCCCACATGGATTGTCGCGTAGCGGGAGTTGAGGGCGGATTTATAGCGCTTCCATTGATCCCGGTTCTTGCCTTGAGCGGCGAAATCGGTGTGGTAGTGCCCGATGTAACTGTCGATGCCTTGGCTTTCCCAGGCCTTCACCCAGCTTTCAAAAAACCCTTTTAAAGCCGCGTTTTCACCCGGCTTCCAATACTCTTCCGTCAACTCGCTGAATATCAGGATCGGCGTCAAGCCGAGCCGGATGGACCCCTGGATCTCCTGTAGCTCTTCGTTCTTGACCACGATGCATCCCAAACTGTCGTAATCCTGCTTCAAGCGTCCAGGCTCGTTCGTCGCATGCAACATCACGTCGAAACCTTTGCGTCCCGCGAGTTGGTCAAAAGTGTTCGGATAATTGATGTAAAATGCCAAGGAACCGAACTTGGGCTTGAGTCCGGGCGCCGCGAGTTTCTGGGAGAAGGTGTAAATCCCCTCCGGGGTTTTCAAGTCCCCCTCCTCCTCCTTGTCACCCTTCACTTGACCCAAGGTCGCGTGGAACTCCTTGATCTTCTGATAAGTCCCGTTCTCGTATCGAGTCACGTAGAGCATGTTGGTCTTTTTATCGACCAAGAGCGCCGTGCGGGGGTGCGGCTCCGCAGCTCCGGCAAATCCGGAAATGAAAAGGGTCAAGGCGGCCGCAATTAGGGATTTCATGGAGTCCTCAGTCTAAACGTCGCCACAGCGCAGGGTCAATCGTTCCAATCGAATGAATGCGGTGTGCTCGAGCTTCGGGAACTTCACTTCCCCGCCGAGTGAAAATTGCCCTATTCTTTTCAACATTTACCAGTCCCGAGGTCTGCCGCACGCTTGGACACCTCAGAAAGATTTTCCCATTCGTGTCGATCCCTAGAAGTCGGGAATCAAGAGTCCGGAAGCTGGCGATGGGCGGGCGGCATTCCCCGCATGCGGAAACTCCAGACTCGTCCCAGCGCTTCAAACACGATTCTCTTGTTCATCTTCGATTTGCCGACCTTGCGGTCCTCGAAAACGATCGGGAACTCGGTCATCTTGAACTTGCGAAGGAACGCACGGTACTTGAGCTCGATCTGGAAGGAATAGCCGTCCGAGCGGAGCGAACCCAGATCCACCGCCTCAAGCACTTTGCGGCGCCAACCATTGAAGCCCCCAGTAAAATCCCGGATCGATGCTCCCAGGATCAGGCGCGAATACAGGCTGCCACCTCGGCTCAAGATCTTACGACCCAAGCCCCAGTTCACGGTGCCACCCCCGGCGACATACCGGGAACCGATGACGACGTCATGATCCTGAAGGAGGCTCAACATCCGGGGCAGGTATTTCGGATTGTGGGAGAAGTCTGCGTCCATTTCGATGAACACTTCGTAGGGTCGCTCCATGCCCCACTTGAAGCCGTTCACATAGGCGGTTCCTAGTCCCATTTTTCCTCCGCGATGCAGAACCTGCACGCGGGGATAAGTGGTCGCCAAAATGTCAGCGAGCTTCCCAGTCCCATCGGGTGAGTTGTCGTCGACAATGAGAACATCCACCTCAGCCGGAGTGGCCGCCAATACGGCTGTCACCATCGGCTGGAGGTTCTCAATCTCGTTGTAGGTCGGAATGACGATCAGCGAGCGCATCAAAATGGAATATCGTCTTCAGTAAAGGAAGGCTCAGAGCCCCCCCGACCCATTCCCACTCCAGCTGGAGCGGGAGCATTTCCATAATTGCCGCCACCCGAGTGGCCGCCGCCCATGTTCGGACCGCCCCCGCCATAGCCCGAATCCATGCCAGGACCTGGACCTGCGCCCATCCCCATATCGGAGCCTTGACCCCGTTCGGCACCTGCTCCCGCTTGGGCGCCCAAGAACTGGACAGTTTGCGCTTGGACCTCGGTGGTGTATTTCGTCTGGCCTTCCTTATCCTTCCACTCACGAGTCTGAAGGCGGCCTTCCAGGTAAACCTGACGGCCTTTAGCGAGGTATTGACCACAAAGTTCAGCGAGTTTTCCCCAAACGACAACTTTGTGCCATTCGGTGCGCTCTTGCTTCTGCCCGGACTTGTCGGTCCAGCTCTCGTTGGTCGCTACGCTGAAGTTGGCGACGCCAGCCCCGGAAGGGGTGTAACGGACTTCGGGGTTTTGCCCGAGCCGACCGATCAAAATAACTTTATTGACTGACATGTGAGCTACGATTAGCGCTCAGTTGCGAGGGCTGTCAAGGCGTGAATCGGACTCAAGGTCGACAGAATCCTCAATTGACGCGTTTGGTTGCATCTTTCCTCGAGAAGCCCCAGACGAGCCTTTCTCGGGATAGGCGATTCCCTTTTCCTCAAATTTTTTTCGCCAGTAGTCCTCGATCTCGCCACGTGCTCTTTTGATGTTGGAGAGATAGAGGAACGGATCGAATCCGCAATGAGGACAAGACACGTGGGCGCGGAATCGCGTCCGATACAACGTTTCGAAGGCCGCCCAAATGGGAACGAACGAAACCAACCCCTTCAAGCCAAAGACCGGCCATGTGGCCAGGGTGAAAACCACCGAGGTCAGTCCGAGCTGAAGCAGGTGTTTGACCGTAGCGGGATTGGGCCGGCCGGGCACTTTCCGCTGAGTCTTGCACTGGGGGCAGTAAAACGCCCAGATATCCCGATCCCGATTTTTCCAAAGGGAGTCCATCCATTGACCTCCTGCATCCAAGTGTAGCATACACTCCTATTGAATCCCGAGTCTGCGACACTTGGAATTCCGCTAAACTTTTTGGGAATTGATTTCATGCCTGCTTCCATCCCTGCTTCCTTCCGGTTTCCGCCTGCCTGGCTGTGGCTCATCGACGAGGCAATTCCTGCCTACGTCAAGAAGCACTACAGTCCCCGGGACAGCTGGAAGGACAAACCTTTCGAGAAGCTCGACTCTCAGTTTTTCTTCAAAGGGATCGATGAGCTTTCCGAGATGTTCACAGAAGAACGGCCGCGCGACCTGCCTGCCTACTTTCTTCACCCGAAATTTCGATCCGCCTATTTGCTCTATTTCCTCCCGCTTCAAGCTTCGAAGTTCCTGCGACTGTTCTCGCTGCATCCTCAAGCCGCGCGCGATGCTCTGGAACACGGAAAAAAGCGGGGAAAACTGCTGGTCTATGATCTCGGTGCCGGCCCTTACACCGCTTCAATCGCCTTTTGCCTCTGGGCATTGAATGAAGCAGCCCAAACGGGAGAGCCGCTGCCGCCCATCGAAATCCATGGCTGGGATCATCAACGCGGAATCCTCGAGGACGGCAAAGCGATCCTGGAGGACATGGGCTCCCAGTTTCCCAAGCTCCGCGACAAACTCACGGTCGTGTCTCATCCGGATGCCTGGTGGAGAGCCGCGAGGTCGTCGACCGAACCCACCTCACTCATTTTAATGGGGCATGTCCTGAACGAGACACCTCCCCGGGGCGAAGAACTTCCCGAACTCCCTGCACTGTCCCAGCTCATGGGACAAATGCAAGGAGGGGGCCTTCTCATGGTCGAGCCTGCAGCCCATCGCTCCTCCCAGCATCTCTCCCAAATCCGGGACGCGATCCTGTCTTCCGATCAACCGGGGTTGTCCGACACACCGCTCTGGGGACCCTGCCTCCACGCAGACAAGTGCCCGTTGGCCGAAGGGCGGGATTGGTGCCACTTCTCGCTCCCCATTGAAATCCCCGGAAAATGGTTCAAGGACTTCTCCCACCGCTTGGGTTCCGAGCGCCAATGGGTCAAGTTCTCGTATCTTTGGTGGGCGGCCGCAGGATCGAACATCGAACGACCCGAGGCTGAGATGCGGCGAGTGATCAGCGACCCAATGAAACGCCCAGGCGAGCCCACTCCGGTCGTCCTGCTCTGTGAACCGGAGCACCCGATCCGCTACTCCCTGCCAAGCGGAAAAGGCGTTTACCGCGGCGATATCATCCCTTACCGCGTTTCTCGCGATTTGGAGCAGATGAAGCCTGCCCGATTCCGCCGCAAACGGGATTGAGCCTTCACATTTCGAGTCCTCTCTCCCTGACAGGCCTCTGAGCGTTGCCTTTGCTCGTCTGACGGGAGCAGAACACCCAACGAAAAAGGAGCCGGCTGACTCCCTTTCGGGAGCCAGCGGCGGGTGGTGGGCTATGATGGATTAAAGCAGTAGCGGAATTTTTAGATGACCCTGACTCCCCCCACAACATACGTACAACACACTGCTTGGAGTCAAACGATCAGGTCTCCCCTTTGTGCAGGTGACGTGCCAGAGAATCCACGGAGCGCGCGTTTTTCCCGATCTCGCCGATATCAAACTAGAAGTTCCTGTCGAAAGACTGGAAACCCGCACGGGTGGCCTTAGGGCCAGATTGCCTGAGGACCCGTGTCAGGCGCGATCCGGCGCGCCATTTTGCCCCACCCACGGACTCCATCGGCCATCGCAGCCAACTTCGATGCACGACGTTGCAAAACACGGTTTCAGATTGGAATTGGAAATATCGAGCCCAAACATTAAGACTTTTGGATCAAGGTCGCCCAGAATCCGTCGCCGAAAGGGGCATTCTGAGGAAGCAGGTTCCAATCCTTCACTCGGGTGCCAGCCAACTTCGCAGACTCGATCCGGCCGGGGCCTTCCTCCCGAAGGACCGAACAGACGGAGTAAGCGAGAAACCCCCCCGGCCGCACTTTCTCCCAAGCCTTCTGGATCAATTCGGCTTGGAGTTTACCCAACACCGACAGCTCCTTTTCCTGACGGAGCCAGCGGACGTCGGGATGCCGGCGCAGGATTCCAGTTCCCGTGCAAGGGGCGTCCACCCACACCAAATCTTGACTCGGCAATGCGCCGACCGCATTTTGAGGCACGACTTGAATCTGGGTTCCGGCTCCGACACGGTCCACAGTTTGCTGAAGCAGGGCGTAACGACTTTCGTCTCGATCGCTCGCGCTCACTTGAAATCCGTTCCACGCAAGGCCCGCCGTTTTCCCCCCAGGTGCGGCGCAAAGATCCAAGACCCGCAGAGGACCCGTTCCTAGTGATTCCCTCACCTCCCGGGAAATCTCATAGACGAGCGTTTGGCTGGAGATGTCCTGAACAAAGAACTCCCCTTCCTTGAAGCCCGCCCATTCGGAAATTTGGCCTAAACCAGCAGACTCCTGAAGACGCTTGGAGCCTGGAACCGGCCCGTCGCTCCAATGTGCTTCCTGAAGCGGAGCCCAGTCCACTCGCCGCGCGTGGATCCAGAGCCCTGGACGATCGAGACTCGCTTGGGCGTATGCTTTCGCGCCCTCTAAGCCGTTTTCCTGAACTAATTTCTTCCAAAGCCACTCGGGGAGACTGGCCCAGCGTGCCTGCTCGGCGAGGGGCGCCTTGGCTCGGACCTCCATCGACCGCCAGTCCAAGGCATGATCAGCGACTTTACGAAGAAGCGCGTTGGCAAACTTCGAAGGAGCTTCTCCTTCGCGCTGCTTGACGTCAGTCACCGTCTCCGAAACCACGCGCCCGGCAGGCGTGCGATCCTGAGCCACGAGTTGATAGGCCGTGAGGAGAATCATCTTTCGAAGCCAGCCGCTGGGCTTCTTCTTGAGGGCGATCGAATCGATCGCGAGATCCAGGCGGCCTCTCCATCTCAAGGTCCCTGAGCAGACCTCCTGAAGCCAGGCCCGGGTATCCGGAGGAGCATCCAGAGCCAGCTCGGCCAATGCTTGGTCCAAGGCCTGCTGGTCACTCAAGACACGAGTCAGGATCTTCACCGCTAGATCGCGAGGATAAGTTTTCATAGCGGGGGACTCAACGTGCGCCCGGCCAAAGCCAGTAAATGCCAGGAGCGAGTCCAGTGACCTGCTCCTGCAAGCTCGTCCGCGCACCCGAACCTCCGGGAACCCCGAAAGCCCGCTGGACCAGTCCCAAAAGTCCACCCATCGTAGGAACTTGAGCCTCGGAGTCCTCGTCCCCCGATCCAGCCCCCTCCATGAGGAGGTCGAGCAGGCGAGGCTTAGCCCGTCCCGGATAGACCAACTCATAGTCGCCTTTGATGCCGGAGAATTCCGCGAGAGCCTTGGCAGTATCCTGGATAGTGCCCAACTCATCGACCAGATTCAGTTCTTTAGCCTGGGCGCCGGAGAAAATACGTCCATCCGCCAACTTGCTCACGGTTGCCGGAGGAAGATTGCGTCCTTCGGAAACCGCATTTTTGAACTGAACCAAGACGTTGTCGACCATTCCCTGAAGCAGCGCTTTCTCATCCGGCTCCAAAGCCCGGTAGTCGGCCCCTGCATCCTTGAACTTGCCGGTCTTGATCGAATACCGGCTGACCTTCGCCCATTCATAGAGCTTGGCGAGATTCGCGAACTCCATGATCACCCCGATCGAACCCGTGATGGTGCCGGGATTGGCGTAGACCTTTTTCGCCCCCATGGCGATGTAATAGGCTCCACTGGCTGCGACCGAACCCATCGAGGCATAGACGGGCTTACTGAAGTGCTTCACGCGCTCATACACCTCTTGCGACGGTGCCACGGCTCCACCGGGTGAGTTCAAGCGGAGCAGGACCGCGCGGATCGTCGAATCCTCTTCGAAAGACTTCAATTGCCGAAGGTAGCGCTTGGAATCCATAATGACTCCATTCACTTCCATCACCCCGATGTTGCCGCTCCCGAAAATCGCAGAGCCCACCTTGCCGCTCACGGACGATTTCCTCGGAGTCTTCGTGAGGTAAGTCACTCCGGAGATCGCCACGAAAAGCACGAAAAAGGCTAGGGATAGACCGAGGATCAGTGTCAGGGGATTCAAGGGACGCTTCGGAGTACCGGACTTCTGTTGGCTAGACGACATAGTTGAGAATCACTTTCCGTGGCCCGGATTAAAGGGTGAAGTTCATTTCTGACACCAAGATGCCTGGGATCAGGGCCGCGCCGAGTTGACGCGCGAAATAGGTCCCCACTTCCGGCTCCAATGACCGCTGAGAAGTGACCCCTTCCAGCTTTTCGCCGAACAGCGAGAAGATGCTGTCGTCCCATCGTAGATTTTCTATGGGTGCGACGATCTTGCCTTCTTCGACCCAAAAGCAGGCATATCGGGTCATCCCGGTAATTCTCCCGCCGGGTTGATCGCTCCAATTCAAGTAGTGGAGATTGGAAAGGTAGAGACCCGTTCCGAGTCGGGCCAAAACCTCTTCTTCCTTGAGCTCACCGTGGGCAACTACGGGAGAACGCAGGCCCTCGCCCGCGCCTGCTCCGTTCGAAGCAACGCCATATTCTTTTCCTGTGCGTGAACTCACCAGCGTGTTCTCAAGCACTCCGCGGGTGACCAACGGTAGACGCTCCGGAGCAAGCTCGCCCAAATCATTGAATCGAGGGACTACGCCCCCGGAGAAATCTTCGCTGAGCGAGAACAAGGGAGACATCGTGCGCTCTCCTGTCCGCATCCGTCGAAGCGGGCTGTCCCCTTGGCGAATGGCTGCTTCGCTGACCCCGCCCCAGGAAAGCATTCCGATCAGGTCATGAACTCCGGCAGGAGCGATATAGGTCCGATAAGCTCCCCGCGGGACCTTGCGTGCCGGCTTTTCCAGGTGTGCGAGGCGCGACTGAGCCGCTTCAAGCGTGCGGACGTAAGCAGGGCCATCCCACTTCTGACCTGCAAAAGTGCCCTTCAGAGCACGCTGCGAGGCTGTGTAGACCGAGTAATCCAACGAGAAAGTCTCGGTTCCAAACCAATGAAACAATCCGGCCGAATTGAACATCGCCCGTACGACGGGGCCTGCGGCATAGATTCCGGCGATATCCAGATTGCGCGCTGGCTCGAGGAGCTTTGCGGGTGCTTCCTCCCGGCTCAGCATCTCCCCACGGGTCTGAGTTTCGCTCGAACCCACGTTTTGAGGGAGTTTGGCATAGGGGTCGACGGGCAGCTGAGGAACTTCGGAGCGAAGGATCCGAATAGCGTCCTGCACCTCCTCCCAATCTTTCCAGCTCAGACCCGAAAGAGTACAGCCACGGCTCGCGCGCCGGATCTCCCCGCTCGGAGCTTCAATTAGCAGGGTGATGTCGATCGAGGCATCTTCGACGGTCCCGATCTGACGAACCTTTGCCGCGTTGATCCGGATGAACTGACTTTCCTCACCTGCGAAAGCGGCATAATAATGCTCGCCCGGCCTGCGGTCGGCTAAAAGCTTTTTCTGCAGGTCGCCCAAATACTCCCGCGTAATGTTCACGATGCACCTCCGAACACTTCTACGTTCTCGAAGAGACAGACCGGAGAGGAGTGGCCGACCCGAATGGCCTGGTTGGGCTCCCCCTTTCCGCAAAAGGGGGTTCCATAAAGTCCGACAGTCGAGCGATCCCCCACTTTTTTGAGGCTGCTCCAAAACGGAACGGTCACTCCACGGTAGTTGGGATTGCGGACCACTTCGGCGAGTTTGCCGTTCCTGATCCTCCGTCCGAACTCGCAACCGAACTGGAACTTGTTTCGGAAGTCGTCGATCGACCAGGACCGGTTGGATTCCATCAGGATCCCGCTATCGATGCCTCCGATGATGTCCTCCATCGAAGATGCGCCGAACTCGAGGTTGATGTTGGCCATTCGGTCGATCGGTGCCCGGTTCCAAGAGGACGCCCGCTGGTTGGCGACTCCTTTGATTCCCGACCGGGCTTGGCTTTCTAGGCCTCCGAGGCCGCGCTCCAGCAACCCGTCGCGAATCAGGAACTCGCGCGTAGAAGGGGTCCCCGTGTCATCGAAAGCATAACTTGCGTACTCAGTGCGCACGGTCGGGTCGAAAGTGACATTCATCAGGCTCGAACCGTATTTAAGTTTCCCGAAGTCCTCGAGATTGACGAAGGACCAACCCGCGTAATTGCGCTCATCACCCAGGATTCTGTCAATCTCAAGCGGGTGCCCAATGCTCTCATGGATCTGAAGCATCATCTGATCGGGCATGATGACCAGATTCGTGGTTTCCGTAGGGCACTCCGACGCCGCGAGCAGTTCAAGCGCCTGCTCACCCACTTTTTGAACTCGGGCCCAGAGGTCGTCGGTGAACAGGAACTCCCATCCTCCCTGATAGCTTCGACCACGCAGTCCGCCGTCAGTTCGCTTCTGGACCACGTTTCCATCCTGGGCAGTCGCCTGGAAATCGCTCGTGATCATCTGAAAGCTTTGGCGGGCGTCCGAACCATTGGAACTCACGAAATGGGTTTCCATCTCGACCAACCGGGCATAGGCCTCGGTGCGGATGATTTTCTGGGAAATTTTGAGTTTCTCGGAGATTTTCACCAAAGTATCGTTGAGCTCGCCCGCCTGAAGCGAGGCCAAAGGACGAAGAACGGGTGAGTCAAACTGCGTCGTGACCTGCGGCCTCTGCTGGGTCGAGAATCGAAACACCGCGAACTGCGACGCTTGGATCGCCTGAGCACGGGCCACTTGGGCAGCTGCCTGCAGACTCTCCGGATCCAGTCGCCCTGTCGCCGCATAGCCGAACTGCCCGTTGGCCAGTACCTCGACCATCACGCCTTCCGACTTCGAAGTATCGTTGGCCTGGGGTTTACCGTCACGAATGAAGCGCTCAGTCGTGATCTCGCGGACATGCCGCATCCCGACCCAATCAACGTCCTTGAACGAAAGATTCTCGATTGCGAGCTTAAGGTTTTTCTGGATCATTGGGAGTGACTGTAGCTCAGCTGGGACGGCAGTTGTATTGGAATCCAGCGCGATCTGCCTTGGCATCCTGCAGTCGTCCGCGTACCTTTTCGATGAAAGGGTCCCCGCCGTATCGATCCGTGAAATCCTGAAGCTCTTTCAAGACCGAAGCTTTTTCTCCGCAGGCGCATGTTCCCTGCGCCAGCGCATCCTGGAGCGCCCCCAGCTCCTGCTTCACTTCCGCCACGTAATACTTTCTGTGCTTGAGTTGATAGCCCTTCCAGTAGCCATAGAGCTCGACCATTTTTCCACTGCCGAACCGCAGGCAGGAAGTATAATCCGTGATCGATTCAGCATACATCGGAAACGGCCCGCCGGGACGCGTGGCGTTCAAGGTCTGGAAAAACTCCCGATCTTCGGGTCGGCCCTTCTCCTGGGCAAGCTTGAGAAAGTAGGCCGAAGAAGGCAGGGCGCCTGCATATTCGATGCGCATGACGTCGAAACCTTTCATCAACCCTTGAAGTCGACTGAAGTCCTCATCCGAAAGTCGCTCCACGACGCTGCTGACCCGAGCGGAAGCGGCAAGTCCCGACTCATAGACTTCTTCGATATTCTGCCGAAGCCGTTTATTGTCCAGCACCGCGTCGATTGCTTTTGAATAATGCTCGGCTTCGACCGGAATCGATCCAGGCCCTGAAGAGGCAGTGGAGGACTTGACGGGTGCAAGGGATCCCGGGGGCCGAGTCGTAGAGGATGCGCAGGAAACCAGGCCCATCGAAGCGACAGCTGCCACCATCCACGAGTATCTTTTCATGGCCACAGGCTATCTCAGTTTTGCGCTTCCCGCACGGCTAGTCTCACGTTTTTGCCAGGACGCCCTCGACGGCAGGTCTCACCTGCCGCTTGAAAGCCCACCTAAAACTGATCGATTGCTTCAGCGACGCGGCTTGCGGCTTCGACTCGACGACTCAACTCCGGATGAGTCCGGTAAGCAGGGTGAATATCCTGGTGAAGCAGGTCGCCCACCGGATTGTAGATCCGGTTCTGGTCGATCAGGCTATAGAGCCTGCGGAACGTGACATAGGCGCGCGTCGGCTCCCACCCGAGGGTCTCGTGCGAAAGCTTCATCCCGAAAGCATCCGCTTCGAGCTCATAGTTCTTCGATCGCCGGGACATGAGCGCATTGCCCATCTGTTCTCCCAACGTCCCTTGGGCATTCAAAGGTTCGCGTCCGAAAAATCCGCGGATCCAGTCCTTGCTCGAAACTGACCGTGAACTCGCGACACTCGCGATGTTGCCCGTGACGAATGCTGCATCGGCGATTCGCTTCGGCCAGCTGCCGAATCCGCGTGGTGATGTACCCCGCATCTTTCGAGTACTTAAGAACCTCCTCGGGCGACAAAGTCTGGAAAGTTTCCCGTCCACCGAGGTCGGATGAAGAAGGATTCCTCGAGGCCTCCGCTTGGACTCGCGCGAAACCAGCGACTCCGACGCTGGCTCCTGCAGCCAGGGTGAGTGACATCAATCCGAAGCGCGCGATGCTCCTACCGAAAAGTCTCAGTTTCATGAGGTGGGATAGAGCAAGCGATATGCCGCAGACGCCCACCCATTTCATTTGAAGTTTCAGCGAGTTGAACCGGCCCCCAAGGGACCAGGCGGGAGCACGAACTCCTTGAGATCGATCGAATGCTCAAACTTTCGACAAGTTCCGCCCAAGGTCAACTCCATGAAAAACGCCGCATCGGGAATCCCGATGCGGCGCTCATACTTTTCAAGGTGGGAGAGGACGACCTTTCGGTCGACCTCACTGCGAAATCAGCTCTCGCCTTCGCCCTTGCCCTTGGTGAGAGCAGCTTTCAACTTGTCGCCGAAGAGATCACCCATGGTGTTTTTCTTGGCGCCGTCGGTGGCGTACTTCTCGTAGTTGGCGCGTTCTTCCGAACGACCGAGTTGCTTGATCGAGAGGCCGATGCGGCGCTCTTTCGGCTCGATCGAGAGGATCTCGGCGCGAACCTTGTCGCCGGCCTTCAGAACGTCCGAAGGCTTCTCGATGCGGTGATCGGCGATCTCGCTGACGTAGATCAGGCCTTCTACGCCTTCTTCGATTTCCACGAAGGCGCCGAAGTCGGTGAGCTTGGTCACGAGGCCGTCGACAGCCTGGCCTTGGCGATAGCGGGACTTGATCGAATCCCAAGGATCGCGATCCAGTTGCTTGATGCCGAGCGAGAACTTCTCAGCGGCTTTATCGATGCCGAGAACCACTGCGCGGATCTTGTCGCCTTTCTTGTACTTCTCGGAAGGATGGGCGAATTTCTTCGTCCAGGCCAGATCCGAAACGTGGACAAGACCGTCGATGCCCATGCCGATGTCGACGAACACGCCGAAGTCGGTGACCGACTTGACTTCGCCTTCTTCAACGATGGTGCCGATCGGGAATTTGACTTCCAATTCGTCCCAAGGATTCGTCTGGAGCTGCTTGAGTCCCAAAGAAATACGCTTCTGCTTGGAGTCGACTTCCAGAACTTTGCATTCCACTTCGTCGCCGACGTTGATGACTTTGGAAGGATGCTTCACGCGCTCGGTCCACGACATTTCGGAGACATGGATCAGGCCTTCGATGCCGTCTTCCAGTTCCACGAACGCGCCGTAGTCTTTCAGCGAAACGACTTTGCCTTTGACCTTAACACCGACTGGGAACTTGTATTCCGCATCGTCCCAAGGGTTGGCGGTGACTTGCTTGAGGCCCAAGGAGACGCGCTCTTTTTCGCGGTCGTACTTGAGAATCTTCACTTTTACGTCGTCGCCCACAGCGAACAGTTCGCTCGGGTGCTTGATGCGGCCCCAGCTCATGTCGGTGATGTGGAGGAGTCCGTCCATGCCGCCCAGGTCGATGAAGGCGCCGTACTCGGTGATGTTCTTCACCGTACCGGTCACAATCATGCCCTCCTGGAGATTGGCCAAGGTCTCTGCACGCTGAAGCTCGCGCTCCTGTGCAACGACTGCGCGGCGAGAGAGAACGATATTGCCGCGCTTTTTGTTGAACTTGATGATCTTGAACTTGAGCTTCTTGCCCAGGAACTTGTCGAGGTTCTTGACCGGCTTGGTGTCGATCTGGGAGCCGGGCAGGAACGCCTTGACGCCGATGTCGACGGACAAGCCACCTTTGACTTTGGCGATGACGGTACCTTCGACGAGCTGATCCTTCTCGCAGGCCTGGGAAATCTCGTCCCAAGCGCGGATGATCTCGGCCTTGTCCTTCGAGAGGAGCATGAAGCCGTTGTCCATCTCCATGCGCTCCAGGTAGACGGAGACCACATCAGCGACCGCGACATGCGCGACGCCGTAGGCATCCTTGAATTCCTGGATCGGCACGAGGCCTTCGCACTTGTAGCCGATGTCAACCGTTACGTACTCGGATCCGACCGAGACAACGGTGCCGTCGACGACTTCGCCTTCTTTGATTTCTTGTTGTTTCTGGGACGCCTCGAAGAGCTCGGCGAAATTCTCTTCGTCGTCGGTCAGTCCGGAGTTCGCATCTTCCTCGGGACCAGCGAAGGACGAGAACTCGTCCATCCAGCTTTGGTTCTTCGGACGAGACTGCGATTTTGTGGAGATATCATCTCCAACGGTTTGCTTACTTACCATACGGTATTCTTGGGACCTTTCTTTGCCCGCTCATGGATCTCGTCGTCAAAACGACGAAACCAGAAATCGGACGGTGAGGCGGCCCTCGATACCGCAAAGCAGTATCGGATGAGAGCTCGCCTCGGCAGGATCCATCAGCTTACTGCCAGATCCTGCGATTGGGTAGGTATAGGAGAGATAACCTCTCTTTGTCAAAAGGAAACTCCCCTCCGGAGGCCTTCTGGACGCGGCGACCCAGACTTGAAAGACCCGTACAAAAGCAAGGTCCCCTGCATTCGAAACCTTCGGAAACCCAAGTTTTTAAACTCCGGGGGCATTCCTATTTAATTTGTCATTGTCAGACCCAGCACCGCTGCGTATTGGAGGCACTATGAGAACGAGTGTTCGTCCCACCCTCTTGTGTTTCGCGCTGGGCTTGGCAGCGATCGCCGGAAGTGCTTTGGCTCGTGAGGCTTCCGATTTATTGGCCCAGGGCGTTCTGAATGGCACGTCCTCGGGAGGGTCATCGGATACCTTCCAAGGGGTCCATACGGCTACCGTGGAGATGAATGGGGTCGTTTCATCAGGCCAAGTCACATCCATCGATGTGGATTACACGTCGCCAATCGACGGACCTGTGCACCTTGTTTTCTCCAACCCCGCCTCTCCCTCCCCTTCTCGCTGCGGCAACCGGACCTGGACCGCATTTACCGACCCCAGGAGCCCTCTTGGACTCCTCACGATCCAGTTAACGGAAACAACCGCCGCCCGAGACTGCTTCGGTCATCCAGAAGGCTTCTGGTCGATCGCCATCTCCGACAATTCAGACCCCGACGTCCCCAACACCCTCGACCTCAGCGGATCGCCGACCCGGGACTGAGATCGTTTTCTCAGGTCTCGGAGAAGATTTTCCGTCTCCGGAGGGCCCTCTCGTACAGGTCGAGTGTGCGATGGATCCTCACCTTCCGATCATAATTCGACTTCACGTGGCTCCGGGCTTTTCGACCCATCGTCAAGCGCATTTCAGGCTGATCGGCCAACGTCTTGAGTTGTCGCTGAAGATCGAACGCATCCTCTGGACGAATCAGGAGCCCAAACTCCTCCTCTCCGACGATTTCAGCCGCGCTCCCCCCGCGCGAGATGACAATCGGGCACTCCATCGCCATCGCCTCGATCGCCACTAGGCCGAACGCCTCCTGGCGGGACGGCATGACGAGGATATCGAAGGAGCGCATCACTTCCGGGATGTTCTCCTGATAACCGGCGAACAAGACGCTGTCCTCGATCCTGAACTGGGCGACCATGGCTTTCAGTTCCTCCAGGTGATTGGAGGCCCTGCCCAAGGTTTCCTCCCCCACCATCACAAACTTGAGCTTCCGACCAGAACCCAATGCCTTGATGAGTCCCGCCGCAGCCTTGATGAAGGTTGATTGCCCCTTGGCCGGGTCAATGCGTCCCACGAGTCCAATGACGATGGTTTCGGAGTCCGCGCCCCAAGCCGCGCGCTGTCGACTGGGGTCGACACGGTTCGGGTCAAAGACCTCGAAATCCAAACCCAGGTTGACGACCTTCACCATCCGCTCCCGGAGCGGATGGGTATCGATCACATTTTGGCGCAAGGTTTGACTCATGACGAGCAACCCGTCGAGGCGGCTATAGATCGCGCGATGAAAGAAGGTGCGCTTGTTGTGACTGTTCATGATGTGCCGAGAGGCGAAGGCTGCGATCTGGGGTCGGCTCCAGAGCCAGGGAGTAATTGAACCCAGGATCGAGGTCTGATGCGTGTGGACGAGGTTTACGCCTTGACCAAATAGATGGAGTAGCTCCGACTTGAGCTTGAAATCGAAGTAGTCCCTGGGACGGAAATTGAGGGGGATCACCGATACTTCCTTGCGGTGCGCGAGGCTCTCGTGGATCGGGGTGCCTTCAAGACACATGACTTGAACCGGAAGTCCAAGCGCTCCCCGGTCGATCGCATCCGCAGCAGCCACCTGCTCCAACCCACCCCAGGAGTGCGAGAGGCAGATGACAAGCTCATTGACCCGTCCTCGGAGCGACTCGACGAGTTCAGGTAGATCCTTCTTCAGGGGACTCTTAGGGGCGAAGTCGGATTCCACGCTTGATCTCCTCCCAGACCATTTCAGGCTCGATCCCTCGAAGGCACTGCAACTTAAGCCCGGCGGGCTGGGAGCAGGTGTTCCGCTCACAGGGCCAGCACTCGACCGGATTGATGGCGACACGCACCCTTCCCGGCCCGAGCGGTGTCGTCCGCTTGGGATCGGCTGCACCGCAGACGATCTGGACAAAGGATCCACACAAAGCCGCCACGTGGGCAAGCCCTGATTCGTTCGTAACGGTGAACTTCGAATCCTGGAACACCTTTGCGAGCGAAGGTACAGGGCCTCGCGCGACTAAATCACGCAATCCCAACGTGGAGTCTCGACAGAGTTCCTCGGCAAGTGGGGCCTCCTTGGGCCCGCCAACCACGACTCCCCGCCAGCCGGTTTCCTGACGGATCCGACGAGCCAAAGTCACGAAGTAGGGAATGGGCCAGCGGCGACTCTCGGCCGTCGATCCCGGGGCCAGAACCCAAAAAGGTTCAGCCGGAGGCTCGATCTGTTCGAAACCCGGCCAAGCCTTTTCCACCGGAAAATGCGCGAGCTCCCCTGGCACTCCCGGATCCAGATCGTTTTCAGGGAGGATTCCCCAGAACTCCTGGGCAGCTCTTGCGGGTCGAGCTTCACTCGGCAGGAGATCGAGGTAGGCCTGAGCCCGGTGTATCGACGAGCGCCCGTCCCAAGCCATCGATTCGTTCAAAAGCAGCCTTCGACCTTCGACACCGTATCCCCGACGTCTCCTGGCGCCACTCCGATAGAGAAACCATGCCGACGAAAGCGAATTGGGAAGGGTGATCGCGAGATCCCACTGGCGACGGGACCGGACAGTTTTCGCTGCGAACTCGATCACTCCGAGTTTTTCCAGAAAGGTATCGGACCCTGGTCTTTGGAGGATGAAGGTTTCGTCGACTAGGTTCCGGAACTGCAATTCCGCCACCCACTGCACGCAAGAGACTCCGATATGGGCTCTTGGATAGGACTTCCGAAGGTGGTGGAAAAAGGGATAGGCCAAGACCTGATCACCGATCCAGTTTGGGGCGCGGACCAAGATGGATTCAGGGGGAGACAGTGGCATCGGGAGGGGTCCCCTTTTTGACTTCCTTGAGAGTGGCTACGACCGTTCCGATCTTCACTTTCGCCTCCAGCCTCACAATGAAGCGGCGATCATCGTCAGTGAGCCAAAGAAAGCTGTCGCCACTCTTCTTCAAGACTCCTTGATACTTCGTTTCGGGTTTGACCACCACTGTTCTGACACGCCCGAACGGTGTCTGAATCACTTCACGGCGCAAGACCGTGACCACGGCTTCCCAACCCCTCCCCTCCGACATCACAGGAAAAGTGATGACAGCACCATCAGGCAGGGGAACGAGGCGCAGGTACATGAGAGCGGAGAGGCTATCCTGGGAAAACGGAGTCATCGGCTTGAACTCCTTACTCTCCGTCAAGCCCCGTTCGACATGGTTCCAGCGGTTCCAATAGTACGTCTCGCCTCTTTCGGAATCGTTTAACTCGAGGGAGTCACGGGTCTGCTTGGTTTCGTCGAGCACCAGATGGAATCGATGGGAGAACAATCCCTCGTAGTCCATAAAAGTCTCCACGGTGTCATTGAGCCGGTAAAAAAGGCTGAACACCGTCGAGCTCACCGCGGTTGCGCGGATGTGGTAGGCCTTGCGACTGTTGAGCATCTTGTAAGGCAACACGTCCAGAGTAAGCTCGCCAGCAGCCATCCCGAAATAGGTGATCGAGAAGACGTGCTGCTCTCCGAGCCACATCGGATCGGCGAACGGCTTTTTGGAAGGGTACGTCGATGCCGCAACCGACGAAGCGATTGGCACGGGAACGAACGGCTTCCTCGCGCGATTTAAGGGGTGCTTGGGTTTGAGCACTCCGAACCCTAGGCCCGCGTCGCCAAGCGCAGAGGAATTGGACAACGGCCTAGCCGAAGGAACCGTTGCCGAACTTGAGGAAGGACCCATGGAGCGGACCTCCTTCACCTCGAACCTTTCAACCATCTCCTTGGGCAGTTCCTTCGGAAGCCGGGCATCGCCGCCGAGCGGCTTCAGCCCGCCGCTAGCGCAGCCGCAGACCAGGGGCAGAATGCTGGCACAGAACGAAACGCGGAATCGAGAGGACATTGAACGGGTCGAACTCAGCCGCATAGAAGACCCAGTGTAGGAGATGGTTTTTTTAAAGTCGAGCGCGTCTCCCAATAGGCCGCCTTCAAGAGCGCAAGCGGCCTTCCGCCCACTCTCCCGGCTTGAGAGGCGAAAGGTCGCCTTTGAAGCGCTGATGGGTCCAAAGCCATTGATCGGGGTGGGCGCGAACGTCCGCTTCGATGATTCCCACGTAGCGAGCGGTGTTGCGAGCCAGCTCTTCGGCTGGATTCGGGTGCGACTCCCACGGAACCGGCTTCCCAATTTCGATGATTTGCCGGCCGTCTGCAGTACGAAAATTGACCACGGGCAAAACGGGCGCCCCCGTCCTCTTGGCGAGAGTGGCGAGCGCAGTATGGGTTCCCACTGGAACCCCGAAAAAAGGCACGCGCACTCCCACAGGGGCACCGGTAAACTGGTCCAATACGAACCCTACCGTCCCGTTTCGCTTGAGGTGAGCCAAGACATCCCTCAAAGTTCGAGGCTCATAGGTTCCCTTCACACCGCAAGTCAGGCGCCCCGCTTCGATCGCGCGATGCAGCCACTCCGGCTTCAGATGCTTGGTGACCAAAAGGCCGTCGATGCCGTTCAAAGCGCCCGTAGCCGCCATGATTTCCCAATTGCCGACGTGGCTGGCGAGCAAGAGGATTCCGCGACCCTGAGCTCGGGCGCTTTGCCAATTCTCGAATCCCCGAATCATGCCATTTCTCTCGCAGTGACGACGAAACGGACCCAGCACCAGGAGGACATCCAGGAACAACATACCCAAGTGCCGATAGCACCCGCCGACGAGCTTCGAACGCAGCGAAAGCTGCGCTTCGCCTGGAAAAGCAATTCCAAGATTCCTATCGATCACCTCGCGGCGAAAACCCGCCCCCCGAAGACCCAGACCCAGGCATTCGCCCCAAAAGGCGCGCAGGCGGCTGGACTGAAATCCATACGCGTAGGCACAACCGCGAAGGAGCGTCAGGAGGATGTTCCCCAAAGCGTTTTGAGCCATTTCTCCCTCCCTTCCAGCATCTCAAGCTCGGGTTCGAGCACTACGACCCTCGACTCATCGAGCCCCAGATCCTTCCATTTGACCCAATCCTTGCCGGTGACTGCGACCACGGCTCCGGCTTTCCAGGCATCCTCCAGGATCTGCTTCACCACCGGAGAGGCATACCGGGCATGGTCGGGAAAACTCAAGTGCCGTACTACCTGAAAGTTTTCCGCTTCGATTGATCGGCGTGCCGAGTGGCCGTCGGCAAGGCCAGTCACGAGCCAAAACTTCCTCGAAGAAATGAGTTCGCCCATCCTTACCCGCGGACGCATTTGAACGCGAACATCCTCGCAGGCGCCCGGACCCTCGCCCCATCCGCGCGGCGGAATTTCCCCTTTGGTCCAGACCCGCAAGTCGGCCCAGCGGGCTGCTCCGTCCCACTCCCGATAGAGTCGCGCCCCTCGCGATTGCGAGGTCATGGCCAGAATTTCAACGTCCTTCCAGATTTTCCAATGCTGGAAACCGTCGTCAAGGATCACGCTGTCCATAGGGGAAGCGGCTTGAACCAAGACTGCTTCAAACTGCCGGATTCGATCCCGACCCACTCCGATCCAGGCCCCGGGCGCGAGTTCATGAAGGAGCGCAGGCTCATCACCGCAAAGAGCCGGATGAGCCGGTTCTTTCCCGGGCGCGATCACGCCTCCATTCGCCTCCCAAATCCCTCCATAACCCCGCGACAAAATGCAAACCTGCTGACCCCGCGCAATCGCCTCCTGGGCAATCAGCGCCACGAGAGGAGTTTTGCCCGCTCCACCCACTTGAAGATTGCCGACCGATAGGACACGGGCTGGAAGCTTACGACTGCCGACCCAACCTCGCCTCGTCGCCAGCCGTATTGCGGCATTCACTGTCGACCAGAGCGCCGAGACAAGTCTCAGCAGGATCGCGGACATCACTGCACCAGGCTCAGGATTTCGTCCGCTGCGCGCGCGCTTGGACCCACCCCGTCGGACCCCGCGCGGATCAATCGCCTCAGTTCGTCGAACTGGGAGATCATACGCATCCGCAATGCCCCGTCCGTCAGGAGCTTGACCGATTCCTCTGCCAACCGAATCACGGTGGCCTGTTTGCACAGGAGCTCCTCGGTGATGCGAATGGGGCGGTTTTCGGCGTCCCGAAGGATCAAATTCACGAGTCCGACCGGTTCGCGGTAGCGGATGATGTTCTTGAAAATCCAACACGAGAGGGCGTTTGGCAAGTACATCACGACATGGGGACAACCGAGCAGCGCAGCTTCCAACGTGGATGTTCCCGACTTCACCATCGCGGCATCCGCAGCCTTGAGAGCGAAAGCGGCATCCCCCTGCGAAACGCGCACACGGACGATGCTTGCTTCGCGATCCCACCCTCCTTGACGCTCCCAAGAACGCACGCGCTCGCTGAAGTCAGCCAAATCGGCGGTGCCGGGCAAAGGAATCAAGAGCGTCAGCGCCTCCTGGGAACCTAAAGCGCCTCGGGCGCGCATTTCGGCCGCAGCCCTCACCGAACCCTCCAACATCGGTTCCAAATGTCGCCTGAGTTCCGATGGACGACTTCCCGGCATCAAGCACAGAACCTTTTCCTGGCCACCCAGTCCCATCCGAACTCTGGACTCCGCTCGACTGACTTCCAATGGGAGCTCATCCACCAAAGGATTGCCCACATAGCTGACCGCGACGTTCTCGCGCCGGTAAAACGTCTCCTCAAACGGAAAAATACAGAGGATCCGACTGAAGAGTTCCTTCAAAAGCCGAACCCTCTTTTTCCGCCATACCCAGACTTTCGGGGGGATGTAGTAAACCACGGGGATACCCATGGCTTTCAAGCGTCGGGCGAGACGGAAGTGGAAATCCGGATAGTCGATCACGACCGCCACATCGGGTTTCTCCACTCGAGCTGCTGCGGACAAAGTCTCCAATGCTGCGAATATCTTCGGCAGGCGCGAGAAAATTTCTAAAAAACCCATCGAAAGGAGCTCGCGCGCGTCGACCAAGGTGCGCAACCCCTCCTTTTGGAGTTCCGGTCCGCCGATTCCGAAAACGGAAAGCTCCGTGGATGCAGGGACCCTGGCCTTCAGCGCCTTTAGAAGCTCCGCCCCATGAACATCGGAAGATGCCTCGGCGGCCGAGATCAAGATCTTCACTCAGGATCCTGGCCGCGACGAGGGCACTAGCGGACCACTCCCACTTCGCTGGCTCGGATGAAGGCCACGAACTGCTGAATCTCTTTCACTTCGCCGTACTGGCTCTCGATCTCCAGAAGGCATTGTTCCTTTTGGATGTCCGGGCGATTCCAGAGCTTGATCGTCTCATTGATCCGAGTGATCGTCTCAGCAGTGAACCCTCGCCGGCGAAGGCCGACGATATTGCACCCTTTGATCGTACAGGGACGGGATCCGAGCGCTATGGTGAAGGGAGGCACGTCACGCTCCACTCCTGACTGGCCGCCCACATAGCTGTGGGCGCCCACGCGGACGAATTGCGAAACCCCGGTCATGCCGCCCAGGAATGCATAGTCCTCCACCGTCACATGCCCGGCTAGACCACCGAAGTTGGCGATGATGCAGTGATTGCCCAAAATACAGTCGTGACCCAGATGGGTATAGGCCATCAGGAGACAATCGTCCCCCACGACCGTCTTGCCGCCGCCTTGAACGGTTCCCAAGTTGATCGTGACCGACTCTCGGATCTTATTCCGGTTTCCGATGACTACGCGAGTCTCTTCACCCTTGTACTTCAAGTCCTGAGGAACCGCGCCCAAGACCGCGAAAGGAAAAATCACGTTGTCTTCGCCGATCTCGGTCCAACCATCGACCACGACGTGACTTACGAGCTTCGTGCCTTTGCCGATGCGGACGCGAGGGCCCACCGTGCACCAGGGGCCGACTTCGACCGTGGGATGAAGCTCGGCCTTGGGATGGATTTGCGCGGTTGGATGAATCATGGGTTCCCCGTGTTGAAGGTCAAATTGGCCATCAGTTCGGCTTCGGCGACGAGCGTGCCCTCGACATGCGCCTGAGCGTTGAACGCCCAGATCTTGCCGCGACATTTGCTGACTTCGGTAGTGATTCGGAGCGTATCGCCCGGAACTACAGGTCGGCGAAACCGCACCCCATCCACTCCGACCAGAATACATTGGAGACTTTGCGCGACCCGTTCAAGATCATATTCAACGTATGGATAAACCGAGAAGCTCGCCATCTGGGCCATCGCTTCGATGATCATCACCCCAGGAAAAATCGAGAAATTCGGAAAATGACCTGCGAACATCGGCTCGTTGTAAGTCACGTTCTTGATTCCGACGACTTTGATCCCGTTCTTAGAGCTGTTCCAGGTCAAATCCTTCAGATCCCCAACTGGATGAATTTCCAGCACGCGGTCGACCATCAGGAAGGGTTGGCGATGAGGGAGCCAGCGACGCACCTGTTCGATTCCAAGACGGTGTTCCATGACGACTTATTCCTTCTTCTTGCGGTCGGCGTAAAGTCGATTCAAGTAGGCGTGCACTTGAAGGTGTTCGCGAAACCCGCGCTGAGGAGTACCCAAAGCATTGCCCCCCGCCTTGACGTCTTTGGTGACGATAGTCAGGGCGCCAATCTGCGCGCCGTCCCCCACATGAACTTTGTTGTTCACCCCGGAAAGCCCCCCCATGTAGGCGTAGCGCCCCACGCTTGAGCTTCCTGCTAAACAACATCCACCGCAAATCACGGCGCCTTCGTCCAACTGCGCGTTGTGCCCGATATGAACCTGGTTATCGAGTTTCACGTTCTTACCGATGAGAGTGTCGCCGAACGTGCCGCGATCGATCGTCACACAGGCGCCGATCTCGGCATCATCTCCGATGATCACACGACCGAGATGATAAATTTTCTGGTGACCGACCACTTGTTGCCCGTCGCGACGCGGGGCGTAGCCAAAGCCGTCCGAACCAATCACTGAATTAGCGTGGACCCGGACACGGTCCCCTAGCGTCGCCATTTCGTAAACCGCAACATGGGGAAACAGAACGCAATCCTGTCCCACGCGCGCCCCAGGTCCGATCGTGACACCGGGATAGAGGACGGTTCCATCGCCAATTTCTGCCCCAGCCTCGATTGAACAATGGGCGGCAATCCGAACATTCTTTCCGATTTTGGCTTCAGGCGCAATCCACGCCATTGGATGACGAAGCTCCTCGGAGCGAGACTGATGACTGACGGTCGACAACCCTGGCGCGAACTTCCCGGAGAGGATGGCCATCGCCAGGTAAGGGTCTTCGCAGGCGATGACTACAGACTTCTTCCAGATCGCCAGCCCCGAGGTTTCCAGGGGTTTGCAAAATGGAGCCGCTGTGATCAATACGCCCGGGTTCGCCAAGGGAAGCTCCCCCTGGTATTCCCGCGAAAAAAAGAAAGCGACATCCTCCGGGCCCGAGCCCGCCAAGGATGCCGGTTTGATCACGCGCACCCTGGCAACTGCCTCTCCCAGAGCCGCGCCATTGACGACGCGCCCTCCGGTCCAGGCCAGGATCTCATCCACGCCGAAGGACATCAGCCTTTATTGCCTTTATTGAAAGCAGTCACAACTTCGGTGGTCAAGTCGTCCTTCTCTTGCGAGAAAAGGACAGTATTCTCATTCTTCTCGAGCACGACGCCGTAGCCCTTCTGCTTGGCGATTTCACCGATCACGCCGCGCAACTTCACAATGATCGGCTCCGTCAGCTCGCGCTCCTTCACCTGGATCTCCTGCTGCGAGCGCCCTGTGGTTTCCTGGAACTTCATGATTCTCTCTTGAAGCTCGCCCTGCTTCTTCGCACGGGCCTCATCATTCATGACCAACGACTGCTTCTTGAATTCTTCGCCCATTTTTTTGATGGAAGCTTCTTCGGCCTGAAGTTCCTTCTTCTTGGCGTTGAACTCTTTCTCGAGTTGGGACTTGGCTTTCTTGCCCGCTTCCACGGACTGCAGCGCCTTCTGCATGTCAACGGTTCCAATTTTAGTGGTCGCGTCTTGGGCCCGAGCGGCATTGCTTCCGAGGGCCAAAGTGGCGGCCAGGATCATCAGGATATTCTTGCGCATGAGGGGACTCTCCTTCCAAAAAGAGCTGAGGTAGAAGGAAAAGGAAACACATTCGGCAATTAAACTCAACCATTTCGGGGAGTTTTCACTCGAGCAGTGTCCGACGAACGAGCGGCAGTAGTTCAAACCCGGCGCATCCACTCGTCCCTGGATCCGATCAATTGACCTGGATCTAAGTCCTCGAGCCACGATGAACCCGGCTTAAGCTTTCCCAATCAAAGCTGGCGACCCCAGACTCAAAACGGAGGGCCGATGAAAAAATTGAACACCGAAGTGTCTTCGTTTGGCTTCCTGGCGAAAGGGAATCCCCACTCAAACCGAAGGGGCCCGATCGGTGAAAACCAACGGAAACCAAAGCCGGCATCCGAGCGAACTGTGAAATTCCCCGACGTCGGAAACTCTGAAAATGAGTTGCCGACATCGTAGAAGGTCACAAATTTCAGGCCTGCCTCGCGAACCAGGGGATACTCGAGCTCGAAGAGCCCGAACAACTGAGCGTTGCCACCCAGAGGCTTCCGGACCAAGACGTTCGGATTGCCCACACTCGGAACGATTCGGTTTGGACCGACCGAGTAAAGCTGAAATCCTTTGAGATTGTTCGGACCCCCGAGAAAGAACCGCTCCGAGGTCGGGACTGCGCGGCCGCTCAAAGGCTCGATCTGGCCGTATTCGAAACTGTTCCGGAAAACCAAATCACCGATGATGCGCTGATAGTAACGGTTGTTCGCTGTCCACTTAATGAAGCGCTTGTCTCCACCCAAACCGGCAGTCTCGAGCGAGACACTCTGATAGTTGCCTTCGGTGGTTTCAAACCGATTGTTCCGTTTGTCGCGAATCACGCTGTAGACCAAGCTCGACAAGATCCCTTGGTCGGACAAGTCATCCGCGGTCAAAGGGACCAGTGGATCCTCGATCTTCACGCCTTCATTCTTGTAGGTGACATAGGCGTTGGTGAACTCGAGAATCGGGTAACCCGCTCGCAGATTGAAGCCGAGCTTCCGAGTGGTGTAATTGTCCGGAATTGGGAAATTGACAAAGTAGAGGTCGAAACCCAGCGACCAGCGACTGTCAAACGAGTAGGGATCGGTGAATCCGAGATTAAAACTCTTGGAGGAGCGATCGGCCGCCAGTTGGGCAGTCAGGCTGAGATTTTGCCCACGTCCCAGCAAGTTGATTTCCGCCACTTGAGTGGTAAAGAAGAACTTCTGCACGCTGCCATAACCCGCCCCGAGCGTGATGGTGCCGGTGGAGCGCTCTTTGACCGAAATCTCGACATTCAGGATGTCGCTCTTCCCTTTCGGGGAAATGGTATTGAAGATGACTTCACCGGGAGCGAAAAAACCAAGTCGTTCGACGTTCTCACGGGACTGCCGAAGCTTGGTACCGCTGTAGAGCTCACCTTCGGCGATCTTCAGCTCCCGCCGAATCACCTTGTCGTGGGTTTTCGAGTTGCCGAGGACGCTGATTTCGCCAAAGTGAACGAGATTGCCCTTTTCGAAACCATATTCGATGTCCACCTTCCTAGTGTCATCGTGAACGTTCATTTTCGGGACTACGTTGACGAAAGCGTAACCCAGGTCTTGGTACTTCTCAGTCAATCGCTGGATGTCGAAGTTGCGCTTGGTGATGCTGAAGGTCTCACCTTCAAGCAATGTGACGTCTTTCTTGAGGTCCTCTTTGGGATATAAGAGGTCGCCACTGAAATCCTGGGTACCCATCACATACTGCTCACCCTCGTTGACATAGAGCGTGAGATACAGGAATCGCTTGTCGTCACTGATCGTGACCACTGGGTTTTCGTACTGGAATTTTACGTATCCGTGATCCAGGTACCAGAGCGTCAGAATCTGGAGATCCTGCTTGAATGCCGACTCTTTGAAGTTTCCTGATCCGTTCAAGAAGGAGAACGCGCCCCCCTCCTTCGTCTCGCGAAAAACCGACTTTAACTGCTCGTCCGAAAACCTCTTGTTGTTCAAGAAAGTGATCTTCTTGATCTGGACCTTTTCGTAGTCGTTGACCTTGTAGGTCAGCTCCACATCGTCATTCTGTCCCGGCTTGAGCTCGAAGCTCACTTTCGCCAGGTAAAATCCCTTGTCCTCATAATGCTTCTGAAGAAGCGCTACGTCCTCGCGCACTTTCGCGACATCCAGGATGGACCATTCCTTGACCTTCACCACGTCCTTCAGATCCGAAGTCGAAATTCGCTCATTTCCCTGAAAGTCCACTTTCGAGACCACAGGACGCTCGCGAACTGTGTAGACGAGATTCACTGTGTTGCTAGGACCTGCTTCGGCAGCGACGGAAATATCGTCGAAAAAGCCCATTCCGAACATCGCCTGAATATCGGAACGTACCGACTCGGCCAAAAGCGGCTGACCAGGCTTTGTTCCGATCTTGTTCAAGATCGCATCTCGTTCGATACGCTTTTGAGCCTGAACTTCCACCGTTCCAACGACTTTCCCCTGAAACGGGGTGATCGCTGCGACTGCGGCACTGGCGCTCACTGCCGGATCAATCGGTTTATGGATTGCGACATTTCGGGTCCGCGCGCGGATGCGAACCGGCGATTTTGTGGATGCGGCGGATGGTACTGTTACCGAGGGTACAGCGGAAACTGTGGGCGCAACCCAACAGGTCCCCGCAAATACGCAGACCATCAAGACAAAAAACGAATGAAGAGATCCGATGCGGGAAATCACTCGTCAATTTCTAGGAGGAGCGCTTAGGTAAGTCAATCGATTAACTGACGAAAACTCCATCCTTCATCCGAAGAACGCGGTGCATCCGAGCTGCGAGTTGCAGGTCATGGGTGACGAGCAGGATAGCGACGCCAGTCGATTGGTTCAAGCGAATGAGCAGGTCCATGATGTTTGCGCTGTTGACCGAGTCCAAGTTTCCGGTGAGTTCATCGGCTAAAATGATCCGCGGACGCAGGATCACTGCACGCGCGATCGCGACGCGCTGCTGCTCCCCTCCTGAAAGTTCGCTCGGACGGTGGGTCAAGCGATGGGAGAGCCCGACGAACTCGAGGAGCTCCTGCGCCTGCTTTCGAGCCTGGCCTTCCGGGTACCCCGCAATCAAGGCAGGCATCATCACGTTCTCGAGAGCGGTGAACTCGGGCAGGAGATAATGGAACTGGAAAACGAACCCCAAGGCCCGATTCCGGAAGGACGAAAGCGCCTTCTCCGAGAACGAGAAAAGGTCCTGCATTTTTTCCCCGAACAGGACTTTTCCCGCACTAGGAGTCTCCAGTGTTCCCAGGACATGAAGCAAAGTGCTCTTGCCTACTCCGCTGGCCCCAGTGATCGCCACCATTTCACCCGTATGGATGGTCAAATCCACCCCGCGGATGACCGCGATCTCGGCTTTTGCCTTGAAAAAGGACTTCTTGATGCCCTGAGCGACGAAAAGAGGTTGAGCCGATGGGGTTAGATTCATCTCAGTCGTATCTTAAACCATCCAAGGGCGCCCGATGGGAAACTTTCAGGGCTGGATAGAGAGTTGCCGCAAAAGTGATGGCCAAGGCGAGTCCTCCTATCCAATAGATCTCGTGCCAATGGGTCACTACTGGAAGGTAGCCGATATAGTAGATGTCCGGCGGGAGCTCGATGAATCGGAATCGGCTCAGGATCTCATTGATCCCCAGACCCAGTCCGATCCCGACCCCGGTGCCGACCGTTCCGATTCCCATGCCCACCATGCAAAAAAGTCGAAAACTCTGGGAGGGCTTGAATCCCATGGCTTTGAGTATCGCGATCTCCCGCGTTTTGTCGTGAATCATCATCATCAAGGTGCTCACCACGTTGAACGCAGCCACGATTACGATGATGGTCAGGATGATCGCGATCACCGCTTTTTCAAGTTGGATCGCGTAGAGCAGGTTCTTGTTCAGTTGACCCCAGTCCTTGGCGCGGAACGGGTATCCGAAATTCTCGCTCAATCTGTCGGAAGCTTTTCTTGAGTCGGTCCCTGGCGCCAACTTGATCTTGAAGGAGGTCACCCGACCCGGCTGGCCCAAGAAGCGTTGCACCCCTTGAATCGTCGCGAAAACGAATTTCGAGTCGTACTCGTACATGCCCATCCGGGCGATACCGACCACTCCGACCTGAAGAGCTTTTGGAGCCTCCGCCCCTCCTTCTCCCACGAACGGCGCAATCAGCCGAATCTCATTGCCGACCTGCACTCCCAGCTTTTCGGCCAGCGCGCTTGTCAAAACCACTTCATCATCCCCTTGAGGCAAGCGTCCGGCGATGATGCGCTTCGGGATGACGGTCACATCCCCGACCGTACCGAGATCGAGACCCTCGACCACCACACCCGCGACCGAAGTCGGACCCGCGGCCATGAGCTCAGAAATGAAAGAAGCAGTGACTGCTTGCGTTTCAGGAACTGCGCGACGGATCTTCTCTTCGATCTTCTTCGCATCCGAGATCGGATCGGCCCGCGAGTAAAGGACCACGTCGCCGTTCATTCCGGTGATTACCCGGATAAGCTCTCCCTCGAAACCGTTGATCACGCTCGTGACCACGACCAAGGCCAACACACCCAACGCCACCCCCACCACCGACACCCAAGCGATGAAGGACAAGAAGCCGTCCGAGCTGCGGGACATCAGGAACCGCCGGGCCAGGAAAGCGACTGGGGATGCGCTCATTTCGTTGGATTGGACTCCTTGACTTGATTCTGCGCCTGGGGACGCATTTGAGGAAACAGAATCACGTCGCGGATGCTCGGCGAATCCGTGAAAAGCATGACCATCCGGTCAATACCTAGGCCCTCTCCCGCCGTCGGAGGAAGTCCGTACTCCAACGCGGTGACGTAATCCTCATCCATGTCGCTCGCTTCTTCATTCCCAGCATTCTTCTGATCCACTTGGGACTGGAAACGCGCTTTCTGATCCACCGGATCATTCAGTTCAGAAAAGGCGTTACCCATCTCGCGACCATAGATGAAGAGCTCGAATCGATCGACGATGAACGAGTCTTGATCGTTCAATCGGGAGAGAGGAGAGACATCCGTCGGATAATGCGTGATGAAGGTCGGCTGAATCAGTTTGGCTTCGACTTCCGCGTCGAAAATCGCCATCAGGAGATCGCCCGTCGTTTTCTTGGGATCCATATGGATGCCCTTTTCCTTGCCATAGGCAAGCAAGGCAGCGCGATCCCGCGTTTTCGCGCGATCCTTAAACTCCGAGTGCTTCAGGATCGACTCCTCGACGCTGATCCGTTCCCAGCGGCCATCCAACTGGATCTCGGTTCCCTGATAGGTCAGCAACCGACGCTCCAAGACTCGATCGGCAATCTGCTGGAACAAACGCTCGGTCAAATCCATGAGATCTTCGAAAGTCGCGTAACTCATGTAGAACTCGAGCATCGTGAACTCGGGATTGTGCTTGATGGACATCCCTTCGTTCCGGAAGTTCCGGTTGATTTCGAAGACCCGTTCCAATCCGCCGACCACGAGGCGCTTCAAGTAGAGCTCCGGGGCGATGCGAAGAAACAGGTCCACACCCAGCGTATTGTGGTGAGTGATGAACGGACGGGCCGCCGCGCCTCCGACGATCGAATGCATCATCGGTGTCTCGACTTCCATAAAGCCCTGCTCGGAGAAGAAATGCCGGACTTCCTCGACAATGCGTGAGCGCTTCCGGAAAGTCTCCTTGGTCGCTTCCGACATGATCAAGTCCAAGTACCTTTGACGGTACTTGATCTCGACGTCCGCGATGCCATGGTACTTCTCGGGCAAGGGACGCAACGACTTGGTCAGGAGTTCGAGCTTGTCGATCGCGATGGCGAGTTCGTTGGTCTTGGTCTTGAAAAGTTTGCCTTCGGCGAAAACAATATCTCCGACATCAAGCTCCTTGTAACGTGCATGACCCGCGTCACCCAAGGCGTCCTTGGCGGCATAGAACTGGACCACGCCCGTGCGGTCTCGGATCTGGAGAAAACCCGCTTTCCCGAAGTCACGGATCGCCATGATCCGGCCTGCGATCGAGACGCGATGCCCAGCGGCTTCGAGATCTTCGCGTGGGCTCTCGTCATAGGAGCGATGCAGGTCGGCCGCCAGGTTCGCAGGCTTGAAACCGTTCTTGAACGGATTCTCCCCACGCTCGCGGATCCGAGCCATCTTGGCGAATCGCACCTGAACCTGCTCATTCAGATCCAGGATCGGAGCCTCCGGCTTCTGCTGCTTCGGACTCCCCTTTTGTTGATCGAGGTTCCCGTTCTGGCCGCTTCCACCTTCTGGCTTCGACATCTTCAACGCACTCCGCTGTCTTCGAGGAAGCGTTCCGCATCGATCGCGGCCATGCATCCTGTTCCGGCGGCGGTCACCGCTTGCCGGTAAGTATGGTCCGCCACGTCGCCCGCCGCGAACACACCCGGGATATTGGTTCGAGTCGAACCAGGCTCAGTCACGAGGTATCCCGCCGGATCCATGTTTAACTGACCGCGGAACAAGCTCGTATTCGGCTCATGCCCAATAGCAACGAAAACGCCCTGGACCTTGAGATCCTGAACACTCTCGTCATTGACGTTTCGAATCCGGATACCGGTCACTTCCTTGTCACCCATGATCTCGTCGATCGCAGAATTCCAGATGAACTTGATCTTCGGATTTTTCATCGCCTTGTCCTGCATGATCTTGCTGGCTCGAAGCGAGTCGCGTCGATGGATCACCGTGACGGTCTTCGCGAATCGGGTCAGGAAGGTGGCCTCTTCCATCGCGGTATCTCCCCCGCCAACGACCGCAACGTCCAAGTTCCGAAAGAAAAAGCCGTCACATGTCGCGCAAGAAGAGACGCCCTTGCCCAAGAGCTTCCGCTCAGATGGGATCCCCATCCATTTGGCCGAAGCCCCGGTCGAGATGATCAACGTCTGGGTTCGTACCTTGCGGCCATCGCCGTACTCGAGCACAAATGGTCGTTTCGACAAGTCTGCTTTCGTGACGTTGCCTTGGATGAAACGGGTCCCGAAACGCTCTGACTGTTTCCGGAAACTCGTCATCAACTCGGGACCCATGACAGGTTCCGAGAAACCGGGATAATTTTCCACGTCGCTCGTGATCGTGAGTTGCCCGCCAGGCTGCTCGCCTTCAGCCACCAACGGCTTGAGATTGGCGCGGGCAGTGTAGATGGCCGCAGTCAGGCCAGCAGGCCCGGTTCCTAATATAGTTACCGATTCAATGCCGTCTTGGGACGGTTGCTCAAGAGACATAGCTGCCTCGATCCAATTGGGGTGAAAGGTTTTAAGGGCCGGTCAAACGCAAGGCCTCTCACTCGAGTCAGCAGACTGCGAATCAGCCGGCTGAACGGTGACTGAGTGACGAACTTGGGGGCGACTAACGGCTGTCGACATCTGAGTCGGCAATGCTCTGGATGCTGACGTATTCTGCATTGTCTGCATCGTCCGGAAGCTCTTTCAAGGCCTTGTCGAGATCTTTGGACTGAAGAACGCCTCGGTCGAGGTGGCGCTCTACGACGCGAGTGTCCATTTTTTTGAATTCAGCGGCTTCGTGAAGGAGGGTCATAGGGAAGGATAGATAAATCGGGCGGGGACTCTGTGTCAATGCCAGGTTTTAGGCCCTGAGTCCGGATCCTCTTCGGAACCGGTGGCGTTCCGCTCGTTATCAATGATCAATTTAAGGTGACTCCCCGTCTTTCGACGGTATTTGGCTTTGGATCCAGGAAGGGCCGCTTTCCGGTTTCGACGGGCGATTTGAACCGAAGCACGAATCCAGAGGTAGATGAAGCCAGCGATCATTCCTCCCAAATGAGCTGCGCTAGCCAACCCCCCACGGCCCGAAAAAACACTGGTCGTGAACTCGATCCCCATCAAAATCCAAACGAAGTGCTTGGCCTTCATCGGGAACAGCATCATGAAGAGCAGAACCCGCTCGCCAAACAGGATTCCATAGGCCATCAAGAGGCCATAGAGGCCCCCGGAAGCGCCCACCATCGGGATTTGAAGCGCTCCTTCTTTCCACAGGAAAGTCTGAAGAAGAACGTACAAAACGCCCGCACTCGCGACACAAACAAAATAATACCTGAGAAATCGGGCAGTTCCCCAAAGGGCTTCCAACTCACTGCCGATGAACACGAGCATCATCATGTTCAAGGCCAGGTGCATCACATCGCCATGAAGGAACGAATAAGTGATGATCTGCCAGAAACGGAAGTCAAACACGAAGGTCGAAGGAATGAGGGCGAACCAGCCGAGCAGGTTCCCATTGAAAAACCGGTCAATCGTCTGCTGGACGAAGAAGGCTGCAACGCAAGAAATCAGAATGATTTTGACGGCTCGCGTGAGACGAAGGGTCGGCATAGACTTAACTAATTGTTATCCTGAGCGCAGAAAACCAGCAATCAGTCTTTTGGCTCCATGACTTCGATAAGTATTCCGCCCGCAGAGGCCGGATGAATGAAATTGATTCGCATCCCATGCGCTCCTAGATGAGGCGCGTCGTAAATCATTCGAAACCCCTCCACCCGAAGACTCTGACACAGTGAATCGAGTTCACCTTTCTTCAAAAGGAAAGAAAGGTGATGAATGCCCGGTCCGCGCTTCTGGATGAATTTGGCGACTGTACCCTCAGGATCAGCCACTTCGAGAAGCTCGAGATGACCGGCTTCCCGGGGAAGAGGAAGAAAGTGAGTCACCACACCCTGGTCGGGAACAGACTCCGTATGCTCCACCTGGAAGCCAAGGAGTGAAAAAAGCCTCTTGAGCTCAGGAAGATTCTGGACCGCGATACCGATGTGATTAAGCGACGCCATACCCGGCTTTTCTCACGGACCCCATGAGGACTGGAAGAGGAAAGAAGTAAGGGAAGGCAAGACAGGGATGAAGAGGGGGGGGGAATAAGTGAGTCAGGAGGGAAATGGAGAGGAAAAGTAAAAACCGAGGACCGCCAAGCTCTGTTGCTGTACCCGAAACCCGTCTCCTCAGACGCGAATCAGCAGATCACGGCGGTCCTCAGCCAAGTTGTCCGAGATTCGAGAGTGCCCACCAAAGCTCCCCTCTTATCCAGACATTGTACTCATCGGAGACCGACGGAAGACCTTTAGGATTTTAATACACACCATGTGTGAATAATTAGTCACCCTCTGTGCGTCTTCTCGCCGCAGGAAGAGGGCATAGGAACAGATCATCAGCGATCCGAAGTAAGGAATGCTCATTGCCGTTCCGATGCCCAAGTGCAGGACGACTCCAAAAACCAGCATCGGATAACGAAGTTTTCGCACCCAGATGAGGGCAGGGAAATAAACCTCCCAAAGCAAGGTCGACCAAGTGACCACCGCGACGAGGAGGGGCACCCCGGAGATCCACGAAAAGTCCCAGCGGGCAAGTTGGGCGTTCGCCATCACGTCCCAGACTGCCTCCCCTTTCCACCACTGGGCACCCCGAATCTTTTCCATGCCGGAGTAGAAATAGATGATGCAGACCTGGAGCTGGGAGAGCCGTAGACCAAGTGATTCCCGTGTCGACCCCGGTAAACCGCCTCCGATCACGAGGTTCAACAGAAAAAATGTCGCGATACTATCGATTCCGTACCCACTCGCCATATTGCGGTGAATGAATGAAACGTGCAGGACAAAGGCTGAAATCGATGCAAGGCCCGGAAATAGACCCAGCGCCAGGCTTGCCAGACTAGCCAAGAGCGCAAAATGGCAGGTCCAGATCGCCCAATCCGCCTGAATCCAGTTCAAGAGAGAAATTCGATACCCCATGGGCATCACCTGCTCCATGACCGTCGTAGGGAGAATGCCCGACTGCGAGTAAAGGAACATCAGATCAGGCGTTCGGGTCAAGAAATACAGAAACAGGAGGACTGCCAGCGCCGAACGGAAAAGCGCCCATGACTCCGGTCGGGCCGACTCGAACCAAAAGCGCTCCCAAAGGCACCAGCCTTCTCGAATCCAAGTTGAAACTCGGTTCACTTCAACTCCGGGCAGAAGCTATGGGAAGCCAAACGCCGCTCCGAATTTCGATCGTCACCAATCCGACGGTCGCCCGAAGCGACTTCCCTCATGCCGGGAATCGTATATTGCACTCTCCATAGTCTCACCGACCGCGCGTCCCGATGGGTCCTACAAAGAAAAGGTAACATGACCCCTTCGGTTCGCTGATCCGTCTGGGCCATGAATCGAGCCAAGAGAATCCGGCGATTCTGCCGCTCCCGAATCCAATAAGGGTCCTGCGACTCCGGCAATCGCCCTTGCGCCAGAACCTCTCCCGAGTCCGAGAGTGTCTCCCATTCGATGTAGAGCGGAGGAGGGCCTGGTTCCGGAGCGAAGAAGCTCCAGGACACTTCCAGTTCTAAGAACTGGGTATAGGGGTCGATGAAAGTCCCCAAAAGCCGTCCTATCGAGGAGTCCCTTTGCGGAGCCACGATCAAGCAGAGCAGATGAAGGATGAGGATCGCCGACAGCCCTAGGCGAAGATAAAGCTTACGCAGATGCGATTCCATCGGTGCCACAGCAGGAGCAGGGCAGACACCTATGCCTTCAGCCTGAAGCGTCTCCAATGGGTCAGAAATTGAACCCACCCGAGCCACCCGCATTGAGGCCGCCCGAGAGACCCCAGCCCCCCCCAAACGTGCCGTATCCACCCGACCCGTAACTCCCGCCCAAGCTCTGCTGGTAACGGTATTGCGCTTCCAGCATTTGCTGCTGAGAAAGCATGAAGTTTCCCTGCTGCTGTTGAGCGCGTTGATACTGGAGCGCCATCGATGCTGACGAAGCGTCGTTCATCCAGCTCTGATTCCCGATGCCCGAGTTCCAACCACCCGAATTATTGGGTATACCCCAACCACCTCCCCACGGCCCGCTTCCACCAGACCCGCCGCCAAAGCTGCCGCCGCCAAAGCTGCCGCCGCCGAAGCTGCCGCCGCCGAAGCTGCCGCCGCCGAAGCTGCCGCCGCCGAAGCTGCCGCCGCCGAAGTTGCCGCCGCCGAAGTTGCCGCCGCCGAAGTTGCCGCCGCCGAAGTTGCCGCCGCC
>JAYVNB010000096.1:0-1886 GCA_043759365.1 Bacteriovoracaceae bacterium | reverse complement strand
GCAGTTGAGGGGTAGCGAGCGGACCGAGCTCGGTCTCGATTTCGAGGGGGTCACCCAGTCGGATCGCCTTCATCCCTTCCACAAACTTGCGCTCGAATTCCGGGTAGATTTGCTCGTGGACGATGAAGCGCTTGGCGGCGATGCAGGATTGACCGTTATTGATCAGCCGGGCCTGTACCGCGTTAAGAACAGCTTCGTCGAGATCCGCCGAGGGCATGACGATGAAGGGGTCGCTGCCGCCGAGTTCCAGCACCACTTTCTTGAGCAGGGCACCTGCGCGGCGGGCGAGGTCGGCGCCCGCCGCTTCGCTCCCGGTGAGCGAAGCCGCGCGAACCCGGGAGTCCTCGATCACTTGTGCGACCCCGCTGGCCGGGATGAGCAGAGTCTGGAACACGTCCTTCGTGAAGCCGGCTCTCGAGATGACATCCTCGATCGCCAATGCGCATTGGGGGACATTCGAGGCGTGTTTGAGCAGGGCCGAGTTGCCGGCTGCGAGCGCAGGGGCCGCGAAGCGAAGGACCTGCCAGTAAGGGAAGTTCCAGGGCATCACCGCAAGGATCACTCCGAGCGGATCATATCTCAGTCGGGAACTCTGGGCTTCCGTCAGAACGACTTCCTCCCCGAAAAGAAACTGAATCTGCTCGGCAGTATGTCGGAAAGCCCACGCACATTTCTTGACCTCTTCGCGTGCCGCCTGCAGCGTCTTCCCCATTTCAAGAGTCGCTAGCCGAGCGAGGCGATCCGATTCTGCTTCAAGAATCTCCGCGACGCGGTTCAGGCAGATCGCCCGAGTGTCGAGTGAAGTCTGGCGGTGGGCAAGGAACGCCGTTTGAGCGCGATCGATCCTGGTTCGAATCTCCTCCGGGGACAGGGGAGGGTAGCTGCGGAGAGTTTCGCCGGTATAAGGATTGATGCTCGCGATCGCCATTCCGGCAAATTAGAACGGGAGCGGAGTGAAGTAAACCGCAGCGCTCTACTGGCGAAAGGATTCGGGTTGAAAGCGGACCGGATCCGACGCCTGGCAACTGGGCGTCCGCAGGGCTTCGGCTTCGATGCGTGCGATCGTCGGGTAGTCTGCCGGATCGATGTCGAATCTCCTCGCATTGTAGCACTGAGGAATCAGGCAGAGGTCGGCCAGGGAAAGCTCGTCGCCGACGGAGAATCGGCCCGCAGTCGAGCAGGCGATTCTTTCATAGGCTTCCAGGCCGGTCCGAATCCAATACTGCGCCCAGGACTTTCTGAGCGCTGGATCCTCAGAGTGAAGCGCTTGGGTCCCAAGGTTTTGCAAGGGTTGCGTGCCGGCATTGACGGTCTCGGCCAATTGGCGTGCATGGGCCCGCTCGAGTGCGGTTCGAGGCAGAAGGCGGGGCTCCGGCCAAAGCTCTTCGGCCCATTCGATGATCGCAAGTGATTCCGTCAACCAGTGGGAGGGACTGTCGGACCGAGCGCGAATCTCCAAGGCGGGGACATAGCCGAACGGATTGCGCGCTCGGTGTTCCGCACTTTCGCTCTCCCCATTGAGCAGGTCGACGCCTACGTGCTCGCAAGCGATCCCTTTGTGGGCAAAAGCCCACCGCACCCGCCAGCTGCTTGAAGACCGCCAGTAGTGGTAGAGAGTCAGGTGTGCGGGTCGGGATTCCAGTGCCATCGTTTCTCCGGTTCGGGCCATCGATCGATTGTCGGGTCAGTTCGCTTCTCAGTCGGCGGCGAGGATTCGGTTTTCGAGGCGTCCCAAAGCATCGATCTCGAGGACGACCTCGTCACCGGGCTGTAGCCATTGATTGTCAGTGATTTTTGAGCCGTTCAGTTCGAGAAAGCACCCGGTTCCCACTGTTCCCGATCCGATCACTTCACCGGGATGAACGGTGACGCCATAGCTGACGCGC
>JAYVNB010000095.1:0-6137 GCA_043759365.1 Bacteriovoracaceae bacterium | reverse complement strand
CATCCAGCAGTGCGCGGTCGCTCATGACTCCACTCTTCCGGGATTCGTGAACACTCCTAAATTCGCAAGCGACGTCGAGAAAGTCACCGGCTCCAGCCTCGAGGACCTCTTCAAGAACAAAGGAGGTTTCGGCTCCGGCGACCTCGGTCGCGCCATGGGCGGAGGTGGAGCCTCCAATCCCTCCCTAGTTTCAAGCTCCCTCAAAGCCATGGAGGACAAGATCGGCTCCGGCGCTCCCAGCGATGATGGCATCGCGAACGCTTACGCAGGCGGCTCGGGCGGCGGCAGTGCGGGCGGCAGCGCTGCGGCCGAAGACCCATTCGGAGCTCAACTCGCGGGACTCATGGGCCAGCTCGGAGGACGCGGTCCTGCTGAGGAGAAAAAAGGAAACAACGAGCTCGAATTCAAGATGCAGGGGGCAAACGCCGCTCAACAGATCTCCGAAGATCGGCGAATCAGCCTCTTTGACAGAGTGAGTCTACGGTACAGCGCTGCCGCGAAGCGGAACTTGGGAACAAATCCCTCAGCACCTCGTTGAATCCTCTTAGGCCCAACAAAAAGCCCGGCCCAAAAGAAACCCAGTTGCGAACACGCATCGTCGCGGGTAATAGAAAAGACATCGGGGCGTTAGCTCAGTTGGTAGAGCACCACAATGGCATTGTGGGGGTCAGCGGTTCGACCCCGCTACGCTCCACCAAGATTCTCGCAAAGACTCTCGGTAGACCCGAAAACAAGAGCCGTTTCACTTCCGGGTGAAACGGCTTTTTTATTGGAATTCCAAGGCCTTAAGTGCGCGGCATTCTGATGAAACTCTTAAAGATCCTTTCAAAGGACTCCGATGAGTCTTTTTGAGAGGTCCTCATGACATTGGCAAAAATGACTCCGCTCGACTCGCATTCGAGCGATGCTTCTCCGGCCTCGTTGATCGCGGAAGTGCGCAAGCGCCTCAGCATCCACTTGATGGGCAAAGACGATTTGATTGAGCTTTCCTTGTCGGCATTTCTCGGGGGAGGCCACCTGCTCCTGGAGGGCCCGCCGGGCACTGGAAAAACCTCGCTCGCCAAAAGCATGGCGACGGCGTTCGGGGGGAGCTTCCACCGAATCCAGATGACAAGCGACCTGCTGCCGAGCGACGTGGTGGGAATCCTTCGCCTGAAACCGGGCGAAGCCGATTTCGAATTTCGCCGCGGGCCGGTGTTCTGTCACTTCCTCCTCGCCGATGAGTTGAATCGCACGAGTCCCAAGACCCAAAGCGCCCTTCTCGAAGCCATGGCCGAAGGCACGGTCACGGTCGATGGGCAGTCCTATCCACTTCCCTACCCTTTCTTCGTCTGCGCGACCCAGAACCCGCTCGAGTTCCATGGAGTCTATCCTTTTGCCGAGAGCCAACTCGACCGCTTCATGATGCAGCTCTGCTTCACTTCTCCCGACAAGAAAGACGAACTGCGCATCTATGCGACCGTTGCACCAGGCTCGCAGGAACCCTTGCCCGAGGAACTCCCGATCCTGTCGATCGAAAAATCGCTCGAGCTCCGCGATCGCGTGCAGAAAGTTTTCGTGGATCCCGGGGTCCTCGAGTACATGGCCGATCTCGTCCGGGCCACGCGCTCCCATCCGGCCATCTCCTACGGTGCATCCGTCAGGGGCGGCTTGCAGTTCCTTTCTGCGGCCAAAGCCTTGGCGTTCGTTCGCGAACGCGAGTTCGTCACTCCCAAGGACATCCGTGATTTGGCGGTTCCCGTCCTGGCCCACCGCCTGTGTTTCACCGGTGGCGAACCGGACGCCCGGACCCGTCGCGAGACGGTTCAGGAACTGATCGAGAAGATCCAACCTCCGAAGTGATTCCGCGAAAAAGGAAGAACCGATGAGTTACCGTCGTAAACTCGAAGTCACGATCCCGGGGCGATGGTACATCGCCCTGACGATCGCGCTCGGCGTAGTGGCCCTCACTTCGGGTAACAACGTTCTCTACCTCATCGAAAGCCTACTGTTGAGTGGCCTCATTCTCTCGGGAGTCCTTTCGGAACGGACCATCGCGGGGGTCGATTGCTCGATCCGGAGGATTCCCGCGACTGCAGGATCCCCTGCCGAAGACCAGATCACCCTCACCAACACCCGCAAGGCCCCCTTGTTCTGCGTAGAAGTAGGAGAATGGCGCGGCAAGGATTTTTTTCCCATCGCCTATATCCCCTTGATTCCCGCCCTCCGCTCCGCCCGCGTGGTTTCACACCGCATCTACGAAACTCGGGGCACGCATGCCTGGCAAGGGTTGGGAATCGCAACAAGCTACCCATTCGGGTTCGCGCGCAAAGTGAGGTTCCTCGATGAGCCGGGCGAGCGTCTCGTCTGGCCCAAGCGAGCCGACCGAGGAAAAGGCCTCGATGCCGCGGAGTCCGCGAAATCGGGGATGCAGTTCGGTCAAGATATCGCTGACGGCGAAGTCCGCCCTTTCACCCAGGACGACGACTGCCGAATGATCATCTGGACCCTGAGTTCGAAAGGCACTGGACCTCAAGTCCGGGTCAGGCGGTCGGATCGGAGCGAGCCCCAGGTCACGCTCGATCTTCGCGGACTTCCAGGTCCTGATTTTGAGAAGAAAGTCATGGCGGCAGCCCAACCTTTTCATGAACAGCAGGAGTCTTCGGAGACCGGAACCCTCGTCCTCATCGGGTTCGGTGGCAAGAAGCGGATCACGGGCAAGATCGCCGCCCTCAACCGCTTGGCCATGGTTCAGGCGGAATCGGCGTGAACACACCTTGGCGTCGCTTGAACGCTTGGGCCTGGGCGGCGGGGATCGCCTGGATCCTCGACTTTCTGGCCATGGCGGCTCTCGCCGGAACCAGCGAGGTCCACTCCGTCATCTGGTTGATGGTCGGGACGTTGCTGCTCTTGCGTCAGATCCCGGCGGCGCGTCTTTCCCTGATCCCTCAGATGGTGGCCTTCATCGCGCTCGTGCTGGCCTCGCTCGCAGCCTGTTTCATCCTCCATCTCCATCCGATCGTCGTAGCGGCTCATGCGGCACCGATCGCGCACTGCCTGCTTTGGTTCTCAGACAGCCGAAGCCGCTACTGGGGCTGGCGCCTCGGCATGGGTTTCGTCGAGCTCATCGTGGCATCGGCTCTGACCACCGAATTCTACCTCTTCTTCATCGTCTTCAGTTTTGTGATCCTCGCGTCAGTGGCGATCGGATGCGCGTTCCTCTCCGAGGAGCTCGGAACTCGCGCCCCCGAAGTGGCGGCGGCGCCCCTACCCCGTGCCTTCATTCGAAAGAGCCTTGCCCAAGCTTGGATCCTCTTCCTGACCAGTGCCGTTATTTTTCCGATTCTCCCCCGCGTCGACAACGATGGCCTGAAGGGACCCGATCAATCCCACGTCGGCTTCACCGAAGAAGTGAATGTCTCGGAATGGACTCGTCTTTCAGGACAAACGGGGGGCACGATTGCGCTCCGATTTTTCCCGCCTCCCAAGGCCGATTTACTTCGAATAATCCCCTTCGGCCTGATTCGAGCGAAAACGCTCGATTTTTTTGATGGAAAAAGTTGGGCACCCATCCCCGGTCGGCTCAATCGCTCCACGGCCGGCAGCCCCCTGGCCACTGTCATCAAGGAACCCTCCGCCACCGTTGAAGTCCTTCGAGAACCGATCGGCAGCGACTCACTCCCAACTCCCTACGGGACCTTCGGAATAAAAATCCAATCGCCGGACGGCGAATTCGAGTCTCGTCCTGCCCTGAACGGGGAGTGGTTGGAATCGCGCTCCAAGGGAAGAAGGGTCAGCTACACGCTGAAATTCCTTCCAAACCATTTCCGACTCCTTTCTGCGCCTGGCTCGGAGGCGGAAGATGCGCCTCGATCGGTTCATACCTACGTTCCCCCTAAGATCCGCACGGAGCGCATGGAGCGGCTGGCAAAGAAACTCACCCAAACCAACCCTACATCGCAATTGAAGGTCGATGCCGTCCTTCGACACTTCCGCAATGGGGGGTACTCAGTTACCGGAGAGGAGACGAGTACGGATCAGTCCTTTGAAGAAGCCTATTCGCGGGATCACTTGAGCGCCCTGGAGAATTTTCTGTTCATCCGCAAACAGGGGCACTGCGAATTTTTCGCCTCGGGAGCAGCGGTGCTCCTTCGCATGATGGGAGTCCCGACTCGGCTCATCGCTGGATTCAGGATCAGCAAGGCCGGAATCGGCGGAGTTGTCACAGTGCGGAGCAGCGATGCGCACGCATGGCTCGAGGCCTACGTGCTCGAACGCGGGGGTTGGATTCCCATCGACCCGACCCCACGCGTAGTCGTAGGATCGAGCGCGATCGACTTCTTCCGGGACGGCTACGAGCTCCTGAGCAACTACTGGTACCGCTACATCCTCACTTACACCGAACTGTCGGGCAGCAGCATCAGTCCATCGGGCTTTCGCTCCTTTGCCCAGGATTACTACCGAAAAAGCAAGGAGGGTTGGAAGAACAGGATGTTCGATGACCTTGGCGCCAGCTTCGCCGTTTTCGGGAGCATCGCCCTGAGCCTCGCGTGCGCGATACTCCTCATCCTGCGCCTTTGGTTCCCGCATCTGCTGGGACTTCGCCGCCTGACCTCGGAAGGCACACCAAGCTTGAAGCGAGAGCGTCGGAAATTCGATCGACTCATCCAACTCAATGCCAGCGACCTCGGTCTTGAGACAGTCTCCGGTATCCGGGATCGATGGCAAGCGCTGTACGATTTCGCCCGTTTCGGGCGACCTGTTTCGGAACTCGATGACGCCTCCCTCGCCGAGCTCGCTTCGATTCGCTCCGAGCTCCGTCAAGCAGTCAAGAACGCTAAAAATTCAAGGGCCGCCTGAAGAGCTCGGTACTGGCACCGGCAAAGGGACTGGGACGCTCGACGGGACCGAACTAGGTACGGGCGATGGGGAGGGCCGAGGCGCTGCTTGAAACTGCACTTTGAGCAAAAGCTGCGCAGCGAAGTTCGGCGGCAGGTCGGCGACCTGCCCACCCGAAGAGACCACCCAGCGCTCCAACACTCTTTGGATTGCGGCTTTTCGGCAGGCTCGAGCAGGTTCATCGGGGCAAGCCGCGATCACGTCGGGCCAACGCCAAAGTACTTGGGTTTCGAAACTGTCCGTCATCGCACCGAGGCCGGCGCTCCCACCCATTCCACTGAAGGCTCGTCGATCCTGGGGCACGCGGTATCCCCTGGCCTCAAGGCCGGCTCGGAGACCCTCCTGACAGCCGGCACTCTCGGTCGGGATCCCGCTGCTCGAAGCCGTTTCACTCGAATCCGGCAATTGATACTGGAACCTGGCCGCGAACCCCTCGACGACTTGAATGGCGGAAAAACCCGAAAGACAGTTCAAGGACAATGACAACTTACCTTGGCTCGCCACCAATCCAGGAACCGTCCGAGGGGGGATCCTTTCGGGAACGAATCGATTCAGAATCGCTTGGGTCCCCGCTTCGGAGCCCGGCACCGATGTTCCGATCTCGGTGGCGATCGCCAGAATCCGGCAATCGCGGGTGAGATCCCTAGCCAGGAAGCAAGCGTCCACCCCCGAACCGCTCCCAGCCTGGGTGCGAAGGGCTTGAAGGATACGAAGGATAGGGCCTTTGACCTTTTTTTGGAGGTACTTCTCGACGCCCGACTTTCCGCCATGCTTGCAGTAGTCCGGATCCGTAGCCACCGCTGCCGTCAAACGATCAATTTTATCGTCCAGGCACTTGGTCCATTGAAAATAGTAGCTCAAATCCCCCAGCGGCATATCCGTCCAACCATTTCCGATCTGTTCGCGCAGTGTGAAGCGATCTCCGGTGCCAGCGACTTGACTGATGAGTCCTGTACAACCTTCGATCACGGACTTCAAACCTCCCATCGCGATGAGTGAGTCGCTGGCCTTGGGCCAAGGATCAGCTCCGCCGTACTCCCGACCATTGAACACCGATGTCCTGATCAGATCGTACTTATCCGGAGCCAGGACTTTCATCAGTTCCGGTTCCCGGACGTAATGGGAAACGCTCTCGGCGAAATCCTCGCGCGGACTGGTCCTCGCATAGTTAGAAACGAAATTCGCATCGGGATCACTTCCCCAGACTCGTGCCATGCGCGGATTGCCGTTAGCATCCACGATCGGGTTTCCGTTGGCAT
>JAYVNB010000094.1:0-6167 GCA_043759365.1 Bacteriovoracaceae bacterium | reverse complement strand
CGACTCATTCGGAGTTCCTCGCGATGGTCCATCCCGACGACCTTCCCTTCATGCAGGCTCCCATCGAGACCCGATATGCGGGGAGCGCCATCTGCGACATGCCACTCAAGATCGTCCGCCCATCGGGAGAGGTCCGGCACTTGTCCAAACGGGTGGAAGTCGAGCGCAAGGATGGGAAGATTGTGCGCCTGCGTGGAGTCGCCACCGATGTGACCGAGCGAAAGCGCATCGAGCAGGTCGTCGAGGATCAGCGACTCAAGATCGTGAGCTCCTCGAAAATGTCGGCGCTCGGAGAAATGAGCGCCGGTTTGGCCCACGAGATCAACAACCCGCTGGCGATCATCCACGGCAAGGCCTGCCAGTTGGGCGACATGGCCCGGGCCGGAAAGCTCGAGACCCGCTCGGTCGAGCAGTTCGCCGGTAAGATCGAGCAGACCTCCATGAGGATCGCCCGCATCGTGAAAGGACTTCGGTCTTTCGCAAGGGATGCCGATGCCGATCCCATGCAGAAAGCCCTCGTGCGCACTATCTTGGACGATACCTTGGATTTGTGCCGATCGAGGTTCATTCACCACGACATCACGTTGAAGTTAAGCGAGTTTCCGTCCGATCTCCAAATGGAGTGCCGGGCCGTCGAAATCTCACAGGTTCTGCTCAATCTCCTCAACAACTCTTTCGACGCCGTCGAAGGGACATCCCTGGAGCGCTGGATTCAGGTCGACGCGGTTCAGCGCGGAGAATGGGTCGATATCGCGATCTCCGATTCCGGTCGAGGCATCCTGCCAGAAGTCAGGTTGAAGATCATGCAGCCGTTCTTCACCACCAAGGAGGTCGGCAAGGGTACGGGGCTTGGGCTCAGTATTTCCAAGGGGATCATCGAAAGCCATGGCGGTCACTTGGAGCTCGATGAACGCATGGATCGGACGCGCTTCGTGATCAGCCTGCCTTCGCTTCAAACTTCAAGGGCTTAGTCGCCTCCTTCATGGACACCCACTCGGGAGTGTCTACCGGATCATGCTCAGATTCGCGACGTTGATCAAGAATGAGTGGAAATCCAGGAGCTGTCCCCCAGCGGCTTCCACATTCGCTGGGCCCCGGCAATATCCTTGGATAGGGTCCTGGGACTCAACCGAGATCCTCCTCATCCCCACTCCCTCCGACCATTTTGTTTTTCTGAGGGGTAGCATGGCTGGGAGCCATGACTCCTTTGCATTGGCTCTTGAGCCATTAGGCCCGGTTGGTGTAAGTAGTCCCTTCTCTAAAAGTTTCTGATGAGCCCCGGCCTCTGGATGGCTCAAAGTTAAAGAAAGGTTAGTTTTATGCCAGGCATTTCGATTCGTGAGGGCGATTCCTTCGAAGCCGCTCTTAAAAAATTCAAGAAACAGTGTGAAAAAGCCGGAATCTTGAATGAAATCCGTAAACGCGAGGCTTTTGACAAGCCGTCCGTCAAGCGGAAGAAAAAAGAGATCGCAGCTCGTAAGCGCGCCATGAAAAAGGCACGCGCACCTCGCTACTGAGCCCGGAATCCCCTAGGGTCGCTCATGCCTGACACCCGGACCTCCGGGCGCTTCTAGGCTTTCCCGCGTCTAATTTTTCGTTCTGTGCTGGTTTAATCCTGGACTCAGGGTGGGCTATCGGATCTCTTTGTGGAGTTCCCGGTCTCCCGTGGATTCATCGGCGATCACTTCAAATCCAATCCGACCGATCTCTCGGCTATCGATCGTCTCCACTTGAACGCGCCAGAGACCTGGCCGAAAGTTGTTCTTTTTAGTCACGGCCCGGTAGCCCTCCTCGCGGCCTCCCAGTACCGGAAGCGGGATGGCATCTGCGGACAACCAGCCTTGGCGCTCATCCCGATAGAGCCAGCGGACTTGGAGCTGGTCCTTGAATCGCGTGGGAGAAAAAACTTGAGCGTAGCAGTAGAGGGTGTCTCCCGGGCGTGCCAGGAACGTCTGGTCCCCATGCTGCCAGAACATCCAGGCGGGGCGAGTGGAGGTCAGTTCGTAGCCCCCTGCGGTCTTTTCCACGCCATGAAAAATCCCCATGTATTTGACGGAGAGAGGCACGGGTGGAATCACATCGGCAAAGTAGAGGACCGTGAACACGATCTGGATCACGGCGTAGGGATAGAACAAGTGGGTGGCGAGGAGTCGGGGTCTTGAGGCCAACTTCGGCTTCATGATCCCGTAGAAGAAAAAGAACAGTCCCCCCGATGCTGCCATGGCGCAAATGAAAGGCAGGATTCCAATGAACCCCAAAAGGGTCGGGGTCAACGACACCCAATAGGAAATCACGCAGAGACTCAGGAACGCTACATGAACCTGGGTTTGCGATTTACCGAACCGTTTGAACTCATTGAGGGTCAGGATCAAGATCAACAGCGCGATGAAGAAGAACGAGGTCAGAGCGGAAGCGCTTTTGAAGTAGAAGATCGCATAGCTGTTCAAGAGCGTTCCCAAAAGGAAGTGAAGAAAGCCTTCGCGGTACTTCCAGGCCTTTTTCAAGATCCCGGGTGGGTTGATCTCCCGAACTTGTTCGACCAGTTCCACTCCGATCAACGCCCCAGCGACGAGTAGGTACACGGCCTGCTGAAGGATGACTTTGACCTCGTCGATTCTCCTCAGCATGAAAGTGTCGAAGAGGAATCCAAGCAGGAATGACGCGATCGGGACCCATCGTTCGTGACGCCTGTAGAGATCGTTGATTCGAGTGATCAATGAGTGAAGCTCCTGTCATCCCATCATGGTGCGGTTGGACGAAAAATTAAACCTACTTTCTAGAATGGCGCTCGGATTGCATTTCAGTTCGGAATGAAACATGACCTCGGACGAAGGGACTGCTTGAAGCGGATCGTGGGAGCGACATTCTTCGTGGCAACGGGAGCTCAAGTATTTCTGTCGGCGTGCGGTTCGCCTCCGGCGCCTACTCCCCCTTCGGCGCCGCCTGCTCCGGCGCCCGTTCCGGCGCCCTCCCAAGGGGGTCCGACCACGACACCGCCCAGTCCGGGTGAAGGGGGGACGGTCACTAGTTCCTGCACCGTTCACGGAACGGTGACGACTGTCGAAGGCGATCCTGTGCATCAACTAGTGGTTCCGCGAGAGGACGTGATCGCCGGAGTGCCCAGGAGCTATCACATCCAGGGCGGGCGCGATCACGATCACATCGTGACGATCTCGGCGCAGGCGTTTGCCACCCTCCAGCAAGGGCAAAGTTTGAGGATGCCTTCGAGTCAAAGCATTGGATCCGTCGTTTCGCACTTTCATTTCGTGGATGTGGCCTGCGCTTCGGCTTAGCGATATCCTCCCTCAGCCGTATGACATGACTGTTAAGGGACTTGAGCTTCCGTGTTCCTCTTCCGAAAAGTAGAAATGAAGAACACCCATTGGCTTGCGATCCTTTCGATTGGCAGTTGCCTGTCCGTCTCGGCGTTAGCCCGTACCGAGGGAGACTCCGGGAGGCTGCATCGGGACTCGGCCGCCGGTCGAAATACGGCCAGCGCTACTTCGAGACCCGAGGAGCTGAACAATTGCATCGGTTGTCACACGGGCGCGATGCCTGGGGTGAAGATCATCTCATTCGCGGCCGACCGCGAAGAGGCCTTCAACGGTGAACTGAAGTCCAATAACAAGGCTCTCCTGATCGAAATGGAAAAACGCATCTCCGCATCCGCGCCGGCGGCTCAGCACATGCCACCGGGTGGTCAGGTCGACGAAGCCAAAGTCAAAGCCTACCTGGATTCTCTCGCTCCCTAGGTTTCGCCTCATGATATCCTGAAGGGATGTGGATCCCTTTCACGGTCCTATTCGACGCGGTCTCGGTCATCGCAGGTGAGAATCAGGACCCCCGGTTCGCGAAGGTCGTGCCCGGGGGTCCCAAGGTCAACGACGGCGACACCGGCGCATTCGTTCGCGAGCAGACTGGTCCAGGGAAGTTCCGTGCGCTGGAGACGGAGTACGTCGTCCCTTAGTTCGAGACGTCGAGATTCGCGGGGCAGAAATTCGCGCCTCACCTTTACCTGAGTATCAGGTGGATCGGTGATTTGGCCGACGACGCATGTTTTCGCCAATCCATCGACCTATCCGAGAATGGTGCGGGGTTCACTGAGTCGGAATGGGCTGAGCGTGCAGTCCGGCCTTCATGAGCGGATGGAATCGGCAAAAGTAGGGGAACTCTCCGCGCTTGCGGATGATCACCCGCCAGGTTTTTCCGCTTTCGATCTGAGGCGAGTCGAATGATCCACCCTTCGCGGTCACAGTGTGGGGAACGAGGTCGTCGTTCCTCCAGACGACTGTATCGCCCACGTGAACTTGAAGTCGGTCCGGGACGAATTTCATGCCTTGAATAAGGACCTCATGCTCAGCCGGGGCGGCCAAGGCATGAGGTCCCACTGACACTGCGAGCACCATGAACAGGGCTGCGAGTCTTGACATGGCTCAGGTGGACTTGTTCATCGCGGCTTGCATGGATTCGGCATGCTTCAGATGAGCTTCGAAGGCAGGACGACTCTTCTCAAGGAGCGCTTTCAGTTCGGCGTTTTTCGCGTTCGGGATGAGGACCTTGTCGACTGCATCCAGCACCTGCCGATGATAGGCGACTTCATGGTTGACATAGGCTTTGTCGAATTCGGCACCTTTGAGTTTTTTCAGGTTGGCGAGATTTTCGGCGCCGCCGTCCTTGAGCGCCTTACTGGTGTCGCTTTCCTCGGGTTGGACGTGAAGTTTGGTGACCAGGGCCACAGCCTGCTTGTTGACGGCGGTATGGTCCGTGATCATCTGGTTGGCGAATGAACGGACCTCCTTATTATGGGAGGTCTTTCCCACCTTCCCCGCGTCGATATCCACCTGGTTGGCGGCAACGACGATGGCTGCGATCTGGGGATCAGTCGGGCCCGAGGGCGCTGCTTTCCCTGAGTTGCTGTCCGCCGCGAACGCACAGTAACCCATCAGTGACAAGGTGGCGAAACCGAGGACACTCAAATTCTTCTTCGTGGATTGCATCTTCATTTTTTCTTCTCCCATACTGTTTGTAGAACGACGCCGAGGCGAGATAACCATCGAGGTCAAAGGTCACATCTCCGGGGTCATTGGAAATTCCCGTCGTTGTTCCCATTGCATCTGCAATCCCCGCGCAACTTCATCGGCTCCATGCGATAGGTCCTGACTCTCCGCGGTCGGAGAGGCTATAGAAATAAAGAAGTTTCATAACTTTCAAAGCATTGAAAATATTGAAATTTATGAGATTACTCAATGCTGATGATGGAAGCCTTCGGCCAACGGCAGCAAGAACTCCTGAAGCTCCTGTTGAATCAGAAGCAGGGTCTCGGAGTAGAAAGAATCGCCTCGGGTCTGGGAGTGGCTCGTCCTGCTGCACGTCAGAATCTCATGCCGCTGGAGCGTCTCGGGTACGTGGAGCGGGGCGAGCTTTAGGTGACCGGGGGGAGGCCTGGGCAATCCTATCGCCTGACTGCCTGGGGAATCGATCTGTTTTCCAAACAGTATTCCTGGTTGTCGGAAATCCTGCTGACCACTCTGAACGGGCAGCTGGGAAGCGAAGGGTTGCAAGACCTCATGTCCCTCCTCGGTGATGAAGTGGGAGCGCAAGTGCGCTCGGATACGTTGGGAGGTTCCGTCCAGGAATCATTGAAGTCCTGTTTCCCGAAGTCTGCCAATTCAACATCGCGCTTCTTTCCAGGATCACGGGTGCTGAAGTGGTTCATGAGCAATGCATCGTCCGCGGTGGAGACACGCGCCGGTTTCGCTTCATCGCCAGAACCGGGCGCCCATCTCTGAACTCGGGTTCGATGTCATGAAGCACGATTTCGTCGCTCTCGTTGGGCCATCGGGCTGTGGGAATCGCACTCAGTTTCGCCTCGTGCTGACCTTGCCTCCGAACCGCGTCAGCTAGCGAATATTTGACGTTCTCTCAAGCTCGTCTGTGATTTGCCAATGACTCGGTCACCTTAGTTCTCAAATGAATGGGTCACCCCAGGCGGCTAGGGGAGCGAGCTGGTCAGGCCGCCTCCTCGAACGAAGCTGTTTTGACGAAGCGCTCCCGATGCAAGCGGGGACTGGGCTGAAGGCGGCTGGCCAGGGGGGGTCGGGAGGGGTTGACCTGCAAAGAAGGCCCGCCAGGAAATCTCTGGACAGGTGCGGATCTCGATCTGCTGC
>JAYVNB010000093.1:0-18037 GCA_043759365.1 Bacteriovoracaceae bacterium | reverse complement strand
TCTGCATTTCAGGACCGTAGGTCTTCATGAAACCGTCTGGGAGGTCGAGAGTTTTTTCGAGCACCTTGTTCTCCACGCGCTTGGCAGGGGTGTTGAACATGAATCCGGAACTGTTGATTAAGCTGCTCTTGGCGAACTCGAGTTCAGTCTGGGTGATGCCTGATTTGGCAAGATCCTCCACCATTCCGATACTCGTCTTGAGTGCCACCGCCGAATCTTTTGCGGCCGGGAAAAGGTAAACGCTCCAGCTCCGGGGCTGACGGCCATGCCTGAAGTTCGAATACGCTCCGTAACTCCAACCCTTCTTGACTCGGATCTCCGTCATGAGACGTGCGGAGAAGGATCCTCCGCCAAACACGTGGTTGCCGACGTAAAGCGGGAAGAACTCGGGCTCGGTCATCCGAACCCCGATTTGACCGATGTAGATCTGGGTTTGAGTGCGATCAGGCTTGTCCACGATCCTCAGGCGGCGAAATGAGTCATCCTCTGGTCCACTGACTTTGGCAGCAGGTTCCCCGCCTGGACGGGCCACGGCCAAGTCCTTCGACCAAGCTTGGATCCGCTCCTCGGTCGCGTCGCCGGCTCCGACGATGAGCAATTTTTGGTCACGAATCAGGCGATCATAGTGCGCCAGGATCTGAGCGCGGTTGATCTTCTCGATGTCCTTGATTGTCCCGAGCACCGGTTTTCCGTAGGGATGCCCGCGAAAAAGGAACTTCGTGAAGCGGCGTGACGCCAGCGTCTGATCGCGCCCGAGCTCGTCGTAGATCCCAGAAATGATCTCGGAGCGGAGCTTGCGGATCTCTTGCTCCGGGAAGCTCGGCTGGGTGACCACCTCCGACAACAGCTTGAGGAACCGGTCCGCCTGTGAGGAGACGACGGCGCCCCTCATGATGAGGGCTTCGGCCCGGACTTCAACTTCGAGCTTGGCTCCCATCTGGTCAAGCTCGACGTCGATTTGCTCCTTGGTGCGTTGGCGAGTGCCGCGAAGGAGCATTTCACCCATGAAGTTCGAGATACCCGATTGTCCCATCGGATCCGCGACCGAACCGGTCTTGATCACGACATTGACGAAAACAAGTGGGAGGCTGCTGTCGCGTTCGAATGCGACTTCCATGGCACGTGCCGGGAGAGGCGCGAGTAGGGCGAGGACGCATGAGAGTGAAAGGGCCAGGACGGCGACTGTTGGCTTCTGGTTCTTCATTTTGGCACCCCCACGACGATGGAACGAGTTTTTGGATCGAGGTACTTCTTGGCGACTTCTTGGATCTGGGCGGGCGTCACTAGAAGCGCTTTTTGATGGATATCAAGGCCGGTCTGAAAGCCTGCGGGGCTGATCGCCTCGTAGCGGCCCAGGAAGTTGGCCTTTTCGGAGTCGCTTGCCAGGGACTCGAAGAAGTTGAAGCTGATCTGGTTTCGGGCGCGCTCGAGCTCGGCTGGTGAGATCTGGGTCTTCGCGACTTGCGCGATTTCCCGAAGGATGACGCTTTCAGCTTCAGCGGCTTTTCGTTTCTTCTGCAGGCTCACTCCGACGAGGAACAAGGACGGATCTTTGTCGTCCAAGTCGTAGGCTTCGACCCCGGTGGCGATTCCGGTATCGACCAGCGCCCGGTGAAGGCGACTGCTCTTGCCCTGGGCCAGGACGGTCTGCAGGAGTGCGATGGCGGGAGAGTCTGGATGAGTCTCAGCAGGGATGTGAAACGCGACCATCATCTTTTCGACTTGCACGTTGAGTTTCAGAGACTTCCTCCGAGGAGACGTTTGAGGAGGTTCAGCCGTGATCACATGGGTAGGGGTCTCGACGGAGGCGAGCGACCCGTAGTACTTGCGGATGGTCGTCATCGTCTCGGCGGGATTGACATCGCCCACGATCACGATCGTCGCGTGGTTCGGGCTGTAATAGGATTTATAGAAATTCTTGGCATCTTGGGCAGTCATGCGTTCCAGATCCTCTTGATAGCCGATGACGGGCCAGTGGTAAGGATGCTGCACGAACGCGATGCCGAAGAGTTCTTGGTACATTTGTCCTTCCGGGCTGTTTTCGACCCGGTAACGCCGTTCGTTCTGGACAACTTCGCGTTCGGTTTTGAAGGATTGATCATTCACTACGAGATGAACCATCCGGTCCGCTTCGAGCTTGGCGATCAGCTCCAGCTTGTCCTTCGGCATTTCCTGGATGTAGGCGGTGTAGTCACGGCTGGTGAATGCGTTTTCGCCTTCCGCTCCCGAACTTTCGAGCATTTTGTCGAATTGCCCCTCGGCCAGCGTCTCGGTCCCTTTGAACATCATGTGCTCAAAGAGATGCGCGAGACCCGTATAACTGGGCACTTCGTCGCGCGAGCCGACTCTGAACCATGTCTGATAAGCGAATGTGGGAGAGGAATGGTCTTCAACGATGAGCACCCGAAGTCCATTTTCGAGATTGAACCTCTGGACCTTGAAGGTTCCCACGAGAGGGGCGCCTTCGGAGGAAGCCGATGCGGCGGTGACGGATGTGCCTGTGTGGGCGGATTTTGGGGCGCTCGAGCAGCCGAAGCCGCCGAGCCCCAGGGAGAGAAAGAGCGGAAATGCGAAACTCGGGACGACGAGGGTCGATCTTTTGAGGACTGAGTTCATAGTGCCTTCGAGTTTAGCAGTAAGCCGTTCAGTCGTCTGCGCAAATTCCCCAACACTTGGGGCAGGTTTCATGCACAATTTGAGAAGTGAAAACCACGGACGGTCGATCACGTTTCAAATCAGCCTGCGTCATCCTGGGATCGGGCATGGCCCTGGGCGTCTGCGGGCTAGGACTCTACCAAGCCACTCAATCCTCGATGTTCATCGTACGAGTCGTCGAAGTGAGCGATCCTCCCGAATACGCCCCTGTCGACGCACGAACTCTCACGGATCTGGCGAACATCCCCCTCGGTCGCTTGAATCTCTTCAACCTGAACCTCGAGCCGATCGAGGCTCGGATCCTCACACTCGCTTGGGTCAGGAGCGTCACGCTTCAGAAGCGGTTTCCGCAGACTTTAGCGATCACCGTCGTTTTTCGGGAACCTCGGGCCTTGCTCCAGTCGGAATCCGGAAAGCTTTCCTACGTGGACGTGGATGGAAAAGTATTTGGTGAGGTCAACCTCAACAAGCAACCGGATCTTCCGATCCTAACCGGGATCCCTACACGAAACCCCGACGCTGTTCGGAGTGCGTTGAAGGTCTTGGAGCGCTGGGATTCAGCGCAACTGGGGCGGGTGTCCCAGATATCCTCTCTCGGGTACGACCCCGAAAGAGGTTACCGGGCTTGGGTGAGTTACCCCATGGTCAACGAACGCGGCAGGACCCTTGTGGAGCTCGGTCAAGAATTTGACGCTGATTTTGACGAGCAACTTCAGCGTTTGGGGCGCGTAATCCGCTATTTGGCAGGCAACGGCATTGCCGTTCGTCAGATTTGGGCAGATGCGGGCAAGAAAATAGTTGTCAAGATCGCTCACCGTTCTTAGAATTTCTTAGGCGGCGTTTTTTGCCCAGCCGGGCCCCAAGGAAGGGATTTAGAATTTATGTCCAAAAAGGACTTCGTAGTCGGGTTGGATATCGGAACTACCAAGATCTGCTGCATCGTCGGTGAAATCACCGAAGACGGCCCCAACACGACTATCGATATCGTGGGCATCGGCACTGCGCCATCGACCGGCCTTCGTAAGGGCTGCGTCATCAACATCGACACGACGGTCGAAAGCATCACTAAAGCGGTCGAAGAAGCCGAACTCATGGCCGGCATAGAAATCTCGAACGTCTATACGGGCATCGCGGGCGGGCACATCAAGTCCTTCAACTCGACCGGCATCGTAGCAGTCAAGGATAAGGAGATCACTGCAAGCGACGTCCAGCGCGTGATCGACGCAGCCAAGGCGGTCGCTATCCCCCTCGACCGCGAAGTGATCCACATCATCCCCCAAGAGTACATCATCGACATGCAGGATGGCATCCGCGATCCGATCGGGATGAGTGGTGTGCGCCTGGAGAGCAAGGTCCACATCGTGACGGGCGCAGTGTCTTCCGCCCAGAACATCATCAAGTGCGCGAACCGGGCCGGCCTGAACGTCGCGGAAATCTGCCTGGAGCCGATCGCCTCGTCTGAGGCCGTCCTCACCCAGGACGAAAAAGAGCTTGGCGTGATCCTGGTCGACATTGGAGGTGGGACTTCTGACATCGCCATCTTCAAGGATGGTGCGATCGTCCACACGAGCGTGCTTGCCATTGGTGGCAACCACATCACGAATGACATTGCCGTCGGTCTGCGCACTCCGCAGGCGGAAGCTGAAAAAATCAAGATCAAGCATGGGTGCGCGCTTTCGGCTCTCGTCAAGCCCGACGAGACGATCGAAGTCAACGGCGTAGGTGGTCGGAAGTCCCGCATCCTCTCGCGAAGACTCCTTTCGGAGATCATCGAGCCGCGAGTCGAGGAGATGTTCTCTCTGATCCAGCGCGAAGTCGCGAAGTCCGGTTTCGGCGACGCGCTGGGAGCGGGAGTGGTGATCACGGGCGGCTGTACCCTCCTCGAGGGCATGCCGGAGCTCGCCGAGTTCATCTTTGAGATGCCCGTCAAGCGCGGCGTTCCGTATGGCGTCGGGGGGTTGCGCGACGTGGTCAACAGTCCCAAGTTCGCCACCGGTGTGGGTCTGCTCAAGTTCGGCATCCGCAACGCCAAAAAAAGCCGATTCATGATCCGAGAGAAAAATATCTACGACAAGGTCCGTGGATCCATGAAGTCCTGGATGAAGGACCTGTTCTGATCGCTTTAGCTACCAGTCCGTACTGTTTCAGTAACTGAGGGGCCACGGAGACGGGCCCCACGCAAATAGAAGAGGATCTTCACAACCATGTTTGAAATCGAACAACTTGCTTCCCAGGGTGCCAAAATCAAAGTCGTCGGAGTGGGCGGTTCCGGCTGCAACGCCGTGAACACCATGATCCGCATGGGCCTTGGCGGAGTTGAATTCATTACCGCGAATACCGATAAACAAGCCCTCGACGCCTCACTCGCACCGACCAAGCTCGCGATCGGCCAAGAGTTGACCAAGGGACTCGGCGCCGGGGCGAATCCCGAGATTGGCCGCAAGGCCGCTCTTGAGAACTACGCTCAGATCTCCGAGCTCCTCGCTGGAGCCGACATGGTCTTCATCACTGCCGGCATGGGCGGTGGAACCGGTACCGGAGCCGCCCCAATTTTCGCCAAGATCGCCAAGGAGATCGGCGCCCTCACCGTGGGCGTCGTTACCAAGCCGTTCATGTTCGAAGGCCGTAAACGCGCCAAACACGCCGAGCAAGGAATGGCTTGGCTTCGTGAGAACGTCGATTCCCTGATCACGATCCCAAACCAGCGCCTCCTCGCCATCTCGGGCGCGACGCTCTCGATGATCGATGCCTTCAAGAAAGCGGATGAAGTCCTCTTGAACGCTGTCCAGGGCATCTCGGACTTGATCAATACGACCGGTCTCATCAACTCCGACTTCGCCGACGTCCGCACCATCATGCAGGCCAAAGGTTTGGCTCTCATGGGCATCGGTTACGGCAGCGGCGAGAACCGCGCCGTCGAAGCCGCTACTAACGCTATTTCGAGTCCTTTGCTCGAAGACGTCAACATCCAGGGTGCAACCGGCATCATCCTGAACGTGACCGGAGGATCCAGTCTCACGATCCACGAGGTCAACGAAGCCATGACCCTGATCCAAGAGGCCGCTCACGAAGATGCCGAGATCATCTTCGGCACCGTTATCGATGAGAACATGAAGGACCAGATCAAGGTCACGGTCATCGCCACCGGTCTAGGTGACGTGCACTCCTTCGCCGCTCAAGTGGTGCAGGCTCAGGCGACCGCGCAGCTCCAGGTTCAGCAGCAGGCCCAAGCCCAGCAGTACATGCAGCAGATGCAGCAGCCAGTTGCGCCGGCTTTCGCTCCTCAAACGATGCCTGAAGCCCTGGCAGTTCCTGCCTTGGCCATGGATGCCCAGCCAGTTCCCCCTCCCTTCGTCCCCCCGACGCCCAATGCCGAGATGCTCGCTGCTGCAGCTGCGGTCGTGCGCGGGCAGGGAGGCCTCCCCGTCGCAGTTCCAGCGGCGATGGCCCAGGAGCAGGTCCGCATTTTTGATGAAGAGGAAGCCTCGGAGCAAGTGGAAGTGAAGACCAAACCGGCTCAGTCCATGGGTACCGGCGCAGAAACCAGCGAACTGGCGCGAGCCCGTGCGATCGCACAACGTCTCGGCATTACCAACCTGACCGATGACGAATACGACGTGCCCGCCTACATCCGTCGCCAGCAGGAGCGCGATCTCTGAGCTGATTGGCGAAAGTGATTGTACACAGTGGATGCCCCGGAGCATGGATGCTTCGGGGCATCCTGCGTTGGAGCGCGTAGCTGAAAGCCTTTGAGTATTCCGTTTCAGAACCCGATGAGCGCCGTTTCAAGGCACTGCGAGAGGACCGACTCCTCGTCATTTGGCGAAGAAGACAAGGGAGAGGTCAGAAGGGGCCATTGAACCGGCTCCCGCATGCGCGCCGTAATCGTGAAATCCAACCCACCCGAGCGCGTTTCACGCGTAACCAAACCCCCGAGCTCCAGTGCCGTCCTTTTATAGACTTCGAGCAGGCTTTTGAAATCATCGGGAATCAATCGGGAGACTGGTACGAGGCCGCTGCCAACCTCCGGAGCCCGTTTCAACTGGATGAGCTTCCGAAGAACTGGCTTGTCATCGTAGAACGCCCGAATGCGGGTCTCGATCCGGGAGTCGAAATCGCCAGGCGAAGTAGAAGTCAGAAACGCCACGACTGGGGAGTTCTTGGGATTCCAAGTACCGTCCAAAATGCCTTGGCGAGGCAAAACCAACTGGGTGGAAATCCCTTCACTCATCAGTGCAGCGCGTAGTTCGGCCACCACCTTTCCGGACTCCAAAAGCTTTCTCTCAAGAAAGGCTGCGCTAAATGCGGGTTCCTCGGAAACGAAAGCGGCCACCTGGCTCTCCGACACCACGGAAAGCATCCTGGCGCGACGCGCAGCCTGATATTGGGACACGGGATCCCGGGCCGGCGCGGCTTTCCGCACCCAGTTCAAGAAAGTCTCCGTGAAGCCCATGGCGCCCTGGGCGGGAAGCGTAGTCGGATCGATCACTGATTTCACGGCCAGTGTTTTTCCGAGCAGGTGTTCGAGGAGCCTTTTACGCGTCGTCGCCCGTGAACTGGCCGTTCCGGACTGGGCCAGGGTTTCAGCTTCGGAACCCACGACGTCGGACACGAGCAAATAGATGCGAACTCCGTCGCTCGGTTCAGAAAAGACCTCGGCTAGGTAAGCCGTCTCCAGTTCCACGGCCTGCGCGTGCCCATGAACCGCCCGCAGCCATGCTTGGGTTTCTTGAAACGGTGATTTCACGTGAGCCACGACATCGATGAGTTTGGCTTGAGCGGGGAGTTCGAGATTGCTCGGCAGAGTCCGAACATTGCCCTGTGTATCGTGGATTCCGCGGGGAACCACGAGGTCCCCCACCACGAGTCCTGAACCTGGCAGAGCCCCGGCTGTTCCGATGTAGAGGATGTCTTTGTGGCCGGTGGTCTTGAGTGCCAATGCGATCGGTACGATTTCATCCCCCCAGGTATTCGATATGAGGCGCCATCGCTCGGTTTGGTCCGACCTTGTCTTGACGACGAAGTCGGAAAGGTCGTGGCTACCGAGATCTAACTCGGTTTCGAAGACCGCCGCGTTCGATCCATCGATCCGTAGTTTCGCCGCGATCGCGTCCCAGGACTTGTTTTCACGATAGGCGATCTGGATAGCGGCTTTGTCGGCCGCGAACTTGACGACCACACGGAGCTCTTCGGGGGTCAATCCAGCGGAGTCGAAACGAGCTCTGTCTTGGTGACGGATCTCCAGCACGCGTTGAGCGATGAGTCCGCTCCGGATCATCTTCTTGATCCCGTCGCGCTGCCCGATGATCACACGATCTGCCTTCGGCAGGGATCGGTAGACGGAAGTGAATCGTGCCGTCTGTTCGGCACGAAGGGCCACGGGGCTACCGTAGACCGCGAGATTGATTTCTGAGAGCGAGGTGCCCGCGCCGGAGCGCCAGCCGAGGAGGACGCTTTGCTGCATCAGATGCTGCAGTCGGTCCCTTCCGGAGATCAGAGTAACCGCATATTTGAAGCCTTCCTCGCCCGGGTACTGGATGACGAAAATTCGGTTGTAGTTCCGGGCCAAGGCTCTGACTTCGCCGGTGATCTTTCCGCCTCGAGCGGTCACTCGGTCGCTGAACTCCCGGTAGCTGCCCATATGGAACTCGAATGTGCGGTGATTTTTCGCGGCCTCCCAGAAGACTCCGCGGGTGGTTTTCCAGGCCGAGTATTCCCCCACGTCCAGCGTGGATTCGGCCTCAGTGATCGCGGGATCGACCGAAGGAAGGTCTCCTTCGGGAACTGCAAGAAATTCGCTCGTGTCACCCTGGTCCCGAGTCCCGAGGGTCGCGGGAGCCAACTTGAAGCTTTCTTGGAGCTTGTTCTTGAAGAAGGGATAATTCCAAGCCACTTCTGAGTCTGCGAAGTGGAGCTCGCCGTGGGTTTCGCGCAGGAGGGAAACGGCCAGCGAGTCGTAGGCATCGACAGTCAGGATTCGCGAGTCAGCTCCCCTCAGTGAGGCGATCTGCGCGGGTTCGATCGAGCGCAGCGCCTTGCCGACGTCCGGACGCCCCCGTTTTTCGATGATCCGTGAGAGGTGCTGGAGGTAGTAATGAAATCGGTCCAGGCCCAAGAACCGTTCGAGCTCCGCAGGGCCCGCCGTTCCTGCCGAAGTTCTCACCGCCCACGACGGAGTGGGATGCGAACTGAGTCCGACCCAGCCGAGGATCAGCCCGATGATGAAGCCTGCGGATGAGCGTGAAACCAGGGCCATGGATCCGTATCGGAACAGACCCTCCGGAACTTGAATTCAGGAATGGTCCCGTGGACTTGAATGCGCCCGACTCAGATCACGGAATGGCTTGGTCTTCGGCGTAGCCGCCGCAGCTGCTGATCGAATGCTGCATCCAGGCTTGAAGCTCGGACATGGGGATTTGTCCGTGAATCGTCGGAAAGAGGATTAAGCTCCTCTCGTAGGCGCGCGTATTCGCCAAAGCGATGGCGGAGGTATTGGACCCATGCAAGGATCGAAAGTTCTGGATCGCTTCATCGGCGAGCCCTTGGACCTGACGGATAAAGGTTCGAGCTGAACCGCTGAGCGGAGTCTCCTGGACCAGCGGTATTGAATGAGCAGGATTGAACCCATCTCCGTTCCAGGCCACGAAAGCTTCTCCGTAGCCGGGTGTGCTCCGCGGTCGGCATTCGACGAAAGAAGTAGAAAGGTACCCGTAGCGAAGCGCCGAGATCTTCAGGTTGGGCGAAGTGCCAAGGGCGATCCGGATGGCTTCGCAGGCGGGTGTCGAGTCCAAGTCCCAGATTTCAGAAAGGCTTGAGGCGGAGCAACCGAATACGCTCAGCGATGTGACCAGGTTCGCAGGGAGACCGTTGTCACCTATTAGGTCCAGGTATTTGGCTCCGGCTTTGAACTCGAGCCCAAAGAGGACCCAGTTTCGGCCGCCGTAGCTCCGGGTCGCGACCGGATCGCTCGAGAGGTAGAGGCCTGCCCCGAGCATGCTTTGATTGTGCGGATCCGGCCTCGAGTAGGTCTTGTAACGGCGATCCAGATATTGACTGAACCGAGGGTCCGAATCCGCCACGGCTCCCTGAAGGGGAATTTGGACATCGCTTCGATGCGTCCAGTGATAGGTCATCACGGGGCGGCTGAAGGTCTTGACCCGGGTCCGGGCCTGCTCAACCAAGTCAGCCAAAAGCGCTGCGGGAACAGAGGGCGGGGGCGTCGCATACGCCGAGGCGGCCATGACTGCCGTGACGCTCACCCATGGGGCGAAGGACAGTTTCAATAAGTGCTGCATAATAACTCCCTAGGTGACAAAGGGGATATAGGCTTATTTGCGCATTGTGTCAAATTTCGGATTACCGAAACACACGAAAGTCAGTCGTTTGGAGGATTTCTGGACCTGACTGAAATCTAGGATATGGGAGTGAAACAAGCGTGCATCGAAAAAAACCAACCGATTGAACTTCATTTGAACTCGGTCCAAAGCAGTCCATTTGGAGGGCGTACGACCGTCAGCCTGAAGCTTTTCGCCCAGCTGCATGAGTGTCCACTTGCGTTCGGTGATCACCGATTCCAAGGCTTGCAGATCATGGAATCCCTCGAGTCCGGTTTCCTTGTGCCGGTAAAAACCGGTACCCCCGTGGCATTCGGCGGGTGGGCTCAGATAAAGAATAGATATATAATCGTAAAGGAAGTCACTGTGGGCGAGAAACTGGGTCCCTCCTTTAACGACCGCTTTTTGGGTGGTTGTGCGATAGGTCCCGGATCCGTGGTTCCAATTCCACTTGAGGACGATCCCGGTACGCTTTTCGAGTTCGCGGACAAAAGCCTGAGCGTGCTTTGACCGAGCCGAAATGAGGGTGGATCCCGAGCTTCCACTGGCCGAGTAGCTCAGCCGCTCCGACTCTCGAATGAGGGTTTCTGGCTTGGCAAGGTAGTCGTCGAAGAGCGTGAGGGTCTTGCGCATTCTCAGGGGTTAGCGAGTGCTATGGGCGGAAACGACGCGACCTTCACTTCGAACTCCTTCACCACTTTGGCGAAGATCGCGAGTCCTTGCAGAAGAGCTTTCTCGTCGATGACCAGCGGGGGAGCGAAGCGGAGAATGTGCGGTCGTGTCGTCTTAGCGACCAGACCATCCCGCAACAAGGCCAGGCACATTTCGTTTCCGAGGTTCTTGTCCCCATTGAAGTCGAAGACGACCGCATTCAGAAGCCCCTTACCCCGAACTTCGGTGATGATCGGAGAGTGCCACTCGCGGATGCGCCCCCGAAGTGTCTCTCCCATCCGGAGGGCGTTCTCGGCCAACCTTTCCTCGACAACCACTTTCAGCGACTCCAAAGCAACTCGCGCCGCAAGGGGACTTCCTCCGAACGTCGATCCATGGTCTCCCAGTTGGATCGCGGCCATGACGCCATCGTCGGCCAAGACGGCCGAGATCGGAAAAGTCCCTCCCGACAAAGCTTTGCCTAAAAGGAGGACGTCGGGTCGAAACCCTTCATGATGGCAGGCTAAGAGCTTCCCGGTGCGCGCGATTCCCGTCTGGATTTCGTCGGCGACGAAAAGCACATTTTTAATGCGGCAAAGCTCGAAAGCTTTTTTGAGATAGCCGTTTGCGGGCACGTTGATGCCGGACTCCCCTTGGATAGGCTCGATGCAGAAGGCGACGACGTTGGGGTCGGCAAGCGCCTCAACCAATGCCGGCAAGTCATCGAAAGGGATGCGGATGAAGCCGGGATTGACCGGAGCGAAAGCGCGGTGATGGATCTCGTTTGAGGAGGCTGAGAGAGCGCCCGTTGTACGTCCGTGGAAGTTGTCGTTGCAAACGACGATTTTGGCTTGGCCTGCGACCACACCTTTGCGCTCATAACCCCATTTTCGGGATAATTTGCAGGCGGTTTCAAACGCCTCTGCACCGGTGTTCATCATGAGGATGCGTTGGAAACCGAAAAGCTCCGTGGCATACTCGACCAGAGGCGCCAGCTGGTCGCTGAAAACAGCACGTGAGACGAGCGTCAAGGTGGCGGCCTGCTCCTGGAGCGCTTTCACGATGCGGGGATGGCAGTGACCTTGGCTGACCGCTGAATAGCCGGACATGAAGTCCAGGTACTTCTTCCCCTCTAAATCCCAAAGATGGACGCCCAAGCCCTTGGAAAATACGACTGGGAGAGGAGCATAGTTGAAGGAGCCGCGCTCTTTTTCGAGTTCCATGAGCTCCAGTGCACTGACATTCGAACTCATCGTAAGTCTCCTTCGAGGGGCTTCTCGTTTTCGAGGAGGGCTCGGGCTTTGCGGATCTGGGCTTTCACCGCCGAACTTCCTGTCCCTCCCTCGCTCGTGCGAGCCTCCATGACGGCAGTCGGATCCAGGAGGTCGAAGATGGACTCGTCGATGAGAGGGCTGAAGGCCTTCAAATCGGCCAGGCTCAGCTGCTCCAAGGCGACTCCTCTTTCAAGACTGGCGACAACGGCCCTGCCGACCACCTCATGGGCTTGGCGAAAGGGCATCCCCTTTCTGGCCAGAAAGTCAGCTAGATCCGTGGCGTTCGAGAAATCGCCTTTGACGGCATCCTTCATCCGCGAAGCCTTAAAGGATGCGGAGGAAATCATCAGTTCCATAAGGCGGACCGAAGTGCGTACTGTGTCGAGGCCTTGGAACAGGTGAAATTTGTCCTCCTGCAGGTCCCGGTTGTACGAAAGGGGAAGCGCTTTGAGTGTCGTCAGTAGGCCCATGAGCGCTCCCGTCACGCGTCCTACCCTTCCGCGGATCAGTTCGGCGACGTCAGGGTTCTTTTTTTGCGGCATGATGCTGGAGCCGGTCGTGACTTCGTCATCCAACTCGACATAACCATAGGCGGGTGAGCTCCAGAGTACGAGTTCGTCCGCGAGTCGGGACAAGTGCGTGAGGATCTGGGCGGCAGACGAAAGAAACTCGACCGCGAAATCCCGGTCCGATACGGCGTCGAGGCTGTTCTCGCAAATTCCCTCGAAACCCAGTTCGCGTGCCACGGCTTGACGATCCAGTGGGAACGACGTTCCGGCAAGGGCGGCACTTCCCAACGGGAGCTCGTTCAGGCGCTTACGGCCGTCAAGCAGGCGCCCGGCATCCCGCTCGAGCATCCAGAAATAGGCCATCAGGTGATGGGCTAGACTGATGGGTTGGGCATGCTGCATGTGTGTGAGGCCAGGGAGGATCGTCAGGACGTGGAGATCGGCAATCGTGATCAATTGCGACTGCAGGGAGCGAATCTCGGCAATGAGCGCGTCGGTTTCGCCTCGAAGGTAGAGGCGGCAAGCCGTCGCCACTTGATCGTTCCTGGAGCGCGCGGTGTGGAGCTTGCCTGCGAGGTCGCCGATCGCTGAGGCCAGGAGGATTTCGATGGCCGAATGGATGTCCTCGGCAGAGGACGGAATCGTGAGCGCTCCAGAGGCCAGGTCCTTCCCGATCCTTTCCAGGGCGCTCACGATGCGCGAGCTGTCACCCGCATCCAGGATGCCCTGGATGCCTAACATGCGGGCGTGGGCGATGCTTCCGAAGATGTCCGCTTCCCAAAGTCGGGAGTCGATCTCGAGCGAAGAGGTGTACTGCTCGACATCGGTGTGGGTCTGCTTGATGAAGCGGCCGCCCCAGAGTTTCGACATTTTACCTGCTCGCCTTCAGCTTCTCTTTGATCGCGAGGTACATGCGGGACTGCATCCCGAAGTTCTTCACCATCCCGGTCGAGTCGCGCTGGTCGAAGGTGGTCGAGTCGAAAGAGGCGAGGTCCTCGGAGTAGAGCGCCCAAGGGGAACCCCTACCGATGACTTGTAGCGAGCCTTTGTAGAGGCGAAGCTTCACTTGGCCCTCGACCCTGCGTTGCGTGGCACCGATGAACGCTTCGAGGTTTTCCTTCAAAGGGTCAAACCAAAGGCCTTGATAGGCGAGCGAGCTCCACTCATGATCGACGAGTTTTTTGAACCGGAGTTCGTCCCGGGTCATGACGAGCGCTTCCAGCGCGCCATGCGCCTTGAGCAGCAAGGTTGCGCCTGGGCATTCGTAGTTCTCGCGGACCTTGAGTCCGAGCATCCGGTCCTCCATGATGTCGACCCGTCCGACTCCATGGAGGCCTGCGATTTCGTTGGCCTTGGCCACGAGCTTGGCCGGCGAAAGCGCCACGCCATCAATGGAGACCGGAATGCCGTTCGAAAACTCAAGAGTCACCTCTTGGGGAGAGTTCGGGGCGTCGACCGGGTCCCTTGTCCACTGGAAAATCTCCGATGGCGGAGCGTAGTCGGGCTCCTCCAGGCGTCCTCCTTCGATCGAACGTCCCCAGAGATTCTCATCGATTGACCAGATCTTCTCGAGCGAAGCCTGGATCGGGATGTTACGGGTCTTGGCGTACTCGATTTCCCAGGAGCGGGTCATGTTGCGCTCGCGCACCGGAGCGTGAATGATCGCTTCCGGCATCATGGCGCGAATCGCGAACTCAATCCGGAACTGGTCGTTGCCCTTGCCGGTACAACCATGGGCGAAGGAGTTGGCGCCGAGTTTTTTCGCGACTTCGGCTGCTTTCACGCCGATCAGTGGGCGGGCGATCGAAGTCGAGATCGGGTAGCCTTGGTAGTCTCCGTTCGCGCGGAGTGCGGCGAAGCAATAGTCGCGGGCGAACTCCTCCTTGGCGTCGACCGTATAGTGTTCAGTTCCCATGGCTTTCGCTTTTTCGGCGGCTTGGGCGACGTCTTCGGCAGGTTGACCCACATCCACCGTGACGGTGATGACGTGCTCGTAACCGTAAAACTCCTTCATCATCGGGATGCAGACCGAAGTATCGAGCCCGCCTGAGTACACCAGAACTACTTTTTTCATGGATGTCCGATCTCCTGTGCGTGCATATATATGCACGTATGTAACCCATAGCAACAATAAACGCTTGCTATTCAGAAAAATAGGCGTATTTATGCAGTCAACATGCATAAGTATGAATCTAAAAAAATTGAGCCAGTCGCCGCGGTGAAGACCGCGATCGTCGGCGCCCGCGGATATTCCGGGCTCGATTTGGCTCGACTCGTACTTAAGCATCCAGTGGCCGAACTGTCGGTCTGCTTTGCCGGCGAATCTTCATTTGAGCTGAGGGACTACTTGCCGGAATCGGCTGCAAAAACCGTTGAAGTCAAGCCGCTCTCCGAAATGGGGGCGATGCTCGGCGGGATTCACACCGTATTTCTCGCAACTCCGGCGGAAGCATCGCTCGAGCTCACTCCGAAGCTTCTGGATGCTGGCGTGGACGTCATCGACCTCAGTGGCGCCTATCGCCTCCGTAAAGGCGGCGCTGAGGCTTATTCCGAATGGTACAAATTCGATCATCCCCACACCGAACTGTTGTCTCAGGCCCACTTCGGCCTTAGCCCTTGGGCCAATGGCAAAAGACCTTCCCAGGTTCGGGCGAACCTTGTCTCCAACCCGGGATGCTACTCGACTTCCGTTTTGATGGGGGTCCTTCCTCTCCTCAAGTCCGGAGTGATCGACCCTGCCACGCTCGTGATCGACGCTAAGTCGGGCGCGTCGGGGGGAGGGCGTAAGGCGCTCGAGACCCTGCTCTTCAATGAAGTGGACGGTGAATGCCTGCCCTACCGCGTGGGCAAGCATCAGCATACTCCCGAGATTCGGGAATTTGCCGAAGTATTCAGTGGGCAGATGATCGATCCGTTTTTCATCACCAGCTTGCTTCCGACCCGGCGGGGCATCATCTCCGGAATCTATGCCCGGTTGAATCCTGGCCAAGGCCCGACTGAAGTCAAAGCTGCTTTCGCGCAAGCTTATCAGGATTATCCCCTGGTGAAGGTCACTTTCCTATCTGAAGTGAGCGCAGTCGCACAGGTTCATGCGGTTTCACTGAAGCAGGTGGTGGGATCGGCCCGTACCCACCTCGCTTTCCAGGTCGTGGGCGAGAAGCTCTATTTGTTTTCCTTGATCGACAACCTCCTTAAAGGAGCCGCTAGCCAGGCGGTCGAGAACTTCAACTGGCTGAACGATCTCCCGGTGGGGACGGGCCTCACAGAAATCGAAGGTTTATTATGACTCCAGGACCAGGCATCGCCAGAACCCCGCTTCCCAAAGGCTTCAAAGTCAGTGGGATCAACTGCGGTGTGCGTAAATACCGCCCGGACCTCGGAATCATCGTCTCCGACCGCGACGCGGTGGCAGCAGGCGTTTTCACGACCAACGAATGCAAAGCGGCATCGGTCATCTATTCGCAAGAAATGCTTCCCTCGGGGCACATCCGAGCGATCGTCACCAATAGCGGGCAAGCGAACGCGGCGACTGGCGAGTTGGGCTTCACGAACAACCGCAAGATGGCTGCTTCGGCTGCGCAGTGGGTGGGTTGCCGCAGCCATCAAGTCCTCACTGCTTCGACCGGCGTGATCGGCGTCCAACTCGACATTGAGAAGATCGTCGAAGCCATGCCTCTTCTCGTCGAGAAGGCTTCGGATTCCGCCGAGCCGTTCGCACTTGCGATCCTCACGACGGATCTCGTGCCGAAAACCGTGAGCACTGTGGTCGCCCTTTCAGGGGGTGACGTCCGCATCACCGGCATCTGCAAAGGCAGTGGGATGATCCATCCGAACATGGCAACGATGCTGGGCTACATTCTGACCGATGCCAAGATCCCGCTCGCGGAGGTGAAAGGGCTCTTGACCGAGGCCAACCTCGTCAGTTTCAACATGATCAGCGTGGACGGGGACACATCCACCAACGATTGCGTTTTTTTGCTCGCCAATGGGGCGAGTGGCGTGGGGCTCTCGACCGATTCTGACTTCGTCCGATTCAAGTCCGCTTTGAGCGAGTTGTCCCAAGTCCTGGCAAAATCGATCGCCCGCGACGGAGAAGGGGCGGATAAACTGATCGAAGTGACCGTCAAGGGCTCCCCCGACCTCGAACTCGCCCGAAAAGCGGCTCGAGGCATCACTTTGAGCCCGCTGATCAAGTCCGCGGTCCACGGTGAGGACCCGAACTGGGGACGGATTCTGGCTAAGCTGGGAGCGGTGGGAGTGCCGGCTGACTGCTTGGCGCAGATGACCCTCGATGTCCAAGGCGCACGCCTTTTTGAGCGGGGGGCTCCGGCCTCGTTCGATCGTACGGATGTTCGCATCCTGCTCAAGACCGACACCGTGAGAATCGAGGTTGATCTGAAGTCAGGGGGCTTCGAGGCCACGGCTTGGGGCTGCGACCTTTCCAAGCGTTATGTTGACATCAACGCGGAGTACAGTACGTGAATCCTACCGAAAAGGTGATCGCCACCCTGTCGTACGTCCAGAAGTTCTCGGGTCAGACGATCCTAGTGAAGCTGGGTGGAGCCGCGCTTCAAAGCGCCGAACTCGTCGACTCGATTTGCGAGGATCTCCATCATATTCGCTCAGTGGGAGTGAACGTCGTCCTCGTGCATGGAGGCGGCCCCCTGATCAATCAGGAGCTCACTGCAAGGGGCATTCAATGGCAATTCATCGATGGCCAGCGCGTGACCACCCCCGAAATGATGGAAGTCATCGAGATGGTTCTTTGTGGCCTCGTCAATCGTCGTTTCGTGCGGGCCCTGAACAAAGCAGGGGTTCGCGCGGTGGGGATGTCGGGCTCAGACGCAGGCACTTTGACCTGCCGCCAGGCCTCAGCGCAGCTCGGGCAGGTCGGCCAGATCAATAAGGTCGATACCACGATCATTCATTCCATTTTGAAGGATGGGATCCCAGTGATCGCGCCGATCGGAGTAGGGAGCGAGGGAGAGGCCTTCAACATCAACGCGGATTGGGCGGCTTCGATGATCGCCCAAGCCCTGGGCATCAGGAAGGTCCTTTTCTTGACGGATCAAGATGGAATCCTCGATCGCGATTCGAAGCTCATCCAGGAGATCGATGCCGCCGAGCTCGAGAACCTCATCGATACCGGAGTGGTCACCGGGGGAATGCTTGCCAAGACCCAGACTGTGCTCGCTGCACTCAGGAACGGGGTTTCAGACGTCCACATCGCCAGTGCACGACGTCCTCACGCCTTGATCGAAGAGCTTTTCACCGATGGCGGAGTCGGAACGATATGTCGGCTTCGCTCCCGCGCATCGATCGGCCCTGGAACAGCGGGCTGAGTCATGAAGGAAAATGGAGTATCCGTGAAAGACTTTCTGACCGGTCTTGAATTCACCCCGGAACGGCTATCCGCCCTGATCGACCTCGGGGATCAGTTGCGCACGGAGCGCGCGAAAGGCGTCATCCGCAACGATCTCGCCGGAAAAACAATCGCCCTACTCTTCGAAAAGCCTTCGCTACGGACCCATGTCAGCTTCACTGTCGCGGTTCAGGAGCTTGGTGGCTGTGTCCTCGAAAGCTTCTCGCTCAATCGCAAGAAAGAAGAGCCCGA
>JAYVNB010000092.1:0-18055 GCA_043759365.1 Bacteriovoracaceae bacterium | reverse complement strand
TCGTCTATGGAGCGATGCGTCCTGAAGAGATGGTAGGAGCCAAACGACACCAGGAGATCTGCGACTTCGAAAAAGCCGTGGATAACCTCGTGGTGATCGGTTTTGAGAGGGCGGAAGCCTACTTCATGATGCTGCGCTTGGTTGCGGGCCCGAAGACCGACCTCCACTTGGTCCACTATCGCCAGAGTCCCGTCGGAGAGCAGCTGATCCTAGTCGATGCCGCCCGCGGTCTCTTGATCCAAGCCGACGAGGAGACTCTCGTCTATTATTTGAAAAAGATCGGCGAGTCGCCGGATGCAATCGAGCGGATGGTCTGCACTGCGATTGGGAGATTTCCTGATCCTGATCAGATCGGCGAAGCCAGGTTCGTCCGACTTTTCGGTCGGGCCCAGTTAGTGAAGGTTTCCAAAGCGGCTTGAGCCGGTGCAGATCGAGTCGTTCTATGCTTCCATGGAGACTATGGAAGAAACTCCCAGCTACAGCCGATGGTCGCGTGCCGGACTTCTCCAGTTTTCCTGGGCCGGGTCGGAGACTTTCGATCGGCTCATCCAAGCCGATGGACTTCGCGACAAGCTTTTTCGCTGGATGGATGCTTTCGCAGCTTCGCGCGACTCCTTTCAGCGGGCGAACCTGACTTGGAGGAGGGGAGCCTTTTTCTTCGGGCCTTCGGGGTCAGGAAAATCCACTGCAGCGCGCGCGGTCGCTCAGCGTCTCGGTTTATCGCTCATAACGATTCCCGCTCATGAGATCCTGGACTCGCACCTCCTGGAGAGGGCGCTCTCGGCTGCTGTGGTTCAGGGAGCGGGTGTAGTCCTCCTTGAGGACGTTGATCGCATGATCAAGACCATGGAGCCTGAGGTTTTCTTCACGCTTCTCGATCATGCGCAGGAGCGCGCCCCAGGATTCGTGTGGATCTCCACTTCTCGGCATCCTGACGAGACTCCCAAGACCCAACTCATCCGCCCCGGTCGGATGGATGAGTCCTTCCGTTTCGAGCTTCCCGGGGCCTCGATCCGTGATCAGCTCCTTCAGTTGATCCTTCCCGATTTGCTGGAGTCCGAAGAAGAGCGCCTTCGCCTGTCGGAATCCACCGAGGCCCTCAGCTTCGCCCACTTTCAGGAACTGCGGATCTTGGTGGCCCGACTCCGAGCCGAGGGCAGGGAGTCGGAATTGTTCTCGGAGGTCGACGCCTACGTGCAGGATCAGATCATCAGCGGTGACCGCTGGGGTGCACCGTCAGATGCCTCCGACGAGGTCAGCGAACGAGTGCGGCAGATGGATCCGCGCGTATTGATGGCTGCACTTCAGCAGTCCGACGTGTTTCGCATCCTCATGCAGAAGGTGATTGGAGATGCGGCTGAACGGGCTGCTACTGAGTGAGCTGGGCTTGGTAGTCAGCAGCGACTGCTCCCAGCGAAAGGGAGATTGCTAACGAAACGGCGGCCCAAGCCAACCAAGTGGCCAGTCGAGGCAAGGGTTTGCGTCGAAGACCGAGCCAGAGGCCCGCGCTGGGAATGACAGAGATGCAGGCGAGTTCGAGGAGGATCCAGGCGAAGCGGTGGGCTTTGGAGCCTGCTTTTTCCTGGAGTACTTCGATGCAAATCAGGATGAAGGACAAGCTCAACAGGGACCCGGTCATTCCGAGGAAAATAGTATATCCCCGCAGGAATCGGGCTGTGAGAATTGTCCCTAATTTCGTGCTCTTCATCCTCCTGCCTCGACGAATTCGCGCAGGACTCTCACGAACTCTACGCGCCTTTCAAAAGGAAGTCCGTGGCCCGCACCTTCGATCTCCAAAAACCGGACCGAAGGTAAATCCGTGAAGAACGACTTCTCCTGCTCGTACTCTTCATGGCTCCAGACCAAGCTGTTTGCCCCCCGCAAAACGAGAATCGGCATGGAGCGGGCCCCGAGCGCTCTGACCTGGCTCCGAACCGAACTGTCACGGGCAGCATGGATGGTTTTGATCAGGGCGGAATGATCGAATGGGTAGCTCACCTCGCCCGAGAGAGGGTCGAGTTCTGAAACCGCCATCAAGTATTGGGCGATGGCCGGATCTGGGCATTCGAGAGCCATGAAAGCGCGAGCTTCCGCACGAGACGCAAAGGTGGAAGGAAGCTTTTGAAGAAATCCCGCAAGCGCGTCTCCCAGTCCGCCTCCAGCGGGTCCCTCGAAGCCCAAGTCGACGAGCACTAATCCGCATGCCCAATCGGGGCGAAGGTGGGCAAAAGCGCAAGCGCTTCGGACGCCCATCGAATGCCCTACCACCCATGTCGGATGAAACTGTGAAATTTCAAGGGAGTCGACGAGGTCTTGGCCGTAGTCCAAGGGGGAATAGCTCGGCAAGTCGGGGTTTCCTGACCCTTGGGGAACCCTCGAGCGGCCATGACCCCGCTGGTCGGGAGCAAATATCCTGTAGTGATCCTCGAGATGGGCGGCGATGGGACGCCAGAGCTTTCCGGTTCCTCCCATTCCGTGGAGAAAAACGATTCTCTCCCCAGGGATGCCCTCGGCGGGACCCCAAAAACTGCCGTCAAGTTCCATGTTGACTCCCCGAGGGCATGAACTACCATGCCGCTCGGGGAAGGAACATGGCTAGCCCGAAATCAAATAAGAAAGTAGGTTCGCAGCCAACGCGTCGATCCACATCGACGGCTACGTTGCGCGCATTTCGCTTCGGGGAATCCCTGCGCTTCGCCCGCATTCTTTCCGAAAAATGCGAACTCGCCGAAGCCCGCCAGATGTACGAGGAGACCTATGCGCAGGCGCTCCTCGAGAATCATTTCACCGCCATGGTGGAAGCGATTTCGGGCCTGTTGAGACTGGCCGCCGAAGCATTGGACGAGGACGCCATCCGGAAGTGGGATGGCGAACTCGATCGCATGATCGCGGATCACCCCAAGCTGATGCCGGCCACCCTCTGGTACTGCAAGGGGATGACTGCGCTCCGAATGCTCGATCCCCGAGTAGCTCAGCGACATTTCCTGAGGTTTCTGCGCTTGAGCAAAGGGGAGTTCACCCCGGCCGGAAACTTCCAGTTCCTGACCCGCGATGAATGCATCGCGCGTGCCTGGTCCGTGCTTGCGATGACTGCGCGCGACCAAGGCAAGCCCCTGCGCGCCCAGTGGATCGTCGAAGCCACCCTCAAGCAGTTCGGACCGCTGAATCTTCGGCAGATTAACGGGACCCTCTACCATCTCTTGGGCCGGATCGCGGAAAAGCGGCGTGACTACGACACGGCTTTGAAGTGGTTCAAGGAGGCGCATTCTACGGTGCTCGTGGAGCACAATTGGTATTACTACCTCTACATCCTCTACTCGTACGCGAGGATCGCGCGAGCCCAGCAGAACTATCCGTTGGCCTATCAGTACCTCGAGATGATGGACAAAGCGGCATCGGGTCCCGAGTTCGGCTCCATTCGCAAAGAGATCCAGGGCGAGAGATTGCGCCTAGAGCAGGACGCGGTGGATCTGCTGATCGATAGCCGCAAAGGAATCGTCCGCACCCGCGAGTCTGGAACGATCTCGCTTCGCAAGCAGTACGTGCTCTTGAGCATTCTCGAGGAGCTTTCAAGCGCCCATTCAGAACCCGGTGCAGAAGCGGCCATCGGATTGTCCAAAGCTGAGATCATCCAACGGGTCTGGCACGAGGACTATCGTCCCGAAGCGCATGACAACAAACTGTATTACAACATCAACCGGCTCCGAAAACTCATCGAGCCGGATATGAAGAAGCCACAGTACCTTTTGAATTGGCGCGAGGGCTACCGCCTAGCCCCCGGCCTTCGGGTACAAAAAGTGGGTGGGCAACGGAAAAGTGGCAACTCGAGTACTCCCAAATCGGGAGAGGGGAGAGGGGAATGAACAGGAAACCTGTTTTATTGCTAACCTGCGCAAGTGCATGGGTGGTTTTGAGTGCGGGCGGAGCATGGGCGATTTCCGACGAAAGGAACTCATGTGGAGTGGACCCTTCGGCGTTGGTTTGCGTGAACGACCGTGGCGATCCAGCGCCGTTCGGGACACCGAACCAGCATGTGGAGTTGGCTGAAGGAGAGACCTACCAGCTCGCAGGCCGCGTGATCCGTCGGGGACCGCAGTACCTCCTCGAAATCGATCTTTGCGCCCAGCCCTGGTTGGATAGCGCCCACCGTCGCCAAGATCCGACTTACCGTTTGGCCAATGATCCCGGCTTTTCTTGGAGCGAGTTTCTCGGAGAACAAGTGAAGATCCGTGTTCGGGCGAAGCTCGAAGTCTCCTATGAGTCGAATTATGTTCCGCATGTTTCGATCAAGCTGGAGCCGCTGAGCGCTCCCCTGAGTAACCGTTCCACGCACTGAGTTCGGACCGGAGCTGAATAAAAAAGACCCCCGGGAACCGTGGATCGGCTCCCGGGGGTCTTGCTTAAAACACAAAGTCCTCTTCGGTCAGCGATGGCCGTGTGGCGCTGCGCCGGGTACCGGATATGCGGCACGAAGCCGGGCTGCAGCAGCAGTCACCCAAGTCATGTGGGTCGGGACCTTGGTGTAGATGCTGAACTCGCGGCAAGCACTGTCGCCCCAGCTGTCGGAACCGTAGAGCAAGGGCACTGCGCCATTCATCACGAACGCCGGTCCACCCGAGTCTCCGAAACAATCGGAAGTCCCGTGGCTCGAGTCGAACTTGATCTCGGTCGCGGCATAGTTGATATCGCCGACCACGACCTGGGTCTTCCGAAGGATTCCACTCCCGGCTCCTGAAGTGGCGTTCGTCACACCGTAACCCGCCAGTGTGACGGTGTCGCCGTTACCGAGTGGGATTTGCCCCTCGTACACTGTGGCTGGATGGAAGCCCGCAGGGAGACCTCCCGCGAAATGAACCACCGCGATGTCGGACTCGTCTTTACTGGGTTGGGCGCTTTCGCAAATCGCCTGATTGAACTCAGTTGGATGTTCGTAGCCCGTGACCGTCGCTACCCGGGCCTGGGGATTGTGCTCGTTCCCGAAGCGGACCTTCATTCCCGTGCCGACGCAATGGCCGGCTGTGATCGCGGTGTCGTCGGCGATCAAGGTTCCTGAGCAGGAGCCGCTGCCCCCTCCGCATTCGGCGTCGCCGACCGTGACGAAGACGGTCAGCGCAGCGATCGGGTCATTGGCTGCTACCGGTTGACCATTGATGATTTTTTCGCCGGAGGCCTGCGCCGAGCCGACAAGACCCAAGGAAGTCAGAACCGCAAGCGTCCCAAAAGTCACATTGAACGAAGTCATAAGTGTTCCCCCACACAGGTTATGTGCAGAAGTAGAACCGATGTTTTCGGGACTGGCAAATTCTTTGTGGGACTAGAGCCGCGCTAGGTCGAGATCGCGGTCATGACGCTCCGGGAACTGGTAGCCCTGAATGCGCAACATGGCACCTGTGACGGACTTTGGATCATGGATCAACCGGTCGGGAGAATTGGCGGCGACCAAGTCTCCTCCTAGATCTCCGCCTCCGGGTCCGAGATCAATCACCCAATCGGCCTGTGCGATCACATCCATGTGGTGTTCGATCATAATCACACTGTGTTTGGCATCGACCAGATCGTGAATCACTCCCAGGAGTCGCTTTACGTCTTCGAGATGGAGCCCAGTCGTGGGCTCGTCGAAGATGTAGAGGAGATTCTCCTTCTCGCGGTCATCGAGGGTCGAAGCGATCTTCAATCGCTGCGACTCACCGCCGGAAAGGGTGGTAGCACTCTGCCCGAGCTGCAGGTAGCCGAGGCCCACGTCGCGAAGAATCCCGAATTTTCGAAGGAGGAGCGGATTGTCGCGAAAAATCTCGTAGGCTTCGTCGATCGTGGTGTGCAGGAGCTGGTTGACATCCTTGCCGCGGTAACTCACTTCCAAAACGTTTTTCTTGAATCGTTTGCCCTGGCACTCTTCGCAGGGGAGCTTCACTTCCGCCATGAAGTGCATGTCGAGGGTGATCTCACCTTCGCCTTTGCAGACCGGGCAGCGGCCTCCATCGACGTTGAACGAAAAATGTTGGGGAGTATAACCGCGCCGGAGCGAGAGCACCTGGTTGGCGTAGATCCGGCGGACTTCGTCCCAGGCCTTGAGATAAGTGGCGGGATTGGATCGCGAACTCTTGCCGATCGGGGATTGATCGAGGAGCACTACTCCCGAAACTTGGTCGGCACCGTAGAGTCGGTCGAACTTCCCAGGCGTCCCGGGCGTGCGGTAGAAGAGTTGGGAGAGCGAAGTGTGCAGGGTCTTGTGGACGAGCGTGCTCTTGCCCGAGCCGGACACGCCGGTCACCACCACGAAACGATCGAGTGGAAAGTCGACGTCGATATTTTTGAGATTATGTTCGCGGCACCCGGTGAGTTTGAGGTGGCGCTTGGCCGGAGTCCGCGGTGCACGGGTCCGTGCGAGGTTGAAAGCCCCCGATAGGTACTTGCCGGTCACTGAGCCCGCGCAGTCGATGAGTTGTTGGGCAGTGCCCTGGGCGACCAGTTCGCCACCCCGGCGGCCAGCACCCGGTCCCAGCTCGATCAGCCAGTCCGCGTTCTTCATCACTTCAAGATCGTGTTCGACCACCACTACGGTGTTCCCTTGGTCGCGGAGCCTGCGTAGCACGTTGATCAGGCGGTCGGTATCGGCGGCATGCAGTCCGATCGAAGGTTCGTCGAGGATATAGAGAGTCCCGCAGAGCCCGTTACCGATCTGGGTCGCTAGATTAATGCGTTGGAACTCTCCGCCCGAAAGCGTCTTGGTGAGGCGCGAAAGAGTGAGGTAGCCGACTCCGACCTCCTCCAGAAAGAGCAGCCGGCGCTCCACTTGCGAGAAGATCTCTTGCGCGATTTTGCGGTCCCCAGCCGACAGGACGAGCCCTTGGATCCAGGTGAGCGAGTCTTTGATCGAAGTGTCGAGGGTTTCGGCGATGTTTTTGTTTCCCACCTTCACGGCGAGAGCATCTGCCTGAAGACGGGTGCCTTTGCAGATAGGGCAGAGGCTCTGATGCTGGTATCGTCGGATGAACACGCGGATATGGAGTTTGTATTTCCACCGCTTGAGCTCCTCGAAACACTTCAGTACCCCGGGAAAAGTGTCGTCGTTCGGATCCCCTTCCCAGAGGAGCTTTCGCTGAGGGGCAGTGAGCTCGCGGTAGCGTTTCCCGATCGAGATGTCGTGCCTTTCGGCAAAGCGGAACAGGTCTTGTTGCCAGTCCGAGAACGACGGCTTCGAGAACGGGTCGATTGCTCCGTTCTTGATGGTTTTCGAGGGATCGGGGACGACGAGGCTCTCGTCGAGCTCTAGGGTGTGTCCGAAGCCGCTGCAGTGTCCGCAGGCCCCCAGTGGGCTGTTGAAAGCGAAAAGGTGCGGTTCGGGAACCCTGTGCTCGCGTCCGCAATTGAGGCAAGCGAAACGCGAATCGAATTCTTTCCAATCACCGGAATCGAGGTCGTAGAATCCGATCTTCCCTTTGCCGATCGCGATGGATTGCTCCACGGAGTCGAGCAATCGAGCACGAGTCTCGGGATCACCCGGGTCGGTGACTCGCAGACGGTCGGCCACGACGTGGAGCTCCCCGTTTTGGAGCGCCTGGGGCTTGATCTTGGGGAAAGCTTCCGTACCCAGTTCCTCGAGATCCAAGACTTGGGCGGGGTCCGCCTTCTTGGCGCCAACCTGCACGGGCCGGTAGAGGATGCGCTTGAAGCCCTGCTCACGGAGGACCTGGAACAACGACTCGAATGTCGCTTTGCCGGAAGGCTCAGGGGCCAGGGTTTTGCCTTTGGCGAGCTTCTTCCCGCTTTGGGCGACGGCACCTTTTGCGGACTTCTTCTTCGCAGTCTTCTTCTTCGTTTTTTTCCCTTTGCCGCCGGAGTCTTCCAAAACCCCTGCGGGGAGGATCGGCGCAGTGATCAGCGCCTTGCGGTTGGGCAGCCAGGCGATCGCCCAGTCGAGGATTGTGGCTGCATCGATTCTCTTGACCGGCGATCCGCAATCCACGCAGAAGGTCTGGCCCACCTTGGCGAAAAGGAGTCGCATGTAGTCGACGATTTCGGTCTGCGTGCCCACTGTGCTGCGGGAGTTCAGGACATGGTTTTTCTGCTCGAGCGCGATCGCCGGTGGGATGTTCTGGATCAGGTCCAGATCAGGCTTCGGCATTTTCTCGAGGAACTGGCGCGTGTAGGTCGAGAGACTCTCGACGTATCGGCGCTGACCTTCGGCGTACAAGGTGTCGAAAACGAGGGAGCTTTTTCCGCTGCCCGAGAGCCCCGTCACGACGGAGAGCTGCTTGGCCGGAAACTCGACATTGATGTTCTTCAGGTTGTTCTGGCGGACCCCTTGAAGTCGGATCGTGCGGGAGTTAGTGGCCATGTCTCTCCTGGGTGACGAATTCTTAGACACGGGAAATACCTCTTTTGTCCTCCCTTTTTAAGGGGAACTCAAGGTTTTTCAACGGGTTAGCTAGATGCGTCAAAATTGGCCCAAGGCTTGCTCAAGGGGGACTCGCACACGAGGAACGTAAGATGATGAAAGATTCGAAGAGCTCCCCCCAGAAGAAGTCGGTCCTGCAGTGGGTCAATGGTCTCTATTTCGCCGCAGGAGCCGTCTTCGGCTTGACTGCAATGACAGTCGCTTTCGGTTCCGTACCGAAAGCCGGGCGAGTGACTGATGACACCGCGATCTATCAAAACCTCTCGGAGATCAAGATTCCGAAGGAGCGGGCTGCGAATTTTGACGCCGACATCGAACGGCTGAATTCGCTGGAAGGTCGCTACCGTGAGAGACTTCCTTCAATGGCGCGTCTCCATTCGCCGATGAAACGCGTTTCGGGGCAGAAGTACAAATTCAGGAAGAACCAGGCTGGCTCCGTTTCACAATGAACCCAGGACCTGCTCGAAAGCGCATCGCCCTCATCGCCCACGACAACCTCAAGCCTTCGATGGTCGAATGGGCCAAGTTCCATCGTGAACGCCTGGTCGGCCATGATTTAATGGCGACGGGGACCACCGGGCGCCTTCTCGAGGAATCGCTGGGAATCCCGATCCGTAAATTCAAGAGTGGGCCCCTGGGAGGCGACCAGCAAATCGGCGCCGCAATCTGCGAAGGTCAAGTGGACCTACTCGTTTTTTTCTGGGACCCGATGGCTCCCCATCCCCACGACGTCGACGTCAAAGCGCTGCTCAGGATCGCGGTGGTTTACGACGTCCCGATGGCCTGCAACCGAGCCACTGCCAACGTGATGCTGGGAGCAGACCACTTTTTCGCCTGATTGCTCCTGAATTCGTTTAATCTGAACCCGTGCGAAAACCTGTGTTGATGATCGGTTTCTGGGTTGGAATCGCTTGGACCGCGGTTGGGGTGCAAACCCAAGCCTTTGGCGGAATCGAGGAGGTGCCTTCTTCGATTTGTCGGGTCACTTTCTCCACCCAGAAAAATTTGTCTGAAAACCGGGTTCGACTGACCGTCGCCCAGTGTAGCGGGACCTTGATCGGGCCACGCACGGTGCTCACTGCGGGGCATTGCTTCGATGGCGGGCTACCCTCCGGGACGCAGAGCACTCTGAAGGTCCAGTGCTCGGCGCAAGGCGTCCATTCCGACGGAAGCTACGCTTTTGGATTTGAAAGCAAGGTGGCTGCAGTTCGGATCGAGGGAAACTTCAAGGATCGGAGTGCGGATTTCGCGTTCCTTCACCTCTACAATGCGGCCCCCGGTCAGCCGATGGCTCTCCCGCTGTCGGCCGAAGCCTTTGAGTCTGAGCTCATGGTCCCTAGCCTCACGGCCCCGGATAATCGCGAGATCGATCCGAAAGTGGAATGTCGACTCTCCGGATTCGGCTCCACGGTCAAGCGTGGGCAGGGAGGCTCCGTCACGACAGATCAAAGTCCGCGGAACGGCCTCCGTGCTTTTTCCAACAGCCAGATTTTGGCGGTTGAAAGCCCTGGCGATACGGTGGGAAGACTCGATCCCGGAGTTCTCGGTGGGCCGCTCTACTGTCGAAAGACTCCCAGTTCGTCCTGGAAATTGATCGCAGTGCTCTCGGGAGGGAGTCAAAAGAACGTTCAGACGATTTGGTCCGTTGTTCCTTCGAGCGGATTCTATTCCAGTTACCGCCAACTCGAAAAGGAGTGGAAATAAGTCAAAGGGTGCCGAACTCCCGCTCGGGATCCGCGAAGATGCGTTTGAAGGTCTTCGCCATGTGACCTGCGGGGACGGCGTCGATCACCCGGTGGTCGATGGTAAAAGCGAGGCACATCACTTTTCCAGCGACCACTTGCCCTTCTCGGACGACGGGTTTGTCTTGGACTGCTCCGACGGAGACCACCATTGCCATTCGGGTCGCAGGCACCAGTGCGCCGAAGGCGAGGTCTAGCCCCAGAGAGCCGATGTTCGTCACGAGCACGGCCCCAAAGGGATCTCGGGGCAGCCCGAACAGCGGACTCCAGAGGTTCAGGTCATACTGAACGACGGTCGCGAGCGCGAGGAGCCTTTGTGCAAGCCAGTTCGGGAAGAACGAGACAATCGACTTGAAGCCGCGGTAGTGAGGATCCGATTTTTCCTTCACTTCGCGGACTGCAGGAGTCATTTCCCGGGCGATTTCCTGCACGGACTTCAAGTGGGCGTCTCGAAGCGTGAACGCTCCCAGGTCCGCGCCGGTGCCGTCGGAGGCGACCGTGAAGGTCAGGTTCACGCCTACTCGTGGGTAGAGTCGGCCGCACCGGAGGGTCGTATTCAGCTCAGGATGCGCTTCCAGGACTTTTGCCACTGCCTTCCCGACGAAGTGGGTGAGGGTGATTCGGGCGCCGCTCTGAGCTCGCAGGCGTTCTAGGTAAGCCAACGCAGGAGCGGCGTCGAACTCCAATACGCCATAAATGCTGGGGTCGTAGGCGGTTCGCCAGATGGCCATGGCAACTTTCCGCCAGGCTGAAATACGAAGCGGTGGCCCGAAGGTCGCGTTGCGGTGCAGTAGCCCCATGGATTCTTCGATTTAAACCATCCCGGGTGCGGATTTTCAACGTGAGCTTTCTTGAATTCAGTGGGGCACGGCTGAGACTGTTCTTTTTTCCTCGGGCTAAACGACCCACTGAACCTCAGGCGCGCGATATCCTGCCCCCTTTGCGATGGGGACTTCGGAAAATAGCCGCTCATTCAGGTTTGGCCTGACACTTGCTCAAGGCGCACCCCAGGGGGTGCTTATGACGAACCGAAGCGCAGGGATCGCGATTTTCCTCAGTCTAGCCGTAGGCCAGCTCACACCGGGTAACGCCTGGGCGACGTTGTCGTCCGACAGTTATTTGAAAGAGATCACCATTGCAGATCACTATGTGACTCATCAAAAGTCGATTGCATCTTACGCGGGTGGCTCGAGCGCCTCGGACAAAGTCCGGAAATTCGTGGGCGGCGACGGCTATCGTGTGGGTGATCGCTGGGAAGTCGCTGCCTCCTATGCTCAATCCACCCAAATGCGGATGATGGCGCCTGATCCGGCGCACCCAGTCCCAAAAAGCCTCACTGGATTGTTTCGTTACGAAGTGACGGCAGTCGACACCGCGGGGATCACGGTGACGGTGACCCAACTCCAACAGGATGGGCTGTCGATCGTGGATCCGCGGATCGAGAAGGTCCAGCTCCGTTTCGACGGTCGGATGCGCCAGATTGCGAAGGAGTATGTCTTCCGCAAGGAATTTAAGGCAGATCGTGAGCCCGTGGCGGTTTCGCCCGATGGCTTTCGTTCCCGGATGACCAAGCTCGAGCTCTTCGCACTGGACGTCCCCGAGCTCGGGAGCGCTGATCAAGGAGCCTTGAAGTCGGACAGACTTCCTGAGTTGCCGGCGGAGTTGAACCGGATCGCGGAAAAAACTTCGTGGAGATCACGCGTCCGCACGGCTGAATCGATGGAGCACGACGATTTCTTCGGGCGGAACGTCCAGATGCTTTGGAAGACGGGCGACCCTTGGCCGGCCTATCTCCAGACTCCGATGGGTGTCAGCATTCTGGTTCGCAAAGGGGGTGAGTGATGAAACAGGGATGGGGAGCCTCCGCGCTCTTGTTGGTTCTTGCGGGTTGTGGCTCGGCAGGTTTTCCGGATGATCCGGCAGCGCTCGGGATCCACCCGTATCCGAACCAGGCCGGCAAAGTGGATGTGAACGGGGAGAAGAATTTCGCCACGCTCATCAACAATTACCAGAACGGTCAGCCTGCCAAGACGCCTTGGGTGGGCTTCTGGTGGCCCTACACCGCCAACGGAATCGCCTCGGGGCGAAGCGGGGGTGGTCAAAGCCCAGCGGGTAAATACGATGCCGCTCGGGGAATCGGGCCGAACGGCCAGCGGTACAACGCACAGGCTTGGGAGGTCCAGCATCACGGCGCAGGCGTTCCCCACGTCGAAGGATGGTGGGGTCACTGCAACGGATGGTGCGCAGCTGCTGCTCTGTATGACGAGCCACGGGCACCAGTCCGTTACGGCAATATCAATTTCAGCGTCGGTGACTTGAAAGCCTTGTATTCCGAGGCCGGGATGCTCACGAGCGCCGACTTTTACGGCAATCGTTGGGACTACAACACTGACCCCGATTACAAGAAGGAGGACATCGTCCCCAATCAGATGTTCCTCGTCCTGACAAACTACATGGGGAACCTCAAGCTTCCCGTCCTCATGGACCGCTATACGGGGACCCAGGTCTGGAACCAGCCCATGGTGGCTTACCAGATGGAGTATCCGAAACCCGAGGATTACGTTGGGCCTCATCCGAGCGCGCCGGGTGTCTATCGCATCAATGTGACGACGACCATCTGGTGGGGTGAGGATGGAGTGGGAGCGGACGAAATCACCGAGCCGTTCGAATTTCGACAGTCGCGCCAATTCACGCCCCGGACCTTGAAGTCGGAGATTTGGTTGGATGGACCGGTGGTGTTCAACGGAACCCGGGTCGTCTCCTCAGGCAACCTCATCGTGACTCGGATTCCGAACACCGATGGAGTGGTGGGAGGGGCTTGGCTGGGAGATGCCAATGACTCGATGAACGGCCACCCAGACTATCTCTGGGTTCCCTTCTCGATCCTCAACGCCGCCAATCCGGACGAGAACAATCCGGCCGATGACTTCGCGAACAACCAAGTCGATCTGAGCTGGTTCCGAAGGCACATCATCGGTGGAGTGCCGGATACGACGTCGACTCCGCTTCCTGTTTCGACTGCGCCTTCACCGATTGCGACTTCGAGTCCGCATCCGGTCCCGGCTCCCCAGCCTCAGCCGCATCCTCCGCGGCCGTGAACTGAATGAGAGAAGTACTCCCTCTCTCAACCCGAAAACAGGTGAATCGCCGCCGCGGCCAGCGTGGCGGCGATTCCCGTTCCGGGGATCAAAAGCCAAGCGGGAGTTTTGATTCTCAGCGCGAGAATGAAGGCGACGACAAAGGCGCCGATGGCCAAAGGAGTAGAGAGCGCCAAGAAACCCAATCGGACGGTAGCGCCCGCGATGGCTCCCACGACGGCGGGGATCGCCCACTTCGTGAAACCGGTAGCTGCCGGGGTGCCGGAGAGTTTTTTCCAAATCCTAGGAACGATCAGGAGGATGTTGATGAAGGACGGGAGGAACATCCCGACCGTCGCAACGATTGCGCCGATCAGGCCGGCCGTTTTGAAACCGATGAAGGTGGAAGTGATGACGACTGGACCGGGCGTGATTTGACCGATCGCTAGTCCGTCCATGAATTCAGCATGGGTCAGCCAACCGAATCGAGTCACCGCATCCCCTTCCAAGAGGGGGACCACTGCGAGGCCGGTTCCGAAAGTGAAGGCCCCAGCCTTAAAGCAGGTCCAGAAGAGTTGGGCCAGGCGATCCGGAGCCATGGCGCGCGCCAGGCCGATAAAAGCAACGGATCCTACAACCGTCGACGCCACTTCACGAGTCGAAGTGGAGGGAAACGAAGCGGAGGCGGGGCACTTACGTGAAGCATTCCAGGCACCGAAGGCGCCAAACCCCAGGATCAGGAGGGGTTCCAGTCGTGGGCTCCAGGCGACACAGGCGAAGCAAAACAGCGCGACTCCCCAAGCTTGCAGCCGCTGCCGATGCGGTTTGTAAAGTTGCCAAGTCGAAAGCAGGATGACGACCAAGGCTCCCGCCTGCATTCCCGAGAACAGCGCAACGAAACGGTCTGTCAGCCCATAGGTGACGTAAGCAAAGCTGAAACCCAAAACGAGCAGGAATGAAGGGATGACGAAAACGAATCCGCAAAGGGCTCCGGCGGAGCGCCCGAGGCACTCGAACCCCAGGTAGATGGCCATCTGGGTGCTGACCGGGCCTGGAAGAAGTTTGCAGACCGCGTACATCTCTCCGAATCTTTGCAAACTGAGCCAGCCCCGCTTCTGGACCAGCTCTTCCTCCATCATCGCGATGGTGGCCATCGGTCCCCCGAATCCGAGGACTCCGAGACGTGAGAAGACTCGAATGAGTTCGACGAGTGAGGGTTGCGAGGGAGGCCCAAGCGAGGACGAGGTCGACACGGAGTTCACTCCTTCGGCTTTTGGCCGACTAGATAAGTGGCGCCCGTATTTGCTGGCACTCGAGCGGTATGAGGAATTCGGGAGGGGAGGTAAAGTCGATCACCGGGCTTGAGGACGTATTCCGTCCCTTCGACCGCGAAAGTGATCTCCCCTTTCAGCACCCAGAGGCATTCGCTTTGCTCATGGCGGTGGCGGGGATAGGTCGATCCCGCAACGTCATGCCATCTGAAGCATTCGTAGCCTTCTTGGTGGAGCTTGGCTTCGGCTTCTTCTTCACTGAGTGGCGCTGCTTGTTCCCATCGAACGACCCGGACGTCGTTCGAGGTCACTTGCGGTCGGACTTCATCGCCAAGTCCCAAAGTTCACGCGAAAAGCTTCGGGCTTCTTCGACCATTGTCCAAAGTGCCGGATCATATCCTTCGTGACCTTCGAAGGTCTGGTATTCCCATTCGCGAGTATCACCATGAAGAACGGTAATCGCAGAGGCCAGGCCTTCGGCTTCCAAGATTCGGAGGTATTTCTGTCGATCCAACGTGAACATGGGGACAAACTTAGCACTTGATCGGGGCCCCTGAAACTGGCAATTCACGACGCCTGATGTCAGGATTACTCATCTGGTTTTTACTTTCTGCGGGTCTGGAGGCTCACGCTATGCCCAGGCCGGTCCGGGTCTTACTCACGAGTTTTGAAGGGTTCGGGGGTGAAGCGGGAAACGCCAGCCAAGCGATGCTCGCGAAATTCGAGGAGTCGGTCGCGGAGCAACCGCTTCGAACGCACGATCCATTGACGAGCGTTGAGCTCAAGACGGTCGTCTTGCCGGTGGTCTACGACTGGGCTCCCGAGGAGTTGCAGCGGGCTGTAGCCGCTTTCCAGCCCGACGTGGTGATCGCTTTCGGTCAAGCCCCGGGTCTTGATTTTCGATTGGAAACGCAGGCGGCCAATCTGGATTCCTCCAGTGCCCCCGATAACCAGGGCGAGGTGAGAGACCCGGGAGGACCGATCGTGCCCGGGGGGCCGTCCTCATTCTCTACGCGGCTTCCGTTACGTGGAGTTCAGGCTGCGCTGAGCCAAACCCGCTTTGCTTCCAGAATTAGTGATTCAGCGGGAAATTTCCTCTGCAACCATGTCTTTTACCGGCTGCTGGCGAGCGGAGCGGGGCCCGTAGCGGCAGGCTTCATCCACGTTCCTCAGCTTCCATTGGGTTGGGCATCGGGCGCCGGATCCGAATCGGACTATGAAAGTTGGGGCCAATGGGGTGCTCCCGCCATCCGGGTAATCGTCCAAGAGACCCTTTTCGAGTCGCTCTGAAAAGCGCTGTTCCGTCTTAAAAAAACCCGGAGCGGACCATCCGCTCCGGGCCTGCAATCGGTCACTCCCTTAGGATTAAGAGTGGCCTGGGAACTGGGGCGATTGGATCCGGGCTTCAAAGCGAACTGACTTTACTCACCGCAATAGTATTGGGGGTCTCGAGCTTGCCCTCGATCAGGACCACGCGAGCGCCTTGCATGTAGAGGCGCATTGCCGAAGTGTTGTTCGAGAGGGCGAAGGTACGGCCGGACTTCTGGTCGCGAATCGAAAGATCGCAACTCTCCCCGGTATTGCTCTCACCCAGGTTGCAGCTCAAGGGGCCCTCGACCCGGACCGGATTCATAGCAGTCGTCTCTTGCCGATCCATCTGCCTCTGGATCATCGCCTCGTTGAGGGAGGCCATCGAGACCGTTGCGGTGAAAGCACTGGATGCGATCAGGAGAGCTGACAAATGGATCTTGGACATCATGCGGGTTCCTCCTTGAACTTCTTCTGGCGTTTTTGACCTGACTCAAGACAGCTGGGTCGCCTTGACTGGAGCCTCTTCCGGGAGGCTCTTCTCTAAAAAGAGTAGAAGAAATCCCGAGCGGATGTCAACACCGTCCGTCGCATGGGCTGGAAGCGGGCGGGAGGCGCCCCTTTGACACGGGCCCAATCGGTGGTTATCCTTTAGGTTCCATGGAAAACAGGAATGCGGCGTTGGCCGGCGAGCTTCAGTCCCTCAAAGACGAACTTCAAATCAGCTTCAAGATGGGGCAATGGAGCGGAATGGCCGGCGCGCTATCGCAGCTCGCGGTCCTGGGTGAAAACCAGGGGCATCGGGAGTTGTCACTCCGGGCGCAGTCCCTTCGCGAATTGATGGGAGACCGGGCCGGAGGGCGGCAGTCCCCGGGAAGCCGGATGGAACAGCTCTTCAATGACCTGATTTTCCATCTTTCCCATCTTCAGTGGACCAGCCAGACTTCTCAGTAGCAACTCGGCGAAACTTGGTTTAAGGTCTCTCTTCGTCGGGGCATAGCGCAGCCTGGCTAGCGCATCTGCTTTGGGAGCAGAGGGTCGCAGGTTCGAATCCTGCTGCCCCGACCAATACAAATAACATGTGAATCCGAAGCCCTCTGGCCCCTCTTTGAGAATAAGGGGCCGGGGGCCGGACCTTCCGATCCAGCCCCATTGGAACCTCTGTACGTAGCCAGCTCTACTACATTGAGAGCCTGAGCGACCGTCCGCTGGTCGTAGTTGTACCGAATCCGGAGCAGATCCGGGAAGAACTCGATTCTTCCAATGACCGTCCGGACGAAATCTTTTCTCTCGGCAGGCGTGAGTTTGGTGAAAAGCTGATCCCAAGTTTTGGCGAGCTTCCGAAACTCCTGTCTCTCCACTGTACCGATCCGGGTCCCTTCCGATTGCGTCCGAAGAGAATTTTCCTCCGTCGTTTTCGCCTTGAGCGCTGATCCCTTGGAGTCCAGTTCCTTGGTAATGAGGTCGCGGACAATCTGAGAAGGGTTGCTTTGGATGGTGTCCATGAGACTTGCGATCTGCTGGTTGAGCCCCTTGATCTCACTTTCGAGGACCGCGATGCGCCGCTCGTTGTCGGGGATGAGGGCAGCCTTGTTGATCGTGGCATTTTCATAAAGAGCCTCGACGAAGGCTGGACTATCCGCAATTTTTTTAATGCGATTGCGCATGATCTAATGGAGGTCCAGAGCATCAAAGGAGTACCATCGACACTTGCAGCCGGGGTTTTCGCGGGTCTCCCGCTTCTTGACCTTATGGGCGTAGTAAAAGTGCTTCTCCCCGGTTTTAGTTTTTCCGCTCCGTCCCACCATCTCTCGGCCGCATTCCCCGCAAAATACTGTGGAGCTAAAGAGGTACTCGAAGTTGCGTCCACCTTTGGGACGGTATCTCTGAGCGTTCCAGTCCAGGCGACTTTGGACAATTTGAAAAAGCTCCAGAGGTACGATTGCGGGCCAGGAGGCTTGAGCTGTTTGGTATTCCTTTCCTTCCGGGACCTTCTCTCTATCCCAATACCGAAACCGTTTATGGATCTCCCGCTCGGCGAGGCCATGTCCCAAGCTTAGTTGAAACTTGAAGTTGAGTGGTTCACTCTCCCGACTCCAGAAGTCTTGAGAGCAACCGGATCGGACCCGCCAAGGTCCGCTCGAAAAAGGAACCACTCTATGTCCGAACTACACTCCGTGAAGAAGGGGCGCAAGCCCCGCAAGAAGATCGTTCCCGTCGTGCGCAATGAGGCAGAAGCCGATATCTGGCGAGATGAAG
>JAYVNB010000091.1:0-1920 GCA_043759365.1 Bacteriovoracaceae bacterium | reverse complement strand
TTTGGTTTAACTCCAGGATCGATTCGTCCACTTTCGATCCTGCGATGCCTCGGGCGGAATTGAATGCGAGCGCCGCAGAACGCTCCTCGTCCAATCCTCCCTGCAACTCGATCCGTCGCAACTTCAACGTGGCATCGGATTGATAGGTGTCCGAATCGTCGCCCAAGCGCAAGCGGGCACGCCGGGCGTTCCATTCCCGCAACTTTTCGGCCCGCTCAGAATTGTCCTTCTGGACCACCAAGACATCGCGCGAAACCGCGAGGCGCCAGTAGGCCGACTCAGCCGACGCCAGCGTCCTCTGTGCGTTGTAGCCTTCGCTATTGGCAGTGGCGAGTGCGGACGCCTCGATGAGCTGGGTCTGGGCACGTGCTCCCCGTCCAAAACCGTTTGCCCAAACCGGGATCGACAGCTCGAGCAGGGGACGAGCATTATAGGAGACCGGGAGCGCAAGGAGCGGCGCGCCTTGAATCGAGGTGTATCCGAGGTTGTAGGAAAGTTTGCTGGTGAGGCCGAAGTCCCAGAGCTTCTGAATTCCCAAGCTGTAGGAATTGGCGGTGGTCGAAGTCCCCTGAAAAACCGGGTTAATCTTGGGTCCATTGTCGATCGCCAGCTGCTCGGTGCCAAAAAGCGCGGGGGACAACTGAAGGTCACCTTCCTTGGCCCGTAACAGGGCACCTCCGGCCGCACTCGAGGCGCCCGAGTAAGCAGTATTCCCTTGCTTCACCTGTTCAATGTAGCGCTCAAGGGTGAGGGGCTCACCTGCACGAGCGAAAGTAAAAGAACTCGAGGCGAGCGCGATGAGAGACATCAGCAAGATGGGGGATTTCAAGGGAGAGTCTCCAAGCAGCCGCAAAGGATGATATTGACAAGATTGTCGAGCAGATGCTCGCGATGGATGGGGTTCTTCACCGTTAAATTATAGAAACGCTGCCGGACCGGATCAACCCGAACCAAGTTGTTCACGGCACCTTGGACCACTTGGGCCAAACTGAGTGGATCGATCCCGGGACGGATCAGGCCCTTTTTTGAAGCATGCTGGAAAAAGTCGACCCAAGCCTGAAATACCCGGAGAAAAGTCTCCTCGAAGGTCTTTTGCGCAATGGGCAGGTTGCATTCGATCTCCCGATGGATCATCTGTGACAATTCGGGATTCTGGATCTGTACGCTGACGATTTCTTCAACCGCCATGCGGAACCGGAGCCGGAGCTCGGAGACGCTGTCGACCGGGGCGAGCAATCGACGCACCATCGCCAGGCGGGCCTTCCCGAACTGCTCCAAGCAGGCACGGTAGAGACCCTCCTTACCTTCGAAGTAATAACTGACGAGACTGAGGTTCACTCCCGCTTCTTGGGCGATGTCGCGGACGGTAGTCCCATCGAACCCCTGCTTCGCGAAAAGCATCTTGGCGGCATCCAAGAGCAAGGCCCTGGATTTCTCCTCAGGGAGATCGGCTTTCCGCTTTTGAACCATAGGATCAATTTAGAGCACTCGTTCAATCAAGTCAAACAGTCGTTTGAATATTGTAAACGTTCGTTTTTTTTCTACCTTTACGCCTCGGCTGAAGAGTCGAGCATCAAGGATCGAGCGCAACGAACCTAGAAAGCGCGATCATGGGAAACGCGTAAGCGTAAGCCGGATACTGCTCTTAAAACACTCCCGGATGACCCGTCCCGGTAGCCGAGTCGTCGACCCAACCTTGTGTTCTCTTGAAAGCTTCTACCAAATGTTGGGCGCCTCGAATGACGGCCTCGGTTCTGCCCTCGCCCGCTTCCATCAGCGCGATCAAGGCCCAAGCGGATCAGGCCGGCAATAGCGGCCCCCGTGCCGTAGAGGTAGGTGACACCCCATCGTCCCTGCCAAGCGCCGTTCCGCTTTTGCGACCTGCGCAAGTAGTCCACTCCCCGACTGACGGTGGAGGAG